>JBPOIX010000247.1:0-30717 GCA_052034175.1 Actinomycetota bacterium
CGGGATCAGGCGCGGCGCATCGTGGCCGACCGCGCCGAGCTGTTCGAGGCCGGCAGTGTGCGCATCGGCCGCTGGAAGTTCGGCGTCAACACCGAACCCTTCGAACTGCGGCTCGACAGCGACGACGACGGCACCCTGCGCCTGCGGCTGAGCGGGACCGACCTTCAGCTCGCGGTGCCGGCGGATGCGTTCGCCGGCCTCAGCGCGGCCGACCGCGCCGTGGCGGCGCAGACGTACCCCACCGAGACCGTCGAGTTGCCGCGGGCGTTGTACCTGGCGTTCGAGGCATTGGCTCTCGGTGTGCCCGTGGACGGCATCGCCGCCCATGCTGCGGGCCGCATCGACGACGGGTACGAGCCCGGCGTGCACGACTCGGACGCGGCGCAGATCGTCGTTGCGATGCAGAGCTGGTGGGGGCTCGAAGCGCTCCGCCATCGTGGTGTGGTGCGCGCCGTGGCGGGAGCCTGGCTGGCGCAGATGGAGAGCCGGGCGCGGGCGCAAGTGGTCCGCGAGCTGGCTGCGTTGGCGGCACTCGGCCCTGGCCGGGCCAGCCGTTCCTTCGCCGACCGGGTCTCTCCGGAGCTCCAGGAGCTGGCGGGTCGGGCGGGCCTGGCCGCCGAGTTCGATGCGCCGTCGGCGGTGGAGTGGCTTGTCACGTCCGGTGGCGAGGGCAGGGTGCACACCCACGCGGACGACCGCGCCCGCGCCCTGCGGGAGTGGGCTGCCACGCTCGGCCTCGATGCCCGCACCGCAGGTTTCACCACCTTGTTCGAGTGGGCCAGCGACCAGGGCACCGCCGCCGCGGCGGACGATGCGGCGGAAGCCGCCTGGCGCATCCTCGACGACCAGACCATGGTGGAGGCCGGCGTTCCCGGAGAAGTCGTGATCAGCGGGCTACGGTCCACCCACACGCGGATCCACGGCGGCGAGCTGCGTCTCGACCCGGCTGTCGAGTACACCCGCTGGTGTGTCTACCGACGCGACGGCCAGGCACGCTTCCGTGCCTTTGCCGAGGCCCGCCGTCGCCTGCTTGCGGAGCAGCGGGCGGCTCTGGACCTCGACCGGCTGCGACCGAAGGTGATCTCCTCGTTCGTGCGGAACCGTCTGATCGACGAGATCTACCTGCCACTCGTGGGCGACAACATCGCCCGCCAGGTCGGCCTCAACGGCGCGGCCCAAGGGCTGTTGCTCCTCATCTCACCGCCCGGCTACGGCAAGACGACCCTCCTGGAATACGTGGCGGACCTGCTCGGGTTCGGCATGGTGAAGATCAACGGGCCGGCCCTCGGCCATCAGGTGCAGAGCCTCGACCCCGCGGCGGCTCCCGACGCGGCCGCCGCTGAGGAACTGGTCAAACTCAACCAGGCGCTGGCGATGGGCAACAACGTGATGCTCGTCATCGACGACATCCAGCACACCTCGCCGGAGTTCCTGCAGAAGTTCATCTCCCTGTGCGACGCCACGCGGCGCATCGAGGGGGTCTTCGACGGCCAGGCTCGTACCTACTCGCTGTCCGGCAAGCGGTTCGTGGTGGCCATGGCCGGCAACCCGTACACCAGCGCCGGCGCCGCCTTCCGCATCCCCGACATGCTCGCCAACCGTGCGGACGTGCACAACCTCGGCGACGTGGCCACCAACGCCGCGGCCGCGTTCGCCCAGAGCTATGTGGAGAACGCCTGCGGGGTGAACGAGGTGTTGGCTCCGGTGCTGGCCAGGGGGCGCCAGGATCTCGAGGTGCTGCTCCGTGCTGCCAACGGGGCTGCGGTGCGCAGCGACGAGTTGCAGCACCGTTACGGCGCCTCGGAGCTGCAGCAGATCACGGCCACGCTGGCCCACCTGCTGCGGGTGCGGGACATGCTGCTCAAGGTGAATGCCGCGTACATCGCCTCGGCCACGGTGGACGACCACCTGCGTGGCGAGCCGGCGTTCCTGTTGCAGGGCTCGTACCGCAACATGGCACGCATCGCCCAGCGAGTGCTTCCCGTGATGACCGCCGCGGAGGTGGACACGGTGGTGGCGGATCACTACCGGGCCGAGTCGCAGACGCTGGCGGCGGCCGCGGGGTGGAACATGCTGCGCCTGCGCCAGGTGCTGGCCACTGCGACGCCGGAGGACGCGGCTCAGCTCGACCTGCTCCGCGAGCGGTGGCGCGAGAGCAACGCCGCCGGCGACCCGTTGGCGGTGATGGCCAACGCCCTCTCGGACATCGCCGGGGCAGTGGCGCACCAGCCTGTGAAGGACGGCTAACATCTGCGTGCTGGGCCGTCGCGCCCGCGGGATCCTGGGGGAACCAACGCATCGTGCTCGATACCACTGCTGCGCTCGGCGTTGCCGTCGACGAACCGGCCATCCAACTGGTCGGCCTGCGAAAGTCGTTCGGGTCGGCCGAGCACGAGGTCACGGCGGTCGACGGGGTGAACCTCACCATCGAGCAAGGCGAGTTCTTCTCGTTGCTCGGGCCCAGCGGTAGCGGCAAGACCACTGTTCTGCGGATGATCGCCGGCTTCGAGTTGCCATCGGCCGGGGCAGTCCTCCTGGGCGGGCAGGACGTCACTCGGCGGGCCCCGTACGACCGCGACGTGAACACGGTCTTCCAGGACTATGCACTCTTCCCGCACATGTCCGTGCTGCGCAACGTCGAGTACGGGCTGAGGGTGAAGGGGGTCGGCAGCGCCGCGCGGCGGGCGCGGGCGCAGGACATGCTGGAACGTGTTCGGCTGGCCCAGTTCGGGCATCGCAAGCCGCACCAGCTCAGCGGTGGGCAACGCCAGCGGGTTGCCCTGGCGCGGGCGCTGGTGAACCATCCCAAGGTGTTGTTGCTCGATGAACCGCTCGGCGCGGTCGACCTCAAGCTCCGCGAGGAGATGCAGATCGAGTTGAAGGCCATCCAGCGCGACGTGGGCATCACGTTCGTGTTCGTCACCCACGACCAGGGTGAGGCGTTGAGCATGAGCAATCGCATCGCGGTGTTCAACCACGGACGGATCGAGCAGGTCGGTTCGCCGCGGGAGATCTACGACCACCCTGCCACCACGTTCGTGGCCGGCTTCGTGGGCACGAGCAATGTGCTGTCGCCCGAGCTGTCCGGCCGGTTGCTCGGTGTCACCGAGGCGCACTCCGTGCGGCCCGAGCGCATCCGGCTCGCGGGCGACGCGGTTGCCCACGATGAGGTCGGTGTGGACGGCATCGTCAGCGATGTTCACTACGTGGGTGCCGACAGCAGGGTCCGAGTGGACCTCGCCGACGGCAGTCACCTTCTCGCCAACGTGCCGAGCGACGGGCTCGTTGGTGTCGCCATCGGCGGATTCGTCCGCCTGGCATGGCCGCGTTCCGCGGCCTTCACCGTTGCTACCACCGATACCTCTGAAGGGGGAGACCAATGAGGAAGACACGAGTTGGAGTGGCGCTGCTGGCGTCACTCGCGATCGTCGCCGCGTCCTGCGGCGACGACGACGAGACCAAGGGAACCGAGGCACCGGCCGGCTCGGACGCGCCCGACGTCACCGATGCGCCGGAGGAGACCACCGCTCCGGATGTCACGACGACGCCGGCCGACACCACCGGCGGCGACATGGACTACATGTGGACGCCGAACGCCGACCTTGTGGCCGGCGCCGAGGGAGAGGTCAACATCGTCGCCTGGCCGGGTTACATCGAGGAGGCCTGGACCACGCCGTTCACCGAGATGACCGGGTGCGCGGTCAACGTCAAGCTCGGTGCAACGTCCGACGAGATGGTGCAGCTGATGCAGAGCGGCGAGTACGACGGCGTGTCGGCATCCGGCGACGCGACCAACCGGCTGATGGCCGGCGGTGAGGTCGTCGAGATCGATCTCGCCGAGTTCAGCAGCTACGAGGACATCTTCGACGGCCTGAAGGACAAGCCGTGGAACTCCCTCGACGGCAAGCCGATGGGCATCCCCCACGGCCGCGGGGCCAACGTGATGTTCTTCAACACCGAGGCCTTCCCCGAGGCGCCCGACAGCTGGGGCGCGATGTGGGAGGCCGGCAGCGTGGCCGAAGGTGCCATCAGCGTGTACGACAGCCCGATCTACATCGCTGACGCGGCGCTGTGGCTGATGGCCACCCAGCCGGACCTCGGCATCACCAACCCGTACGCGCTGGATCAGGCGCAGTTCGATGCCGCGATCGCCCTGCTGGAGAGCCAGAAGGGCCTCGCCAGCCAGTACTGGGCCGACTATGTGGTGCAGGCCAACTCGATGGTGGACGGCACGGTGCTCGCCGGCACCACGTGGCAGGTCGTGGCCAACTTCGCCCAGAGCGAAGGCGCACTGGTGGACACGGTCAAGCCGAAGGAAGGCGCGACCGGCTGGTCGGACACCTGGATGCTGTCGTCGCAGGCGTCGAACCCGAACTGCATGAAGCTGTGGATGGACTGGATCTCGTCGCCGTGGGCGAACGCTCAGGCCACCGAGTACTTCGGTGAGGCACCGAGCAACGCCAAGGGCTGCGCGCTCACGGCCGACCCGGACCACTGCGCCAAGTACCACGCCGAGGAAGAGGACTACTGGACCGACGTCTGGTACTGGACCACCGCCACCGAGGAGTGCCTCGACGGCCGGACCGACGTGACCTGCGTGCCCTACACCGAGTGGGTCAACGCTTGGAACGCGCTGCGCGCGTGACCACTGCCGAACGGGTTGGGAGGGCCTCCGGGCCCTCCCAGCCCTTCCGCAACCTGAATCGCTTCTTCCGGCGCCACCCGCGCGCCGGCCTGTTCAGCCTGCTCACGCCACCGGTGGCGTGGCTGCTGTTCGTCTACCTGGCATCGCTGGCGATGCTCGTGGTGGCAGCGCTCTACACCCTGGACCCGGATTCGCAGAAGCCGACCAGCGACCTCACCACGGCGAACATCACCGATGCGCTGGGCGACATCAACGTCTGGTCGCTGTTCGGCAAGACCGTGTTGACCGCGGTAAGCGTCACACTGATCTGTGCGCTCGTCGCACTGCCGACCTGCTTCTTCATCGCCAAGATCGCACCGCGCTGGGTGCGCCGTGGGCTGCTCGTCTCCATGCTGTTGCCGCTGTGGGCCGGGTACATGGTGAAGGCCTACGCGTGGCGGGCCATGGTGTCGCCGGCCGGTAATCGCTTCGCTGCTGCCGGGCGTGGTGGCGGCGGCTTCCTGCAGAGCGTGCTCGGCTGGACGCCGGGGTACGGCCGCACAGCGGTGGTCATCGCGCTCGTGTACCTGTGGCTGCCCTACATGATCCTGCCGATCTACGCCGGGCTGGACCGCCTGCCCACGTCCCTGCTGGACGCGGCGGGCGACCTCGGTGCCCGCCCATGGCGCACGTTCCGGTCGGTCATCCTGCCGCTCCTGCTGCCGTCCGTGGCCGCCGGGTCGATCTTCACGTTCTCGCTGACGCTGGGCGACTACATCCTCCCGCGCCTCCTCGTGGACGGCAAGGAGCGCGTGATGTTCGGTGAGTTGATCAACGCCACCCTCGGTGGCCCCAACCTGCCTCTGGCCGCCGCCTACACCCTGTTCCCGCTGGTCATGATCGTCCTCTACCTGCTGGCGATGAAGCGCGCCGGCGCGTTCGACAACCTGTGAGGCCTGGCTGATGCGTACCTCGTGGTTCTCCAAGACGCTGCTCGGTCTCGTCACTCTGGGCACGCTGGTGTTCTTCTACGTGCCCCTGTTCGTGGTGGCACGGCTGTCGTTCACGGAGAAGAAGTCCGTCGCCTGGCCCGCCGAAGGGTGGACCCTGCAGTGGTGGCGCGAAGCCTGGCAGGACGACGGGCCCCGCGAGGCGCTGTGGCGCTCCGTCACCGTCGCCACGTGGGCCACGGTCATCGCCCTCATCCTCGGTTCGCTGGCGGCGTTCGCCCTGCAGCGGTACACGTTCTTCGGCCGGAACGCCATCTCCTTCGTGCTCGTGCTGCCGATCGCGCTGCCCGGCATCGTCACCGGTATCGCCCTGCAGAACACGTTCACCAAGGAGGTCGACCTCGGTCTGTTCTCCTTCGAGGTGGGCCTCGGCTTCCACTCGCTGGTGATGGCCCACGCCACGTTCTGCGTGGTCATCGCCTACAACAACGTCATCGCCCGCCTCCGCCGCTCTTCACCCAACCTGCTGGAAGCCTCCGCCGACCTCGGGGCCACCGGGTTCCAAACGTTCCGCCACGTCACCTTCCCGCTGGTGCGTTCGGCGCTGCTGGCGGGAGGGATCCTGGCGTTCGCCCTGAGCTTCGACGAGATCGTCGTCACCACGTTCACCTCGGGCTCCGGGTACCTCACGTTGCCGCAGTGGATCTACGCCAACTTCGCCCGGCCGCAGTCGCCCGCCGTGATCAATGTGGTGGCCACCTTCGTGATGGTCGTGAGCATCCCGCTCGCCTATCTGGCGCAGCGGCTCAGCGATGGCGGCGCCGACTCCCGCTGACGACGGTCGGTAGCCTCGGGGGCACCATGGAATCGATCTTGCTCCCCCTCGTCGCGGTCGTGTTGGTGTTCGGCCTCGGTGTCGTCCTGTGGAACCGCCGCACGTCCGCCCGGCTCCGCACGGGTGCCACACGCTCGGCCACGCCATCGGTTCCCGCCGCACCGCGCACCCCCGCCCGGCCCGTGCAGCCGGCACCGGCCGCCGAAGCGACCGACGCCGCGGTCGAGTCGGCTGACGATGCGGCAGCGGAGGTTGAGGCAGAACCGCAAGCGCCGGCGGAGAAGGCCAGCTTCCGCACCCGCATGTCCAAGGCACGCAGCGCGCTCACCGGGGCCTTCCTCGGGGTCCGTGGGCGTGGCGGAATCACCGCCGACACCTGGGACGACCTCGAAGAGGCCCTGCTCAAGGCAGACGTCGGTGTGCGCGTCACCGACGAACTGCTCGGTGGGTTGAAGGCTCGTGTGAAAGCCAAGGAGATCGCCGACGCCGACGCCCTGCTGGCCGCCCTCCAGGCGGAGATGACCGGCCGGCTCGAAGGCGCGGACCGCGCCCTGCAATTCGAGGCCGGCGAGCCCGACAGCCCGAACGTGTGGTTGTTCGTCGGGGTGAACGGTGTCGGCAAGACCACCACGATCGGCAAGGTGGCCAATCAGCAGCGGGCCGAGGGTCGCACAGTCCTGATGGCGGCGGGCGACACGTTCCGCGCTGCGGCCGCCGAGCAGCTCACCACGTGGGCGGAGCGCAGCGGCGCGGAGATCGTGCGCGGCAACGAAGGCGGCGACCCGAGCGCCGTCATCTTCGACGGCATCGAGCGCGCTGCCGCCAAGGGGATCGACCTCGTGCTCGGCGACACCGCCGGCCGGTTGCACACCAAGACCAACCTGATGGACGAGTTGCGCAAGGTGCGCCGCGTTGCCGCCAAGGGCAAGGGGCGCGTCACCGAAGTCCTGCTGGTGATCGACGCCACGACAGGGCAGAACGGGCTCACCCAGGCGCGCGAGTTCGGAGCCGCCACGACGGTGGATGGCGAAGGTGGCGTCACCGGTGTGGTGCTCACCAAGCTCGACGGCTCGGCCAAGGGCGGCATCGTGTTCGCCATCGAGACCGAGCTCGGCCTGCCGGTGAAGCTCGTCGGCCTGGGTGAAACGATCGGCGATCTGGTGGCCTTCGAGCCCGCAGAGTTCGTCGACGCCCTGTTCGCCACCGACTGAATCGCGAACTGCGGGAACCGCGGCGGGGTGTACCGCCGTCGAAGCAGGTGCCCACGGAACATCCCGACCCGAAGGAACCGCCATGATCCGCTCCCGCCGCCTCGCATTCGCTGCAGCCGCCGTCGTTGCCGGCCTCACCGTCGCCTCGTGCGGCGACCCGGCCCAGACCACCTCCTCGGACACCTCCGCCAGCGCCACGCCGCCCGTCATCAAGCTCGGCACGGGGAACGGCTCGACCAACGCCGGCGCCGCCCCTGCGGCCGAGAGCGACCGGATGATGATGCCGTACGCCATCTTCCACTACGTCTACGAGGGCGATCTGCCGGCGTTGGACGGGTCCGCCCCGGCCTACCAGTTCCCTGCGGGTGCGCAGGTGGACACCGCTCGGATCGCCGCCATCGCCGCTGTGCTGGGCGTGGAGGGCGAGGTTCGTGAACTTGCCGCCGACATGGGCGGCGGATGGATGGTCGGCCCGGAGGACTACAGCGGCGCCACGCTCAGCGTCGGTTCCGATGGCATGGTGAGCTGGTGGTTCAGCCCGGCCCCGATGGCCACTCCGGGCGTCGAATGCGTCGACGCCGTCATGGTCGACCCCGCGGTCGGCGAGGGGGCGGACGGCTCCAGCGGCGCGGCCACGCCACCCGATACCGGCACTGGCGGCGGCGAGGTGCCGGCGGACAGTATTCCGGTCGAGGTTCGCTGCGAAGAGCCTCAGCCGCCGGCGGGCGTGCCCGATGCTGCGACGGCCGAGCAGAAGGCCAAGGACCTCTTCGCCTCGATGGGCTTCGACTCCTCGGCCTACGAGTACGAGACCTACGCCGATGAGTGGGGTGCCAACGTCACCGCATGGCTCCTGCTCGACGGGGCGAAGGCCCCGATCGCGCTCTCTGTCGGCTTCGGCGCCGAGGGCGCCGTCACCTGGGCCAGTGGTGTGCTGGCCGAGCCGCAGCCGGTCGGCGACTATCCGCTCGTCGGTGCTGCAGCCGGCTTGGAGCGTCTGAACGACGAGTCCGGCATGTGGACCTGGTACGGCGGGCCGGGCGTGATGGCCCGCGACACCATCGGTGGTGATGTGGCCGTCAGCAGCGACTCCGGCATCGCGAACGAAACCAGTGGTGGTTCCGAGGCCGAGATCGCTCCCGCCCCGCCCGAGACCCTGGTCGTCCCCGACACCCAGGTCGTGCCGCCGGTGGACGTGATCGATCAGCCGGTGTGCGACCCCGCCACCGACTGCGTGATCGAAGAGATGCCGCCGCCGGAGGACATCACCATCACCTTCACCGACGTCCGCCTTGGCCTCACCCAGATCTGGGACGCCGATGGCGCCGTGTGGATGCTGCCCGCCTACGTCTTCACGTCGAACGACGGAGGCGAGTGGACGGTCATCGCCGTGGACGACAGCTTCATCGAGATGCCGCCGATGCCCGAGCCGCTCCCGGTCGAGCCGATGCCCGAGCCGATGCCGGTCGAGACCGTGGTCGCCGAGCCGGGTGACGATGGAACCGACCCGGTGGAGATGCCGGACCCGGTGGACCCCGCGGCCGCGGAGATCCTGGTAGGCCTGCCGGAGGCCGAAGCGGCCAAGGTCGCCGAGGAGAACGGTTGGACCCTCAGGGTCGTCCGGGCCGACGGTGTGGACTTCATCGTCACCCTCGAGTACCTGCCCGCCCGGGTGAACGTGGAGCTCACGGCCGGCGTGGTGACGGCCATCGTGTCGATCGGCTGATCGGCAGCATCAATCGCGAGCCGGCCCGGTCACCTGAGCGTGATCGGGCCGGTGACGCGTCGGGCCGCTGACGCGCCCGGCCGGTAGCGTTGCATCCGCATGTTCGATTCGCTGTCATCCCGCCTCGAAGGCATCGTCAAGCGGTTGCGCGGCAAGGGCCGCCTCACCGAGGCCGATGTCGACGAGATGCTGAAGGAGATCCGCACGGCGCTCCTCGAGGCCGACGTCAACGTTGGTGTCGTCCGCAACGTCGTCGGTCGCATCCGCGACCAGGCCGTCGGTGCCCGCCTGAGCGAGGTGCTGGACCCCGGCCAGCAGATCGTCAAGATCGTCAACGCCGAGCTCACGGCGATGCTCGGCGGCGAGACGCTGAAGCTCACCTTCGCCGGCAGGCCGCCCACCGTGGTGTTGATGGCCGGTCTCCAGGGTTCCGGCAAGACCACCAACTCCGCCAAGTTGGCCCGCTGGTTCAAGAGCCAGGGCCGTCAGCCGCTGCTCGTCGGCGCAGACCTCCAGCGCCCGGCAGCCGTGGAGCAGTTGCGCACGCTCGGCCGTCAGATCGACGTGCCGGTGTTCAGCGAACCCGGCGACCCCGTCACCACCGCCCAGCGCGGCCTGGCCGAGGCGCGTCGCCTCGGCAAGGACGTGCTCATCGTCGACACGGCCGGCCGCCTGGCCATCGATGCCGAGATGATGGAGCAGGTTCGCCAGATCAGCGCCGTCATCGACCCGCACTACACCTTCCTGGTGATCGACGCGATGACCGGGCAGGACGCCGTCAGCGTGGCCGAGGCGTTCCACGCCACCCTGGCGATCGAGGGTGTCATCATGTACAAGCGGGACGGCGCCGCCCGCGGCGGTGCGGCGCTGAGGGTGAAGGAAGTGATCGGCCGGCCGATCGCCTTCGCCAGCACGGGCGAGAAGCTCTCCGAGTTCGAGCAGTTCCACCCGGACCGCATGGCCGGCCGAATTCTCGGGATGGGCGACATGCTCACCCTCATCGAGCAGGCCGAGCAAGCGTTCGAGAAGGACCAGGCGGAGAAGGCCGCGGAGAAGATGCTCGAGGGCGAGTTCACCCTCGACGACTTCCTCGAGCAGATGCAGTCGCTGAAGAAGATGGGCCCGCTCGGCAGCGTTCTGGGGATGATGCCCGGCATGCCCAAGGAGCTGAAGAACGCGCAGATCGGCGACGACGCGCTGAAGCCGATCGAGGCGATCATCAACTCGATGACCCCCTTGGAGCGGCGCAAGCCGGAACTGATCAACGGCAGCCGGCGCACTCGCATCGCCACCGGCAGTGGCACCACCGTCGGCGACGTCAACCGCCTGGTGAAGCAGTTCCAGGAGATGCAGAAGATGATGAAGCGGATGGGCATGAGCGCCATGCCGCGTGGCAAGAAGGGGAAGAAGGGCAAGGGCGCCAAGCCCGGCCGCGGAGGCTTCCCGGGCATGGGTGGCCTGCCCGGCATGGGTGGGCTTCCGGGCGGGATGCCCGGCGGGTTCCCCGGAATGCCGGGCGGCAATGCGCCGGGTGGCTTCCCGCCCTTCAACTGATAGCCTTACGTGGTTTCGATTTCGCCCGAAGTATTCCAGGGAGCCCTACGACCATGGCAGTGAAGCTGCGCCTCACCCGAGTCGGCAAGACAAAGCAGCCGCAGTACCGCATCGTCGCGGCCGACAGCCGTTCGCCGCGCGACGGCCGCTTCATCCAGATCGTGGGCACCTACAACCCGCGTACCGAGCCCAGCACCCTGAACGTGGACAACGCCAAGGCCGTGAAGTGGCTGATGGATGGCGCTCAGCCGACCGATCGGGTCAAGAAACTGCTGGAGATCTCGGGCGCATGGTCCGAGTTCAGCACCGCCCGCGCGGCGAAGTGACCCACTCGTGACCGAGCACGACCCCAACCAGGTCCCCGCAGCCACCGCCACCGCGGTGTTGAGCCACCTGGTCCGTTCCATCGTCGACGATGCCGACGCGGTCATCGTGTCGGCCTCGGAGGCTCGCGGCCGCGTCAAGCTCGACGTCAAGGTCGGCCCCGGCGACCTCGGGCGGGTCATCGGCCGCCGCGGTCGTACGGCGCAGAGCATCCGCACCGTGGTGCGCGCTGCTGCCAGCCGCGACGGCGTCGAGGTCGACGTCGACTTCGTCGACTGATCCCGGCCCCGCTGTGGCCGAACCCACCGAGATCGAAGTCGGCCGAACGGGCCGCGCCCATGGTGTGCGTGGCGACCTCTACGTCGACCTGCTCACCGACCGCACCGAACGGCTCGCCGTCGGCGCCCGCTTGCGTGCAGGCCAGCGCTGGCTCACTGTGGCCGCCGCTCGCCCCGCCGGGCAGCGCTGGCTGGTGCACTTCGAAGGCGTCGACGACCGAACTGCCGCCGAGGCCTTTGTCGGTACCCCACTCAGCGCGGCACCGCTGCCGGATCGTGGCGACGGCTGGTACGTGGACCAGCTGATCGGGGCGGAAGTGGTGGACGGCACCGGAGAAGCGCTCGGCATCTGCGTCGCGGTCGTCGCCAACCCGGCCCACGACCTGCTGGAACTGGACCGCGGCACCCTCATTCCGGCCGTCTTCATCACGGCCGTCCGTCAAGGCTCCATCTCGGTGGACCTCCCTGAGGGGTTGCTCGACCTCTGACGTCGGTGAAGTCGGGATGAATGGTCCGTATGGCCCATTGGTCCTTTTTCGTCGCCCCCGTACAGTCCTGGTTGCACGTGGTGTGCGTCACTTGTGAGGCGCACCCGGCCGGCGGCGGCACGTGGCCGACAGCCCGGCCAGTCCACGTCTCCGCCGGGCGGGCGACCGTTCGGCTCATGAAGTGAGGTGCGCGATGTCGTCCGCTCAAGCAAGTCCATGCGAAGTCTCTCCCGACTCCCACACCTCCGCCGCGGCGCCCGCTCGGGTCGGGCCGGGCGGGCTCCTTCGGCGTCACAAGCTGAAGCTGGTCCTGATCCTGCTCGACTCAATCGCGATCGCGCTGGCCTTCTTCATCATCCTGTTCGCCGGCACGTACGTCCGCGACGCGGGCACCCTGCGGGCCTTCGTCCTCATCGGGGCCGCGGTCGCATGCGGCTTGTGGGCCGAGCGCAGCCAGGGCCTGATGCTCGCCCGTGTCAGCGCCGTCCGCGTTGTGGAGCTCACGCGCCTCATCCGCGCCGTGGCGCTGCTCGCCGTGGCCGTCACCCTCATCGACCGGGTGTTCAAGCTGGACATGCGCATCCGTGAATCCGTGGGGGGCGCGCTGCTGTCGCTGGTGTTCCTCGTCGCCACCCGGTCCGCCTATCGCTCCTGGCTGGTCTACGAACGGTCGCGCGGCAACTACGGCCGGCGAATCCTCCTCATCGGCGCCGCTGAGGAGTCCGCACGTCTGTTCAACCTCTTCTCCACCCACCGCGAACTCGGGATGAACGTCGTCGGCGTCGTCGGCGACCGGACCGAGGCGATGATCAACCATCTCGATCACCTCTGGATCGGGCCGGCGACCGATGCCGCGACGATCGCCGCCGACCATGAGGTCAGCGGCGTCGTCATGTCGCCGCTGGCGCTGCCGACGGTGTTGCTCAACGCGATGATCCGTGAGATGCAGGCG
The DNA here is from genome assembly GCA_052034175.1 of Actinomycetota bacterium. Lineage (GTDB taxonomy): Bacteria > Actinomycetota > Acidimicrobiia > Acidimicrobiales > Ilumatobacteraceae > UBA668. The sequence goes on from JBPOIX010000247.1 coordinate 12,943, forward strand.
ATGGGCCTCCATGTGCACCTGACGACGGGTATCGCCGGCATCGACGCACGGCGACTGCGCTCGCTGCCGCTCAGCTACGAGCCGCTGCTGTACGTGGAGCCCGTGAACCTCTCACCGGTGCAGCTGGCGATGAAGCGGGTGTCCGACCTCGTCGGGTCGGCGTTGGTCCTGGTGCTCGCCAGCCCGATCATGCTGTTGATCGCGCTGCTGATCAAGCTCGACGATCATGGCCCGGTGTTCTTCCTGCAGCAGCGCGTCGGCAAGAAGGGCAAGTCCTTCGGCGTGCTCAAGTTCCGTACGATGGCCGTCGACGCCGAAGCTCGCCTGGCGCAGTTGAAGGCGGAGAACGAGCGGATTGGCCCGCTGTTCAAGATGGAGCGCGATCCTCGCGTTACCGGTATCGGCCGCTTCCTGCGGGCCACCAGCCTGGACGAGTTGCCCCAGCTGATCAACGTCCTGCGTGGCGAGATGAGCCTGGTGGGCCCGCGACCGGCGCTGCCGTCCGAAGTCGCCCACTTCTCGCCCGACCTGCGTCAGCGCGAGCAGGTCCTGCCGGGCATCACCGGCCTCTGGCAGGTCGAGGCCCGGGACAACCCGAGTTTCGAGGCGTACCGCCGGCTCGACCTCTTCTACGTGGAGAACTGGTCGATCGTGCTCGACCTCGTCATCATGCTCGGCACCGTCGAGCAGCTGGTCACCAAGGTCGTGCTGCTGCTCGTGCGTCGGGAACGCAAGCAGGACGAGGGGTCGGCCGCCACGACGGTGGCCCAGGTCGCCTCGGTCGTCGCCCCGCAGCCGCAGGTTGCACACCATTGAGCACCGCTGCGCCGTCCGGGCGTCTGCGCGTCGGAACGGATCTCGTGTACGTGCCCCAGGTGGTGGCGTCGATCGACCGGTTCGGCGCTCGCTACCTGCACCGTGTGTACACCGACGCCGAGCTGGCGGCGTGTCGAACCCTGCCTGACGGCTGGTCGCCCGAGCGGCTGGCGGCACGGTTCGCGGCGAAGGAGGCGGCCTTGAAGGTGCTGCGTCCGGTGGACGGCACGTCCCTGCGGGACATCGAGATCAGTCACGATTCCTTCGGCGCGCCGGAGGTGCACTTCTCGGGGAGCGCGTTGGCGCGCGCCAACGAAATCGGGCTGGTCGACGGTACCGTCAGCGTCTCGCACGATGGCAACTACGCGATGGCGGTCTATGCCGCTGTCGTCGCGCCCCCCACTTCACCGCGAGAGGACCACGCGTGACGGACCGAGTTCAACTGATCCGCCAAATCGTCGCCGAGCACGGCAAGCTCACCGCCGACCTGTCGACGCTCGACGACACGACCAGCCTGTACTCCGTCGGGTTGACCTCGCATGCCAGCGTCAACCTGATGCTGGCCCTGGAGGACGAGTTCGATGTCGAGTTCCCCGAACGTTTGCTGAAGCGCTCGACGTTCGAGTCCGTCCTGAACCTGCGAGAGGCGCTCGAATCGCTACTCGGTACTGAATAGAGGTGCTCGAAATGGGAGTCGATCTGCTCCGATCCGACAATGGCCAGCGGCTGCTGGCGGAAGCCGCCCGCATCGGTCGAGACGTCGTTGCGCCCCATGCCGCGGCCGTCGATACCGAGTCGCGGTTCCCCCACGAGTCCTTCGCGGCCCTCCGCGAGGCCGGGTTGCTCGGCGCGCTCGTGCCGGTCGAGTACGGCGGCGGTGGCTGCACCTATGCCGAGGTGGCGGCGATCTGCACCGAACTCGGCAAGCACTGCGGCTCGACCTCGATGATCTTCGCGATGCATCAGATCCAGGTGGCGTGCATCGTTCAGCACGGCCCGGGCTACGCGCACTTCGAGCAGTTTCTGCGCGAGATCGCCTCCCACGGCCGGCTGATCGCTTCGGCCACCACCGAAGGCGGCGTCGGCGGCGACGTGCGCACGAGCATCTGCGCCGTGGAGACCACCGGCGACCAGTTCACGCTGGAGAAGCTCGGCACGGTCATCTCCTACGGCCTCGCGGTCGACGACATCCTCGTCACGGCTCGCCGAAGCCCGGATGCCCCGCCCAGCGACCAGGTCATCCTGCACATCCAGAAGCCGAACTACGACCTCGAACCCGTCGGCGGTTGGGACGCGTTCGGGATGCGTGGCACCTGCAGCGACAGCTTCAGGCTGACGGCACGCGGTGGCGTCGACCAGGTCGTCGCCGAGCCGTACGCCGTGCTGTCGGAACGCACGATGCTGCCCGTCACCCACATCTTCTGGTCGTCCACCTGGCTGGGGATTGCCACGGATGCGGTCGAGCGGGCCCGCGCGTCCCTCCGTGCCGCCGCCCGCCGGGCGCCCGGCACGCTCCCGCCTCGGGCGCGCGACCTTGCCCGCGTGCAGGCCGAGCTGGACGTGATGCGCTCCAGCGTGCACGCGGCCATCGCCGAGTACGACGATGCCAGGGGCAACATGGAGGCCACCTCGACCATGGGCTTTGCCATCCGCATGAACGACCTCAAGCTCAGTTGTTCGGTTGCCGTGGCGGACATCGTGGCAGCCGCGATGCGTGTGGCCGGCCTCGTCGCGTATCGAAACGACACCCCCTATTCGCTGGGACGGCACCTGCGCGACGCACACAGTGCGGCGCTGATGGTGCACAACGAGCGGCTCATCGAGCACAACGCCAACCTGCTCTGCCTGGCCAAGGAGGTCTGACGCATGTCCCCCGACGATCTGCGCGCCGCCCACGAGGCGATGCGCGACCAGCTCGTGGCAGCCGGCCTGTTCGTCCCCTCGGGCGTCGACGGGATCTACGGCCGTTCCGCGGCGTTCGAAGCCGTCATCGCCGGGCTGAAGGCCGCGGTCGGCCGCCTGGGCGCCGTGGACGGTGCGGTGACGATGGAGTTCCCACCGCTCATCCCGCGAACCACCTTCGACCGCATCGGCTACCTGCGGAACTTCCCGCAGCTGGCCGGCCCAGTGTTCTCCTTCCGCGGTGGTGAGAAGGAGTTCGGCTCCCTGTTGCACACGCTCGATGACGGCGGGGACTACGCCGGGCATCTCAGCCAGACGGACGTCGCCCTGACACCCGCCTGCTGCTACCCGCTGTACCCCACGCTGACCGGTGCAGTCCTCGACGAGCCGCGAGTCGTGCAGACCTCCCAGTACTGCTTCCGCCACGAGCCCTCCCCGGACCCGATGCGCCTGCAGGCGTTCAGGATGATCGAGAACATCCGGCTCGGCACTCCCGATCAGGTGCTGGATTGGCGCCAGCTCTGGCTGGAGCGGGCCCCGGCCCTCCTTGCCGAGCTCGGGCTGGACGTCCGCTCCGACATCGCCAACGACCCGTTCTTCGGCCGCGCCGGCCGCCTGATGTCGATGAGTCAGCGCGAGCAGCAGCTGAAGATCGAGTTCCTCGTCCCGGTGTTCGGGGAGGATCATCCGACGGCGTGCGCGTCGATCAATTACCACCAGGACCACTTCGGCGAGTTGTTCGAGATCCACACCGCGGACGGCGAGCGGGCCCATTCCTCCTGCGTCGGGTTCGGCCTGGAGCGGTGCGCTGTGGCCCTCTTCGCCACGCATGGCATGGAGACCGACGCCTGGCCAACGGCCACACGGGCGCGGCTGTGGCCGTGACCGACACGGTTCGGCTCCTGCCGATCGATGCGGCCACGTACGTTCGGCACCCGCTCCACGCCCCCGACCGGGACTGGCCGGAGACCAACTGCTACGTGGACCTGTGGATCGAGGTGCTGCACGCGCTCGGCCACGACCCGGTGGCCGGCTTGGCCTTCACGCTCGGTGCCGGCTTCGACGGCGACCAGTGGGAGTTCTTCAAGTACCCGGCCGAGGACGTGTGGGCGCTCTACGGCATCCAGGTGCGGGAGATCAACGTCTGGCGCAGCATCGAGGAGCACATCGGGCTGCATCTCGCCCTGGGGCACCTTCTCACGGTCGAGGTGGACTCGTGGTTCCTGCCGGACACCGCGGGCGTCAGCTATCGGCTCGACCACCAGAAGACGACCATCGTGCCCCAGCACCTCGACACCGTCGGTCGCCGGCTCGGGTACTTCCACAACGCGGGCTACTACGAACTCGAGGGCGACGACTACGCCGGAGCCCTGCGCCTCGACGGGGCGGGCCTGGCGCCCTACATGGAGCTCGTCTCGCTGGAACGCCAGGTTCGCCGCAGCGCCACCGACCTCCGGGAGCGTGCGCTGGGGTTGACGCGCGGCCACCTCGAGCGGCGCCCCGAACGGAACCCGGTGGACGCGATGGCCGCCCGGGTCGCGACGGACCTGCCGTGGTTGCTCGAACACCCGGACCGCTTCCATGGGTACGCGTTCGGCAGCCTGCGCCAATGTGGTGCCTGGGCCTCGACAGCTGCTGCCTTCGTCCGCTGGCTCGACGACGCCACCGTTCGATCGGCGGCCGACGAGCTGGACGCGATCTCGTCGCTGGCGAAGACCGCCCAGTTCAAGCTGGCGCGGGTGCTGGCGGGGCGTACCGTGGACGTTGCCGAGCAGTTGTCGACGATGGCCGCACACTGGCACGGAGCCATGACGACGCTCGCCGAGCGGTACGGGAACTGACATGTCCTGGTCCGACGACTGGTCCGTCGCGTGCACCGCCGCTGGTGCGGTCGCCGACCCCCAGACCCTGCAGGCAGCGACCCCGGAATGGTTGCCGGCTCGCGTTCCCGGAACGGCCGCCGACGCCCTGCGCCTGGCCGGCCGTTGGGGTCTTGGCGATGAGCTCGACTTCGACGCCGCCGACTGGTGGTGGCGGTCGCGCCGTCATGGTGAGGCCGGCCCTGCGGTGCTGCACTTCGGTGGTGTGGCCACGATCGCCGAGGTGTGGCTCAACGGCGTGCCGCTGCTGCGCAGCGAGAGCATGTTCGCAGCCCACGACGTGCCCGTCGTGCTGACGGGGGACGACGAGCTGGTGATCGCCTGCCGGTCGCTGAACACCCATCTGGCCACGCGTCGCCCTCGGGGGCGCTGGCGCACACGTCTGGTGGAGCACCAGCAGCTGCGGTGGGTGCGCACGACGTTCCTCGGCCGGATGCCGAGCTGGAACCCGCGGTGTGCCCCGGTAGGCCCGTGGCGGCCGATCGACGTGCTCCCTGCGACTGGCCGGCTCGAGGTGCAGCGCCTGCTGCCGGAAGTGGTCGGCGGCGACGCCACGCTCCGGGTTGCCGCGACCTGGGTCGGCGCACGCCCGCAGGATGCGGTGCTGACGGTCGGCGCCTCCCGATTTCCACTCTCGATCGTGCCCGGCTCAGGGTCGCACCTCGTGCACGGTGAGGTGGTGGTCGATGGCGCGGCACGCTGGTTCCCGGCCACCCACGGCACCCCGGTGCTGCATCGGGCCGGCCTGGAACTGACGGTGGACGGTTCGGTGTCGGTCCACGAGTTGGGTTCGGTGGGCTTCCGCACGGTCACGGCCGATGTCGCTGATGGGGGCTTCCGCCTCTCGGTCAACGGCACGACGATGTTCTGCCGCGGCGCCTGCTGGACCCCGACCGACCTGGTCCGCCTCTGGGACCACCCGGACCAGCTGCGCGAGGCGTTGCGTCAAGCGGTCGCGGCCGGAATGAACATGCTGCGGGTGCCCGGCACGGGGGTCTACGAGCAGCCCGAGTGGTACGACCTGTGCGACGAACTCGGTGTGATGGTCTGGCACGATGCGATGTTCGCCAACGTCGAACAGCCACTCGACGACGAGGGGTACCGCGCCACGGTGCGGGCCGAGGTCGACGCCTGGCTGCGCTCGATGCAGCACCACCCCAGCGTGGTGGTGCTGTGCGGCGGCAGCGAAGTGGAGCAGCAGGCGGCGATGATGGGTGTGGCCGCCGAGATCGGGGTCAACAGGGTTGGCCGCGAGATCCTTCCGGTGGCGGCGGCCGACCACCTGCCTGGGGTGCCGGTCGTGCCCTGCAGCCCCTCCGGCGGCGCCTTCCCATTTCATGTCGACGAGGGGATTGGGCACTACTACGGCGTCGGCGCCTATCTGCGCCCACTCGACGATGCCCGCACGAGCGGCGTGCGGTTCACCACGGAATGCCTTGCCTTCGCCAACGTCCCGGAGCCGGAGACCGTGACCGCCATCCTCGGCGAGATCGATCGTCCCGGTCATTCGCCACTGTGGAAGCAGCGGGTGCCGCGCGACCGTGGCGCCGGGTGGGACTTCGAGGACGTCCGCGATCACTATGTGGCCACCCTGCTCGGCGCTGACCCGGTCGCCGTGCGCTGGTCGGACCCCGACCGCTACCTCGATCTGGGCAGGGCTGCGGTGGCGGTGGCCATCGAGGCCACGCTGACGGAGTTCCGCCGGCCGGGCTCCCGCTGCGACGGCGCCCTCGTCTACCTCCTCCGGGATCCCTGGCCGGCCGCCGGGTGGGGGCTGGTGGACAGCAGCGGGCGCCCGAAGTCCGCCTTCCACGCGGTGGCCAGGGCCAGTCGCCCGCAAACCGTGCTCGTGCGCGACGAGGGGCTGAACGGCCTGCGAGCCACGGTGTACAACGATCTGCCTGCTCCAATGGAGGGCACCCTTGAGTTCCGGCTGTTCGATGCCGATGGCTCCCGGATGGGAGAGGTGGAGCAGCACGTGGAACTGGGTGGTTGCGCGTCGCTCGACGTGTCGGTGGACGGCGCCTTCGGGCACTTCCGCGATCTCGCCCACGCCTACCGGTTCGGTCCGCAGCAGGTGGACGTTGTCACGGCCACGCTGACGGTCGCGGGCGAAGCGGTCACCAGCGTGTTCATGCCGGGTGGGCACCACCGGCCACGCCATTCCGAGGTAGGCCTGGAGGCCTCGGTGGTTGCTGCCGGCGACGACTGGGCCGTCACCGTGCGCACCCGACGCCTGGCGCACTTCGTGAGCATCGACGTGCCGGGCGCCATCCCTGCCGACAACTGGTTCCACCTCGCGCCGGGCAGTGAACGGGTGGTGCCGCTGCGCGCGTTGCCGGGCGCCCAGCCACGCTCGGGTGAGGTGCGGGCACTCAACGCCTCCAGCGCATGCGCCATCCGTCTCGACAGGGGGGCCGCGTGAAGGTCGTCGTCGTCTCACCCCATCTCGACGACGCGGTCCTTTCCGTCGGCGCGACAATGAACTCCCTGGTTCGCCGCGGCATCGAGGTGGCGCTCGTCACCATTTTCGCCGGCAACATCGAGCAGCAGGGGGTCGCCAGCTACTGGGACGCGGGCCGCGGGGTCCGCGACAAGCAGGCCGTGCTGGCTGCCCGCCGCCGAGAGGATGCGGCCGCGGCCTCCGTGCTCGGTGTGCAACCGTTCTGGCTGCAGAACGACGACAGCGCCTATGTGTCGCCACGCGAACCCGAGACGATCTGGGCAGCTCTCTCGGGGCACCTCACTGGGGCTGCCGCCGTGCTGGTGCCCGGCTGGCCCCTCACCCACGCCGACCACCGCTTCGCGACCAACCTCGTGGTTGGCCGGGCCCCATCCGACCTGCCGGTGCTGTTCTACACCGAGATGCCATATGGCGCCCACCCGGTGGCGGCAGCGAAGGGCCTGCTCACCGGCCGACGCTCCGCCGTGCTCGCACACGCAATTGGTGGGCCGGCGACCTGGCACCGCACCCCCACCGAGCGCGGCGACTTCGTCGCCAAGTGGGAGGCCGCTGGGTGTTACGCCGGCGAACTCGAGCTGCTCGGGCGAGACGCCCGGTTCGCCCGTGTCTACGACTGCCTCGTGCGGCGAGAATGGCTGGCATGCGCGCCGGATCTCCCCGTGCCGGCGGCAGTGTTCGGGGGTCGGGCATGATCGCCAGCCACGCCCACTGGTTCGGGCATGCCACCTCGGTGCTGGGAATGCTTCACACGCCGGGCTCGGCCATTCGTGGCGCCGTGGTGATCTGCCCGCCGCTTGGATACGAGTCGGTGGCGTCGTACCGTGCGCTGTGCAAGCTGGCCGACCAGCTGGCGGCGGTCGGCTTGGCGTGCATGCGGATCGCCTACCCCGGCATGGGGTTCGGCGTGCCCGACGAGCCGGGCCTGGACCAGGTGCCTGTTTGGAAGTCGGCTATCGACGAAGCCGCGGCGGAGCTACGAGCAATGGGCGCTCCGTGGGTCGGCGCGGTCGGATTGAGATTCTCGGCCACGTTGGCGGCCGAGGTCGCGGCTGACGGGCCGCTCGACGCGCTCGTGGCCTGGGACCCCGTGCTCGCCGGGCGGCGCTACGCGCGCGGGCTGCAGGTGCTGGCTGCGCACACGAACACGACTACCACCACCACTGACGGCGTGGTCGTGGCAGGGGTGGAGTACGCCTCCGCCACGCTGGCGGGCATCCGCTCCCACTCCTTCGACGTGCCTGCGGGCGTGCCCACGCTCGTCCTGCAGCGGGCAGAACCCTCCTCGGAGGCGCCGTTCACGGCCGAGGGCGTCGACGTGCGGCTGGTCTCGGGCACCGGCGCCATGCTCGACGTCGATGCCGAGTTGTCCGTTGTGCCGACCGCGGTGCTCGACGAGGTCGTGCAGTGGCTGGACCAACAGGCGCCGTCCGTCGCCGTCGCCGTCGGCCCACCCACGACCACGAGTTCCACCGTGCACCACTCCGACCTTGCGCTGCGCCGCGAGTGCGTGCGCATCGGGGACGCCCAGGTCTTCGCCCTCACCACGCGGCGCGAAGGCAGCGCGCCCACACATGCCGTCCTGTTCCTCGACAACGGTGCCTCGCCGGCCTTCGGGCCCGGCGGCGCCTGGGTCGACTGGGCGGACGAGACGGCGCGCATGGGCGCGCTGGCGGTTCAGTTCGACTTCTCCGGGTTGGGGGAGAGCCCGGCGGTGGCCGGCGAACCTGAGAACGAGCTCTATCCCCCGGCCGCAGCCCGCAACCTGGACGATGTCGTGCGGTACCTCCGAGCCCAGGGGGTGAAGCATGTGACGGCAGTGGGGTTGTGTTCGGGTGCGGTGCTGGCGTTCGATGGTGCTGTGCAGTTCGGCTGTATCGACCATGTGGTGGCCATCAATGGGCGCTTCGACAAGCCGTTCACCGACCGGCTCGCGGCGCAACGGGCTGGCGGCCGCACCAACCGCCTGCTCGCGCTGCCGCTCGGCAAGGCGCCGCTGTTTCCAGTCTTCGAGCGCACTCCCACCTGGTTGTGGCAGGCGATGGCCCGCCTCCGCCTCGTCGCCCTGCCGACGGTCGCCCTGCGCCGTGCCCTCACGCGTGGCACCCGTGTGTCGCTCGTGTTCGGCCCGCGTGAGTGGGGCATCCGCACGCTGGAGCATCGCGACCCGGAGGGTTGGGAGACCATCCGGCGTCATTCGCGCTGCTCCGTCGCCGTGCTCCGCCGCCTCGACCACAGCATGTTCGACCCCGGCGGTCGGGCCGATGTCGAGGCCTATCTGCGACGCCACGTCTGGCCCGTCGCCACTTCCTGCCATCCACCCCTCCACCCCCTTTCCGGAGCGACCCCATGAACGACCTCCCGTCGTCCTCCACCCTCCAGCCCGAACGCGTTGCCATCGTCGGCCTCGGCTATGTCGGGCTACCCATCGCCCTGGCAACCGTGGGCGCCGGCCACTCCGTGGTCGGCGTCGAAGTCGACCCGGCGCGTTTCGCCAGCCTCCAGCGGGGCGAGAGCTATGTGGAGGACATCTCCGACGAACAACTCGGGGCCGCCTTCGCCACCGGGCGGTTGCAGATCGCCCCGTCGATCGCCGCGATGGAGTGGTTCGACATCGCCGTGATCGCGGTGCCGACCCCGCTGCGCGAGGGTGCCCCGGACCTCGCCTACGTCGAGGACGCGACGCGTGAACTCGGCGCGCTGCTCCGCCCCGGCAACTGCGTGGTGCTGGAGTCCACGACGTACCCGGGTACGACGGAGAACCTGATGGTGCCGATGCTGGAGGAGGCGTCCGGCCTGAAGGCGGGCGCCGACTTCCAGGCCGGGTTCAGCCCGGAGCGCATCGACCCGGGCAACGCCACCTACACCTTCGCGACAACGCCCAAGGTGGTGTCCGGCATCGACGCGGAGTCCGGCCGGCGGATCGCCGCGTTCTACGGCTCGATCGTCGATCGCGTCGTCCCGGTGAGCACGCCGAGCGTTGCGGAGATGGCCAAGCTGCTGGAGAACACGTACCGCCATGTCAACATCGCGCTGATCAACGAGTTGGCCATCTTCTCCTACGAGATGGGGATCGACATCTGGGAGGTCATCGACGCGGCAGCATCCAAGCCCTTCGGCTTCCAGAAGTTCACACCCGGCCCGGGCGTCGGCGGGCATTGTCTCCCGATCGACCCGAGCTACCTCTCGTGGCAGGTGCGGCGGCAGCTCGGCTATGCGTTCCGCTTCGTCGAACTCGCCAACGACATCAACGAGCACATGCCCGACCATGTGGTCCGCCGGGTGCAGCTGATCCTCAACGAGAGAAGCCGGGCGTTGAAGGGGTCGCGGCTACTGCTGCTGGGGATGGCCTACAAGCGGAACTCCGGCGATGCGCGCGAGTCGCCCGCGATGCGCGTCGCGGAGCTCCTGGCCACGCTCGGTGCCGACCTGCGAATCGTCGATCCACTGGTGTCCGACGGCGCTCGCGTGGCAGGCAGCCGTGTCGAGCTGACCGCGGAGGAGCTCGACGCCGCCGATCTGGTCATCGTCCTCACCGATCACGACACCTTCGACTGGGACCTCGTCCTCGAGCGGTCGGTGCAGATCTTCGACACGCGCAACCGGCTGAGGGGGGACAATGTCATCCTCCTCTGACGACAGGCGCGCCGGCGCCGGCGCGCCGGCGCTCTCGGACATCCCCGGCCTCGTCCGCTTCTCCGCCGCGGTCACCGAGACGCTCCGGTACGACGACGGGCTGTACTGCTTCGACCGCGACTGGGGCGAAGCGGTCAACCGGGGCCGCTCGCCGCGCTACACGCTGATGGTGGCGCTCGGGTTCTCCCGTGCCGAGGCTGCCGGCTATGCCCTGCCGCGGACCGCCGTGGAGCAGGTGAACGCGGCGTTGGCGCAGCCTGCGGAACTGTCGATCGGCGACCGGGGGCTTGCGCTGTGGGTGCTGTCCCGCCTCGGCGACGCTCGCGCTGTGGAGTGGATCGCCGAGCTGGAGCGCGTCTCCGACGACGACATCCGCCCGCTCGAGGGCATGGAGGTCGGCTGGCTGGTCACCGGAGCGGCCGCTGCGGTCGAGGCCGGCCTTCCCGCGGCTGCGCTCCTGGATCGGTTCCTCGGAATCCTGCGTTCGCGGCGTGCCAGGAAGAGCCCGCTGTTCCATCACCTCGGGACCGGCCGTGGCCGGGCGCTGCTGCCGAACTTCGCCACCCAGATCTACAGCGTGCTCGCGCTGGCCGAGGCGGCGCGCATCACCAATGACAGCCGTGCTCTCGCCGAAGCCACGGCACTCGCCGACCTCCTGGTGGACCTGCGCGAAGCGGACTGCGGCTGGCCGTGGCTGTTCCATGCCGAGAAGGGCAAGGTCGTGGAGACCTACCAGGTGTACTCCGTTCACCAGGACGCCATGGCGCCGATGGCGTTCTTCGCTCTCGGCGCGGCCGCGGGCGACGAGCGGTACACCACCGCCGGCGCCGAAGGCCTGCCCTGGTGCTTCGGGGAGAACGAGCTGGCGTTCGCCTTCTACGACAGCGCTGCGCTGTTCGCGCATCGGGCGATCCGGCGCAACGGCTGGGCGGATCGCGCCGAGCTGTGGGCGAACACGTTCGCCGGGGTGGCCGGCCTGCGGCAGCGTGCCCGCCTCGGCAAGGCCGTGGTCAACACCACCTGCCGCCCGTACCACCTCGGTTGGGTGATGGAGGCCTGGGCCGGCCGCGAGGCCAACATCGGGCTACTGGGGAGGGTGTCGTGAGCGAACTGGCCACACGGCGCGTGGAGTTGTTCGGCGTGGACGTCGATGCGCTGACGATGGACGAGACGGTGCAGCGGATCATGGAGCTGGTTGCTGCCGGCACCCCTGTGCAGCATGTGGTGCTCAACGCGTCCAAAGTGGTGATGATGTCCGAGGACCCATCGCTGCGCGACGTCATTGCCGCCTGCCCCGTGGTGAATGCCGACGGTCAGTCCGTGGTGACGGCCAGTCGCCTCCTGCGCCGCCCTCTGCCCGAGCGGGTCGCCGGCATCGATCTGTTCATCGAGCTGGTGAAGCGCTCCGCCGCAGACGGGCGCAGCGTCTACTTCCTCGGCGCCCGCGACGACGTGCTGGAAGAGATGATCCGCCGGTTCCGCACGCAGCACCCTGCGCTCACGATCGCCGGCTCACGCAACGGGTACTGGGACGACGACGCCGCCGTGGTGGCGCAGGTGCGCGCCGCGTCACCGGACCTCGTCTTCCTGGCGATCCCCAGCCCGCGCAAGGAGTTCTGGCTGGCCCAACACATGCCGGCGATGGGTGTGCCGTTCGCCATGGGAGTAGGCGGTTCGTTCGACGTGGTGGCCGGCAAGGTGAAGCGCGCTCCGCGGTGGGTGCAACGCATCGGCTGCGAGTGGGTCTACCGCCTCGTGCAGGAGCCGCGGCGGATGTGGAAGCGGTACCTGGTGGGCAACACCAAGTTCATCATGCTCACCTTCAAGGAGTGGAGGAGGAGTCGGCGATGACCAGGCTTGCAGTGGTCGCAGGGGCGCGGCCGAACTTCATGAAGGTGGCCCCCATCCTGCGCGCGTGCGCGGCGCAAGGGGTGGAGGCACTGCTGGTGCACACTGGCCAGCACTACGACGCGACCATGTCCGGCAGCTTCTTCGAGGTGCTCGGGCTGCCCGAGGCGGACGTCAACTTCGGTGTCGGCTCGGGGTCCCATGCGGCCCAGACCGCGGCCGTGATGACGGCGTTCGAGCAGTGGGTGCAGACGGCAGCAGTCGATGCCGTGGTGGTCGTCGGTGATGTCAACTCGACGATGGCCTGCACCATCGTGGCCGCCAAGCTCGGCCTTCCGGTGGCCCACGTGGAGGCAGGCCTGCGGTCGTTCGACCGGACGATGCCGGAGGAGGTCAACCGGGCTGTCACGGATGCGCTGGCAACCTGGCTGTTTGCCACCTCCGAAGATGCCGTTGCCAACCTGCTGGCCGAGGGGGCGGAGCCGTCGCGCATCCACCTCGTCGGCAATGTGATGGCGGACAGCCTGTTCCACTCCATCGCCCGGGCGCGGGCCCGCGAACCATGGGACCGGCTCGGCCTGCCGGCTCGCTTCGGCCTTGTCACCCTCCACCGCCCAGCCCTGGTCGACGACCCCGAACGCCTGGGCGAGATGCTCGACGCCCTCGGGCGGTTCGCCGATCGGCTGCCGTTCGTGTTCCCGGTCCACCCGCGCACACGGGCCACCATCGAGTCCAACGGCCTCGCCGTTGCCGGCCTGCACCTGATCGAGCCGCTCGACTACCTCGACTTCCTCGCGATGCAGGAACGGGCTGCCGTCGTGGTCACGGACTCCGGTGGGGTGCAGGAGGAAACCAGCCTGCTCGGCACATGGTGCATCACGGTGCGCGAGAACACCGAGCGCCCCGTCACGGTCATGCTGGGTACCAACACGCTGGTCGGGTTCGATCTCGGCCGCCTCTCGGTGGCCGTCGCCGAGGCGCTGGACCGTGGCGACGCCACGCCCGCAACGATCCCGTTCTGGGACGGTCACGCCGCCGAGCGGATTGTCGCCATTCTCCGCCAACCACCGCCCACGCCGGCGTGGATCCCGCCGTCGCTCCGACACGCCGACGGGAATGCCATCGCGGAGATGTTCACCTGAATCGATCGATGCTGCCCATGACCACGTCTGAACCCATCACCACCGCTGCCGAGACCGCACCGGAGATCGGTGTCGGCATCGTCACGTACAACAGCGCCGACCACATCTCCGACCTGATCCGCACCTTGCGCGAGACGCTCGAGGGTTTCTCCCACCGGATCGTCGTCGCCGACAACGCGTCCGAGGACACGACGGTGGCGCAGTTGGAGGACGCCGGCATCGAGGTGGTCCGGATGGGCTCCAATCGCGGATACTCCGCCGGCATCAACGCCTGCCTCCGCTCGCTGGCCGATGCCCGCGCCGTGCTGATCCTCAACCCGGACATCAAGCTGGGTTCGGGCTCCGTCTCCGCACTCCTCGCGGCACTGGACGACCCCAGAGTGGGAGTGGTGGCCCCCCAGTCGCGGGACTACGGCGGCGGCCTCGGCCTCACCCAACGCCGCGACCCGAGCCTGCTGCGCGCCGTCGGCACCACGGTCCTCGGTGGGCGCTACTCCCGCCGCTTCGCCGCGCTCTCCGAGTTCGTGGCCGACGAGCAGTCGTACCTGCATGCCCGCAACATCCACTGGGGCGTCGGCGCCGTGCTGCTCGTGAGCCGCGAGTGCATCGATGCCGTGGGCGAGTGGGATGAATCGTTCTTCCTCTACTCGGAGGAAACCGACTACTGCCAGCGCGCCCGCAGGATGGGCTTCCTGGTGCGCTACGAGCCGTCGGCGATCGCCTATCACGAGGGTGGTGGGGGAGTGCACGACCCACGCCTGCGCAGCATGATGGTCGTCAACAAGGTTCGGCTCTACCGACGCCGGCACCATGTGGTGCCGTCGTACCTCTTCTGGGCAGCGGAACTGCTGAACGAGTTCACCCGTGGGCTCACCGGCAACCGTGCCGCCCGGGCCGCTGCGGTGGCCCTGCTCTTCCCCTCGCGCCGACCGCCGGAGATCTCGTGTTCCACATCGCTGTTGCCGCTGTAGCCGCGGCCATCCTCGCGCCCGGCCTCGTCGCGGCGCTCCACCTCGGGGTCATGGCGGTGGCCTCGATCTTCTACCGCGCGCCCCGTTGGCAGGGCGAGCCACCTCACGTCCGCTTCCTCGTGGTCATCCCCGCGCACAACGAAGAGCTCCTCCTCGGCCGCACGCTCGACGCGATCAACGCCGACAAGCGCGACGGCGACCAGGTGCTCGTGGTCGACGATCGCAGCACGGACCGCACGGGCGAGATCGCCCTGGCCCACGGTGCGGTGGTGCTCACCCGAGTGGAGGGGGAGGAACCCGGCCGCGCCCCTGCGCGCCAGGCAGCCATCCGCCGCTCCGCCGAGATGGAGTGGGACGCGATGGTGATGGTCGACGCCGACTCGGTGATCGAGCGCGGCTTCTTCACGGAGTGCGAGCAGGCCCTCGGGGCAGGCGCCGTGGCGTTGCAGGCGCGCAGCGAGGCAGCTCGCGGTTCCCGGCTCGTCGACCAGGCAGCCCTGGCGTCGTTCGCCATCCAGGGGGTCACACTGCCGCGGGGTCGCGAAGTCCTCCACGCCCCTGTCCGCCTGCGCGGCACCGGCATGGTGCTGCGGCGCGACGTGTTGGAGCGTCTCGACTTCCGCGCCAAAGCGTCGGAGGACCTGCAGGTGTCGCTCGACCTCGTGCAGGAAGGGGTGCGGACGCGCCATGTCGAGCGGGCTCGCCTGAGGTCCGCCAACGCCGACTCGTGGAAGATCGCCTCGACGCAGAAGCAACGCTACGAGGCGGGGCGAATGGCCGCCGCGCGGGAGTTCGTGCCGAAGATGCTGCGCTGCCGCAGTTGGGCCGGGCTGGAGGCCGCCTGGTTCCTGGTGTCGCCGCCGTTCGCCACGGCGGCAGGGCTGGCCGTGCTGGGGACCCTCCTGGCCCTCCTGGTCGGCGCGTGGCCCGTGGTGTGGGTCGGCTGCGGTGCCGTCGCCCTGCTGGCGTTGGCCTTCGCTGTCGCCGCGGTGCAGGCGCGAGTGGGGTGGCGGGTGCTGCTGGCGTTGGCCGTGGCGCCGTTCTACGTCGCCTGGAAGCTCGGGGTGCAGATCAAGGCGCTGCTGGGCCTGCGGGGTGGGCTGAAGGAGTTCGGCGCGACGGAGCGGCGCTGATCACGAGCGCACGGCGATGACGCTCTTCACGAGCCCGACGAAGCGGTCGTAGACCATCGTCGAGTCGGGGAAGTAGTGCCGCATCGCCGTGATGTCCAGCAGTTCCACCTGCAGCTGGGCGTCCACCGCCGACGCCAGGTCGGCGTGAGGGGTGTGGACCAACGGCCAGTGCAGGCCCATGCGGGCACGCAGGGCGAGCGGCAGGTACTGCATCATCGGTGCGACCCAGTGCGGTTCCACCGGGAAGTAGCGGTACGGCGTCTGTATCCAGTGACGCGGCGCCAGCGCGGCCACGTTGGCGGCGAAGCGGGCACGAGCGGCGTGCCCGCCGACGTGCTCGATCACGGAGTTGGAGTACACAAGGTCGTACGGGCCGGCGAGCAGTGACTCGGGTACGTCCGTCGCGTCGGCGACATCCCACCGGATCCACGAGGGCGGCGGCTCGGCCGGCTCGTCGCCGAGGTTGAGCAGGTGCACATGGCGCGGCCGGACCGGTGCCCGCAGCCAGTACTCGACGGTGCCGCCGAGGTCGAGGACGGACATCGACTCGATGTCGGGAAAGCGCTGGCGGAACTGGTCCCAGCGGCGTCGGCGCGAGTGCTGGCCGAGCGAGCGTGGGCCGTCGACCAGAAGGTTGCGCATGGATCGCGTGGCGGCAGGCACCCAGGCCCCTTTCGTCAATGCGGACGGCTCGAACCGTCACCCTACCCCCGGTCCGCCGCCGCCGCTCGTAGACTCCCGACCGTGGTGAGCCAAGCGAGGTCGTTGACAGAGCTCGCAGCGATCGAGCCACGTCTCGCAGGCCTGCCGCGGCGCTCGGTGGACTCGCAGACGCCACTGCTGGCTGCGGTCACACGGGCACGCTCCGACGTGGAGGCCCCCTACGTGGCGCTGTCGCCGAGCGGCACCGCTGCACTGTTCGCCCGCACCGAGCGGCGGCGGGTGGGCGTGCGGGTGGCCTATCGCGTCGTGGGGGCGTTTCGCGCCCGGGTGGCCACGGTGGTGAACGACGGCATCGTGGGCGACGATCCGGAGTGGTGCGTGCAGCACGCGCTGGGGCTGCTCGGCTCCAACGGCGTCGATGCGGTGCACTTCCACTGCCTGCGCGTCGGGTCGGAGGAGGAGGCAGCACTGCTGGCCGCCTCGGCCGGCATGACGGTGCAGACCGAGGATCCATTCGTCCACCTCGAGATCACGGTCGACGCGCCGTACGACGAGCTCGTAGCCAGGCGAGACAGCCGGTCGCGCGAGGCGATCCGCCGCGCCCGCCGCAAGGTGGACGCGCTGGGCGCTCGCCACTCGATCACTCGCTGGCCGGGTGATCGCGCCGACGCCGACGCCCTCCTGGCACAGATGGACGAGGTCGCCGCGGGCGGCTACCAGCGAGGCCTCGGGGTCGGGTTCGAACGCGACCCGTTGCACGAGGAGCTCGTGCGGGCAGGGCTGGCCGGCGGATGGTTCCGGGCCTGGACGTTGTCGATCGACGATGCCCCGGCCGCGTTCTGGAGTGCCTTCGCGTTCGGCGACCGGTGGACGCTGTACGAGACCGCGTTCGCCGAAGCCTTTGCCGCCGCGGCGCCGGGGGCCGGGCTGCTCTCCACGGTCGTCCAGGACGCCGCCTCCTCGGGTTCGGTCCGGGTGGTCGGCTTCGGCCTCGGCGACGCCCGCTACAAGCGGGACTGGGCCGATCGGGAGTGGATGGCCCGCGACGTGATCGTGTTCGCGCCGCGGCTGAAATGGCGCTCCATGGCTGCCATGCAGCGCGGGACGACCTGGTCGTATCACACGGTGCGGAGGGTGCTCGGCGAGGATCGGGTGCGCGCCGTCAAGCGGTGGCTGCGGGCTCGCGCGCGGAGCAACGCCCAGCGCGACGGCAACGCGTCACCGTGACGCGGCGGCCACCAAGCGGTGGCGCAGCGGCCACAGCGACAGCCCGTAGGCCACGAACACGACTGCTGCCACCACCGCAGCCTTCACCAGCGCGGG
>JBPOIX010000402.1:0-3581 GCA_052034175.1 Actinomycetota bacterium
TCTCGGCGTGGCTGCACGTGTCGCCGATCGCGTACACGTCGTCGCCGATGCGCACGACGGCCACCGGCACGCCGCCGACCACGAAACGAGTGGCGCTGTTCGGCGCAAGATCGGCGAATGCACACACGACCGTGCTCACGACGCAGGCCCCTGCAGCTTGGCCGCGACACGAGCACGAAGATCTGCGCGCAGCTCGCCGACGGGCAGCACGCTGAGCACGTCGTCGAAGAAGCCGAGGACCACCAGGCGCTCTGCGATCTCCGGCGGGATGCCGCGGCTCTCCAGGTAGAAGCGCTGCTCGTCGTCGATCGGGCCGACGGTGCTGGCGTGGCTGCACTTCACGTCGTTGGTGCGGATGTCCAGGTTCGGCACGCTCTCGGCCCAGGCCCCTTCGCTGAGCGTGAGGTTGCGGTTCGTCTGGTACGCCGCGGTGCCCTTGGCGTCCTCCCCAATGCGGATGAGGCCCGTGTACACGCTCTTCGCGTGGTCCTGCACGGCACCCTTGAACAGCAGGTCGCTGCTGCCGCGCGGGGCCACATGATCCTGCAGGGTGCGGAAGTCGTGCATCTGGTCGCCATCGGCGTAGTACAGCGCCACCTGGCGGGTGGTGGCACCCTGGCCAACCACCTTCACATCGGTCCGCACGCGGGCGTAGTCCCCGCCGAGGGCCACCGTGGCAAGGAGCGTGGTGCTGTCCCGGTCGCCCACCGCCTGCTGGTGCCCCAGCTGCCAGGTACGCCGACCGAGCAGGTTCAGCGCCAGGTAGCTCACTCGGGCAGCCTGCGAGGCGTGCAGCAGCAGGCGCGGCACCACCAGCGCCTCGGTGGTGTCGCTGCTTTCGAAGCGCTCCACCACGGTGAACTCGCTGTCCGCACCGGCGTGCACCACCAGGCGGGGGTAGAGCGCCACACCCTCGCCTTCGATGTGGTGGGTGACGACGATCGGCTCGGCCAGCACCCGCCCGGCGGGCACGGTGATGGCCACCGTCGTGTGGTGCGCCGCGCTGAGCTCGTCGAAGATGTCGTGCACGTCCGCACCGGCGGCCAGCGCTGCGGTCACCTCCGTCTCACCGAGCAGGCCCTCGGCACCGGTGACGGTGGAGCGCACCGCGGTGGGGGCATAGCGAGCGAGGTCGAGTTCGGCGATCCGGCTGTAACGCCAGACCTCCAGTTCCGGGGACGGCATCGGCATCGCCGCGGCCCGTTCTGCGGCCTGCTGGCGCTGATCGGCGTCGAGTGTGGTCGAAGGCACGGCGTAAATTCTACTACGGCCGTAGTGCTAATCGCCCATGCCACCTCGGCGGTCGGCGACAGTTTCGCCGGCCTTCCGCCCGGTGGCGGCCCTTCAGTCGCTGCCGCGCTTGCGGAAGAGGCGCCGCCACCCGGCCGGATGGTCGGCCCGGCGTTCCTGCTCGGCGCGCACGTCGGCCAGGACCTGCGCCCCGATCGAGTTGAGGAAGTCCTCCGCCTCGTCCAACACGGCCGCCGCGCTGCCGTCGTCCAGGCCCGGCGGCTCGGTGGGGGTGACGGGCGAGACCATCGACCCGTACGTCCACCCGGCGTCGAGGCGGGGCTCCCACTTCGGGCAGTCCGCAGGGCACCGCCATGGGGCATCCGGCGCGAGATCGAGGTTGCACTTGCGCACCGTCTCGCCGTTTGCGTACGTGCGGCTCTCGAATTGCCTGCAGTCGTGGCGCATGGGCATGGCACGCCACTGTAGGCCAACTCCGCGGGTCGCTGCCTGTCGTCTGCCCGACAGCGCCGTCGCACGATGTTCCGTACCGTGCGCGCAACCCCCTGTTGCACACCCCGGAGGCTCTCATGGCAACACGATCCCGCACCAAGGCTCCCAAGGCCCCCAAGGACACCGACGGCGATGGCCTCTCGGACGACCTCGAACGACGCACCGGCAGCGACCCCAAGAAGCGCGACACCGACCGCGACGGCCTGGACGACTACGAGGAGTTCGCGCTGGACACCAACCCCAGGTTGAAGGACAGCGACGGCGACGGCCTCAGCGACAACGACGAGTGGAAGGCCGGGCTGCGACCCGACGTGAAGGACACGGACGGCGACGGTTACGACGACGGCCTCGAGGTGGAGCGCCAGACCAACCCGTTCGCCCGCACGACCGAGCGCGAGTACCTCAGCCACCGGGACACCGACGAGGACGGCAGCTCGGATTGGGAGGAACGGCAGAAGGGCACGAAGGACTACGACCGCGACTCCGACGACGACGGGTTCACCGACGGCATGGAGAACCGCCGCGGGAGCGACCCCCTCGATGCCGACAGCACCCCGCAGCGGCTGGGCGACAGCGATGGCGACGGCCTCTCGGACAGTCAGGAGCGGCGCATCGGCACCAACCCCCACAAGATGGACACCGACCGCGACGGCCGCAACGACGGGGTGGAGGAGTTCCACAACACCAACCCGACGGGCAAGAAGTACCGCTGGGATCAGTACGACTCCGACGGCGACGGCGTGAGCGACGAGGACGAGCGCCTGGAGTTCCTGCGCGACCTCCAGGAACGCAACCAGGCCAAGATCACGGGCGCCCGCGACAGCAGCGACGACGAGATCGACCTGGCCGCTGCACCGATGGCTGCGGAGCCCGACGACGAGATGTTCGCCTCGGTGCTGGCGGCGGGCGCCGTCGCGCACGAAGCAGCCAGCTCCTCGCTGGTCGACGACCTCGGCACGTTGGACGACAGCAGCGAGGCCCTGGACGATCTGTTCGCCACCGTCATCCTCGAACTCCCCTCCGAACTTCCAGCCGACATCCCCGCTGACGTTGTTGCGGACGTGGCCCCGGACGACGCCGACATGGTCGTCGTGGCAGCAGTCGAACCCGACCCGTACGAAGCCGACTTCGCCGACTTCGCCGATTTCTCCGACGACACCACGGACTACATGGCGCCCGGCGAGGATCTGATCGAGCTCGAAGTCGACGCCGACGGAGTTGCCGTGGGGTAGTGGACAGCCGGGTCCCGCCCGTCTGCAAGGATGCTCGGCGATGACCGTCGGCGTTCTCGATCTGTTCCGCATCGGCATCGGCCCCTCCAGTTCGCACACGGTGGGGCCGATGCGAGCTGCGCGACGCTTCGCCGTCGAGCTCGGCGCACGCCACGAGGTTGCCGCCAGCACAGCCGGCCTGCGGGTGCACCTTTTCGGTTCGCTCGGCGCCACCGGCGTCGGGCACGGCACGATTCCTGCCGTCGTGCTCGGGCTCTGCGGGGCCGAACCGCAGCTCGTGAACCCGGACGACGTGGACCCCTCGATCGCGGCCATCCGCACGTCGCGCCGGCTCACACTGCACGGCGGCCGCACCGTGCCCTTCGACCTCGACCGGGACGTGCTGCTCGAGCCGGATTCCGCACTGCCCGGCCACCCGAACGGCATGCGATTCGAAGCACTCGACGCCGACGGGGCGGTCGTCCTGGCCCGGCAGTACTACTCCGTCGGCGGTGGGTTCGTGGTCGGCGACGACGAGCTCGACGAGCCGATCGACGCCGACGAGGGCCCGCCCCGCCCCCCCCCGGTCCGCAACGCCGCCGAACAGGTGGCCCGCGGCCCCGAGAC
>JBPOIX010000240.1:0-3106 GCA_052034175.1 Actinomycetota bacterium
GCCGGTCGCCCCACCCGCGCCGGTCGCCCCACCCGCGCCGGCGCCCGTCGCGCCGGCTGCCCCGCTGGCGCCACCCCCAGGTGTGCCGAGCGCGCCGGCCGCGGCGACGGCAGTCCCCCATGCCAAGGGTCGCCGCCCGGCGCTGGTGTATGCGGGCGCCGCAGCAGCTGCCGTGGCTCTGGTGCTGCTGGCCGTGGTGGTGCTCGGCGGTGACGACGAGGGCGGTGGCACGGCGGCAGCGACCACCCAGGTTGCGGGTGCCACGACGTTGCCGGCGGCGGGCACCAGCGAGGGAACGACCACCGGCCCCGCGCCGACCGCCACTGGTGCCAACTGGAGTGCCGCGGTGCTGCCGGGCCTGGTGGCGGACCTTGACGCGGCGTTGCCGGGCGAGCCCACGGAGTTCGCCTCGATCGGCGTGTACCAGGCGTCGGCCACGGCCGCGGTGCCGTCGGCCACGCCGGGCAGTTTCGAGCGCTACGAATGGGCCGGTTCTGTGACCGGCCCGACACCGACGCAGGACTTCGACGCCGGCACGCCGACGTTCGTGATCAGCGACATCGACTGGACGGCGGTGGGCGCCCAGACGGCAGCTGCGCCCTCGATCCTGGGGATGCCGAACGGTGAGGTGATCCTGGTGGTGGCCCAGTTCGTCAACGAGCAGTTGGTGGTCAGCGTGCACGTCAGCGAGGGCCAGTCGAACATGTACGTGCTGCTGGACACGGAGGGTGTGGTCGTCGCCACCGGCCCGTAGGCCGCGTGCTCGCGCTCCAACCAACACCGGTCGGTCGCGGTCCAATCCGGCTGTCCGGCGTCATCCCGGCAGTCGAGTAGCGTCCCCGGAGCATGGAGTCAGAAACCGTCACGACGGTGAAGGTGCCCGTGCGCACGTCGCGGGCCGCCAAGGTCGGCCTGCCCGTGTTGGCCGGCGGGTTGTTGTTCGTCGGCGGCTGGGTGGAGGGCATCCCCCGCGTCGAGGACGACCTCACCGGCCGCGTGGATGCATGGCTGGTCGGCGAAGGGTACGAGGGCGTGACGTCCAGCTTCAGCGGGCAGGACGGCACGTTGCACTGCACCACGCCCATCGATGCGCCGCATGCCAACTACGCCACCAACGAAGGCGCGAAGCGCTGGGGCGTGCGCACCCTGGAGTGGGCCGACGGTTGTGTGACCGGCGACGGCTCCGCCACTGAGCCGACCCTGCCGGCGGACACGACGGTCGCCGCGGACACCACGGTCGCGCCGGACACCACGGCCCTCCCCGAGACCTCGGTGGCGCCCGACACCAGCCTTGCTCCGGCCGTGGAGCCGGTGGTGGTTGCCCTGTTCGAGCGTGGCACCTACACCCTGCGCGGCACGGTGGCCGACGAGTTGCAGCGCAACCAGCTGCTGCTCAGCGCGGCCGCGGTGGTGAGCCCGGAGAACGTGGTGGACGAGCTGGTGGTTGCCGCCGACGCGGGCGTCAGCGCCGAGACGTCGGATGCGTTGGCCGCGCTGATTCGTGCCACCCCACCGAACCTGGTGCGTGGTGAGAGCGGCTGGAACGGCACCACGCTGTACAGCCAGGGCGTGTTCCGTGGTGAGGCCGAGCGTGCCGCGTTCGAGGCGGTTGCCGCCGACGTGGGCGTGGAGCCGCAGCTGGAGGCCCGCCCCGAGGGCGAGGCGTGCGACACCCAGGCGCTGGCCGAGGCGCTGAACGCCGAGGTGGCCGAGCAAGCCGTGCAGTTCGATTCCGGCCGGGCCACGATCACCGCCGAGTCCGCCGCCTTGCTGGACCGTATTGCGGGCGTGGCGGAGGAATGCGGTGGTGGCATCACCATCACGGTCACCGGCCACACGGATTCCAGCGGCAGCGACGCGGAGAACCAGCGCCTCAGTGAGCAGCGGGCCGCTGCCGTGGTGGCCGCCCTGGTGGACCGTGGCCTGCCGGCCGACTCGCTCGTTGCCGTCGGCAAGGGCGAGACCGAACTGATCCTCGTCGACGGGGTGGAGGACAAGGCGGCCAGCCGCCGAGTCGAGTTCACCGTGGCCGTCGCCTGACCTGTCTGAATCTCCCGAAAGGAACACTTCCGTGCCGTACACCCTGCTCAAGTACCTCGGCTGGCTGATCGCCGCGCTGGCCCTCGGCCTGCTGATCGGCTGGTGGCTGTGGGGCCGCCGTACCACCACCGTCACCACCGAGACCACGTCCACCGGCGACGGCGCCGCGGACGGGGGCTCCGGTTCGCGGTCGCTGGCGGCCGACGCGTCCGCGGATGCCTCCCGCGCCGAGCTGGAGGCCGAACGGGATCGGTTGGCCGCCGAGCTGGCGGACTGCCGTGCCGCCGCCGAGGCTGCGAGTGTGTCCGCAGACGCCACGCCCGTAGAGGGCATCGCCGGGTTCGCCGGCCTGGGTGATGGAGCGGACGCCGAGGAGTTGGCCTCGCTGCGAGCCCAGCTGGCCGAGCGCGACGCCACCATCGGGGACCTGCGGGTGCGGGCCTGGAATGCCGAGGCCAAGGTCACCGAGTTGCAGGCGTTCGCCGACTCCGGCGCCGTGGCCCCGCCCACGCCGGATGTCAGCGGTGCCACCGAGGTGCTGGGGCGCAAGATCGCCCTCGACGACCTGAAGGTGGTGGAAGGCATCGGCCCGAAGATCGAGGAGCTGTGCCACGCCAAGGACATCCGCACCTGGTGGGGCCTGGCGAACACCGACGTGGCCGTGCTGCGCGGCATGCTGGACGAGGCCGGCCCGCGGTTCCAGATGCACGACCCCGGCAGCTGGCCGGAGCAAGGCGGCCTTCTGGCGCACGGCCAGTGGGCCGAGTTCAAGGCCCTCACCGACCGCCTCCAGGCCGGCCGCGACAGCGGCTGAGCGACGCTGGCGGTGGCGGCCGTTCCGTTGTGGGCACTCGGGTGTCGTTCGAGAAAACGCGTCCGCGAATCCTGAGTCAATAGCGCTCATGTTTTCTGACTGCTGGGTTGGCGTCGCCCACGCAGCGCTCTAGGCTTGCGTCAGGTTCGCTCAACATTTCCCCCTTACGAAGGAGCCCCGCATCATGGCCAAGGCAGTCGGCATCGACCTCGGCACCACCAACTCCGTCGTCGCCGTCTTCGAGGCGGGCGA
>JBPOIX010000316.1:0-8660 GCA_052034175.1 Actinomycetota bacterium
CCCGCCCCCGGGCCGCCCCCCCCACCGCCCCCCCCCCGCCCCGCGACCCGCCGACCTCGGCCGCCGTCCCCTCCGCTCGCACGGCCTCGACCCGCGCGCCGGCCCCCCCCGCGGCGCCCCCGGGCAGCGCCCGCGAGCCCAGGTCGACCACACATGCCGCGCCCAACGGGGCGCCGACCACGACGCTCGCCGGCGCGCCGACGACGACGGCCATCTCGGCCGCGATCTCCAGCGCGCCTGTGCGGTCGTCGGCCGCGACGACCCAGCTCTCCACGGAGAGGGGTCAGTTGACCTTGCGGTCGCGGCCGGCCCAGTAGGGCTCGCGCAGGTCCTTCTTCAGCACCTTCATCGCACCGGACAACGGAAGCGGCTCACTGCGGAACTCCACGCTCTTGGGAACCTTGTAGCCGGCGATCCACTCGCGGGTGTGATCGATCAGCTCCTTCTCGGTGACGCTGGCGCCCTCGCGCAGCACGACGATCGCATGCACAGCCTCGCCCCACTGCTCGCTCGGGATGCCGATGACGGCCACCTGGAGCACTGCCGGATGGCTGGCCAGGGCGTTCTCCACCTCGGTGGAGTACACGTTCTCGCCGCCGGTGACGATCATGTCCTTCACCCGATCGACGAGGTACAGGTAGCCGTCGCTGTCCAGGTAGCCGGCGTCGCCGGTGTGGTACCACCCGCCGCGGAAGGCGTCGGCGGTGGCCTCCGCCTTGTTCCAGTACTCCATCATGTAGTTGCCCGCCTGGGCGCACACCTCTCCGGGCTCACCCGGGGGCAGCTGGTTTCCGTCGTCGTCCTGGATGCTCAGCACCACACCCGGCATCGGGAAGCCCGCGGCGCGCAGGTACTTGCCGCCCTCGCGATGCTCCTTGGGCCCGAGCAGGGTGAGCACGCTGCTGCTCTCGGTCATGCCGTAGCCCTGCCAGATGTTCATCGCCGGATACAGCGCCAGCAGCTTCTCCAGCAGCGCCTGCGGCATCGGCGAGGCGCCGTAGACGAGGTCGGTGAACGAGCCCAGGCCGGCCGGGGTGAACTCGGGGTGCGCCATCGTCATCCCGATCATCGTCGGCACCATCACCGTCACGGTCGGCGAGTACTCCTGCACCGCCTTCATCACCGCGGCAGGGTCGAAGATCGGCACGATCGCGGTATGCGCGCCCAGGCCGGGGCCGGCGAGGATGCTGAACATCGACGCCGCGTGGAACATCGGCGTCTGCAACAGGGTGACGGTGTCCCGGCCCAGGTGCAGGGTCATCATCACGTGGTAGCAGTTGAGCATCTCGGCACGCTGGTCCAGCAGCACGCCCTTGGGGAGGCCCGTGGTCCCGCCGGTGTACATCAGCACCACCGGGTCGGACTCCTCCCCCTCGTCGGGGATGGTGGGCGCGGAGGCCGCCAGCAGGTCTTCGAAGGCGACGGTGTGCGGCGTGTCCGGGGCGCCGGCGCCGACCAGCACCACGTGCTCCAGCCCGGCTTCCTCCTTCACCTTGTCGATCAGCGGGGCGAAGATGAAGTCGACGAAACAGACCTTCGTGCCGCTGTCGCGCAGCACGTACGCCAGCTCCTTGGGAGCAAAGCGGAGGTTGAGCGGGTTCACCACACCGCCACCGAGGAAGGCCGCGTGGTAGAGCTCCAGGTACTCGTTGGAGTTCAGTGTCATCACCGCGAACCGGTCGCCGCGGCCGACGCCGAGCGTGCGGAGGCCGCCGATCAACCGGCTGACGCGATCCAGGTGCTGGGCGTACGTCGTGGACACCCCCGTGGCCGCGTTCGTGGCGCAGACCCGATCGGCGTTCCGGGCCACGGCCGGCAGCAGCATGCGGTGATAGATGAGCTCCTTCATGGGCACAACATAGGCGCGCGGGAGTCTTCCCCCGCGCGGTCGGGAACGGGCTACGGTGGGGGCCATCGCCGGGCATCACCCGACGCCATCCACATCCCACTTCCGAAGGACTCCAGATGCGTCTCACACGCTCACGCCGCCTCGGTCTGGTGGCCGGCCTTGTTGCGGTCGGTCTCGCAGTACCGAGCTCGCCGGCCTCGCCGGCCCAGGCTGCTGCCGGCCCCGGCCAGGTTGACATCACCTTGCTGAACATCAACGACTTCCACGGTCGTATCGACGTCAACACGTTGAAGGTCGTCGGCACGGTGGAGGAGCAGCGAGCCGCTGCTCCCGGCGGCGAGGCCAACACCCTGCTGCTCTCCGCCGGCGACAACATCGGCGCCTCGCTGTTCGCCTCCGCCGTCCAGCAGGACCAGCCCACCATCGACGTGCTCAACGCCATGGACCTCGCGGCCTCGGCAGTCGGCAACCACGAGTTCGACGGCGGCTGGCCCGACCTGCGCGACCGGGTCATCAACGGCGGCACGAACGCCGAGTTCACCTACCTCGCAGCCAACATCTACGACAGCATGGGCGACCCGATCCTGCCCGAGTACGACATCTTCACCGTCGGCGGCGAGACCGTCGGCGTGATCGGTGTGGTCACCGAGGAGACGCCGGCCTTGGTGTCGCCCTCCGGTGTGGCGGGCCTCACCTTCGGAGACCCGGTGGACGCGGTGAACCGCGTGGCCGCCCAGCTGAGCGACGGCAACTCCGCCAACGGCGAGGCCAGCATCATCGTGGCCGAGTTCCACGACGGCGCAGCGTTCGGCGTGCTGGAGTCCTCCACGCTGGAGGCAGAGCTGGCGGCGGGCGGCGAGTTCGCCCACATCATCAACGACACCACCGCCCAGGTGGACGTCATCTTCACCGGCCACACCCACAAGCTCTACGCGTGGGATGCACCGGTTCCCGGCCAGCCCGGCGTCACCCGTCCCATCGTGCAGACCGGCTCCTACGGCGAGCGCATCGGCAAGGTCGTGCTCACGGTCGACCAGACCACCAAGCAGGTTGTGGCGTACGTCGCCAGCAACGTCACCCGCACCCTCACCGCCGACGCCACCCTCGTCACCAACTTCCCCCGCGTGGCGGCAGCAAAGCTGATCGTCGACCCCGCCCTGGCGTATGCCGCAGTGCAGGGCAACGTCATCGTCGGTTCGGTGTCCAAGGACATCACCACGGCCTTCGCCGGCGGTAGCTATGTCGGCGGTGTCTACACCGGCGGCTCCCGGGACAACCGCGCCGCGGAGAGCACACTCGGCAACCTGGTCAGCGACTCCATGCTGTCCGTCCTCAGCGACCCGCTGCGTGGCGGCGCCGAAGTGGCAGTGATGAACCCGGGCGGCCTGCGCAACGAGCTGTACTTCGCCCCGGACGGCAACATCACCTACGCCGAGGCCAATGCCGTGCTGCCGTTCGTGAACAACCTGTTCACGATCACGCTCACCGGCGCCCAGTTCAAGACGATGCTGGAACAGCAGTGGCAGCGCACGTCCGCCGGCGCCATCCCGTCCCGCCCGTACCTGCAGCTCGGCCTGTCGAACAACGTCAGCTACACGTTCGACCCGTCGCTGGCCGAGGGCTCGAGGATCACCTCGATCACCGTCAACGGCGCTCCGATCGACCCGGCCGCGGAGTACCGCGTCGGTTCGAACAGCTTCCTGCTCGAGGGCGGCGACAACTTCCACGTCTTCAAGCAGGGCACCGACCGTGCGGACTCCGGCTTCGTCGACCGTGACGCCTGGATTGCCTACCTCGGCTCCCACCCGGCCGTCGGGCCGGACTTCTCCCGCCAGTCGGTCCAGGTGGCACCTCACCCGGCCACCGTCACCCTGGGCGGCACCCTGGCCACCACGGTGTCCAGCCTCAACCTCACCAGCCTCGGCTCGCCGGAGAACACCAGCCTCGCCGTCACCCTCGGTGGCGTGTCGTTGGGCAGTGTCGCCGTCACGGGCGGCGCCGCCACCCTCAACCTGGCGATCCCGACGACGGTGCCCACCGGCACCCAGACCCTGACGTTGGTGGCTTCCCCCTCCAACACCACGGTCAGCTTCGCCGTGCAGGTCACGGCGTCGCCGACGGTGACGCTCACGTCGAACCGCACCAGCCAGCGCTTCGGGGGCCCGATCACGGCCCTGCTCACCGCCCGCGTGGCGTTGAACAACGGGGCCACGGCCGGCGGCACGGTCGAGTTCCTGCAGGACGGCGTGGTGGTCGGTTCCGCCACGCTGAACGCCTACGGCCGGGCCACCTACCTGCTCCCGGCTTCGCTGGAGGCCGGCGCCTACAACTTCACCGCCAACTACCTCGGCAACGCCACCACGCAGCCGGGCGTCTCGGCACCGCGGACCATCACGGTCACCAACGCCTCCTCGATCACCATCCTGAGGACATCGAAGGTCGTCGTCCGCCGGGGCCAGGCGGCCCCGACTGCAACGGCCACCGTGGCGCTGAACAGCGGCGCAACGCCCACCGGCACCGTCACCTTCAAGGTCGACGGGGTGGACGTCGGGACGGTCGCGATCGTCAACGGCAAGGCGGCACTCCCGCTCGCCGGCCTGACGACCGGCGCACACATCGTCACCGCGACCTACTCCGGGGCGACGTCGATCAACGGGTCCAACAGCAACCCGGTGATCATCCTGGTGCTCCGCCGCTAACCAACCTGTTCGAAAGGGGGTGGGGTCCGCCGCGGCGGGCGCCACCCCCTTTCGCCGTTTTCACGGCCCAGGGGTCAGCCGTGGGCGGCCGCCGCGGCACCGAGAGCGCCCCACGCCTGCAGCGCCGCAGCCGCGCCGGTCGCCGGGGCCGACGGACCCGGGCTCGAGCCAGCGGTGCGGGCGTGCGCCAGGCGATGCGCCAGCGCCAGGTCCGCGAGGTGGTGGTGCTGTTGGGCAAGCTCCGCGGCGTGGGCGAACGCTCCGCTGCGGACGGCGTCGATCAGTGCGACCCGGTGCGCGTAGTCATGCGCGTTGGCGCGGGCAGCCCGCCGGAGAAAGGCGAGCGCTCGCCGCGCGGCCCGGCCGTGCCCGCGAACGTGGCCGAGCTGGCGCAGCAGGACCAGCTGGAAGCGGTGCACACCCACGATGGCTTCGCCCGGGGCCGTGCGCTCGTGCGGTGCTGCGGCCGCCACCGCTTCGGCGGCGAGGGCGTAGTCCCCGTAGGCCAACGCCACATGGGCACGCAGGGTGTGCACGATGAGCGCCAGTTCGCCGCGCCGCGCCTTGCTGGCCAACCATGCGCTGGAAGCGAAGGCCGCACCGTCCAGCGGCGCCCGACCCTGCAACCCCTCCGTGAGGTCGATGGCCGCTTGGCGCACGATGTCCAGCCGCTGCACGAACGCCCGCTCGCCGAGACGGTCGAGTTCGGCGCGCATCGTGTCGGCGAGATCCAGCACCCGCGGCAGGGGCTGGTTGCTGAGGAGGGAATGCAGCACGGCGAACGTGCCACCACTGTGGGCATAGCCGCCCCGCCCGATCTGCAGCCCGTCGCGGTACTCGGCGAGCATTGGTTCGATGGTCGTGTGCAGCGGCTCGGCCCAGTGGCGCACGAAGCCGTTCACCGCGAAGCAGACCATCGTGCGCACCGCCCCGCCGTGGCGTTCGGCGAGGGCCATCCCGGCGGAGCCATACGCCACCCCAGCCTCCAGCTGGCGCCCGAGCCCGCACGTCAACAACCCGTAGCCGGCCACGAAGTAGGCGCTCGAGCCGCTGACCCCGTGCTGGGCGGTGATCCGCAGCCCACGCAGCACGAGCGCCACGTGCGTCAACGGTTCGGTGGTGTACGCCAGGTGCACCCCGCTCAGCAGCGTGTCCAGCACGGCGACCACCTGCTCGTCCGCCAGCGGCCGCGCCGTGAGGAACCAGTCCGCCGGACGGTGACGCATCGCCCAACGGGTGACGACGTACTCCCGGGCCACCTGCGCCACGCCGGGGCGCGAGGGAAAGCGCTCCCCCAGCTCGCGCAACAGGGACTGCATCTCGGCGAGGCCGCCGGATTGCTCCTGCCGAGTCCACCAGCGGTTGCCGAGGAGGCGCAGGGCGCGCACCCGTTGCAGCGCGTTGGGGTGGTGCGCCCAGGCGGTGTCGAGCAGCTGGTCCACCAACTGGGTGCGGTCGACGACGAGCGCGTTCTCCGCGGCGCGCAGGGAGAGCTCGAACATCCGGTCGCCATTCGCATCCCAGCCGACGGGCCCGAACTGGGCGATCGCCCGCAGCTGCAGATCGAGCGCGGCGGAGTAGGCGCCGGCGCGGTGCGCCACCCGTGCGGCCTCCTCGCACCACTCGGCGTAGACCTCGGCCTCGGTGGGGCCGAGGGCATGCTCGCTCCCCCCCAACAGGCGGACCACCTCGAAGCGCACGTCGTCGCTCGGTGACACGCCCGCGGGCCCCGCGGCCGACCCCGCAGCAACTGCGGTGTACTCGGCGAGGGCTGCCCTCCCGAGCCGCACGGCCATCTGTGAACGCGCCGCACCGTCCATGCCGTCCAGGGCTGCGCGGCGCAACATGTCGTCGTGGAAGCGCACGGCGGACTGGGTGCGCCAGGACAGCAGCTGCTCGGCGGCCAGGCGGTCGAGCACCCCCGCCACACTGTCCTCCGTGCGGTCCAATGCACGGGCCACGAGTGGGGCCATGGCCACCTCACCGGCCACTGCCACCGCTTCCACCACCTGGCGCTGCGCCGCCGGAAGCAGCTGCAGACGCCGCTGCGCCACCTCGTGGGCGCCCCGCGTGTTCCCCCCGAGCGCGTCGCGGTCCCAGGTCCAGCGAGCGGTCGATGGCTCGACGCGAATCGTGCCGGCGGCGATCAGGGCGTGGAGGTCGGCGATCGCCACGCCGGGGTTGCCGCCGCCGCGATCCCACAAGGCCTCGGCCAGCGGTGCGGCGTCGCCCTCCTCCATGCCGAGGCCGTCGGCGACGATGCCGTGCAGCGCGGCCCGCCCGAGGGCCGGCACGGCGACCGTGATGACCTCGGTGCCTCGCGCCCGCATCGCTGCGAGGGACTCCATCAGCTGGCGGCTGTCGCCGTCGGTGCGCCGAGCCAGCACGACCACCAGTGCGCGATCGACGGACGTCAGCGTGCGCAGGGCCATCAGGGACCCGTCGTCGGCCAACTCGGCGTCGTCGAACACCGCCACGAAGGGGTGCACGACGTCCAGCAGCGCCGCCACCACGGCCCTGGCGGCGCGTTCCACGCGGGCCGCCTTGTCGAGGGCGGACCCTTCAGGGGGCCGGGCCTGGAGGCCCACCAGCCGCACGAGAGGTGGAAGCAGGTTGACCGCGAAGTCCACGTCGTCGCCGAGGCGCTCCTGCAGACGGGCCGCCACCGCCGCGCGACGGTCCGGCGGGCCATCGCACAGGTCGGCGACGACGCCAGCGACCAGCCGCGCCGGGGCGTGGAGCGGAGTGGCCGGCGAGGCCGAGAAACGCACGCTTGCCACTCCGACGCCAGCCCGCGCACACGCGTCGGCCAACGCGGCCAGCACCGTGGTGCGCCCGATGCCGGACGGGCCTTCGACCACCACGACCGCCGGGGTCTGGCGAGCGGCCAGCCCGAGTTCGGCCACCGTCGCCTCGACGAAGGAGTCGATGCCGCAGGGCACCGTGGGGTCGCGCCAGGTGAGTGCGGCACCATCGGTGGCGAGCGGGAACGGGCTGCACAGCCCGGTGCGCTGGAGGTCCTCTGCACAACGCGCCAGGTCCCGCGCGAAGCCGACGATGGAGCGATAGCGCGTCTGTGGGTCGCCGCTCGTGGCGGCGTCGAGCACCTTGGCCACGCCTTGGGGCACCCGATGCCCACCGCGGCCGAGCGCGTTGGCGACGACACGGGCCAGCGCTCCGACATCGGCGGCCGGGGAAGCCGGCTGGCCGGCGAACCAGGGCGCTGCCAGGCGGGCATGCACGCCGTCGAAGTGCAGGCTGCGCAGATCGATGCCTCCATGCCCGACCTCATGGACATGCAACTCCGCCAGGGCGGGCACCACGTCGAGCGCCGCCCGGAGCACGTCCAGCAGGGACATGGCCCGCAGATCGACATCGGCCAGCGAAGGCGACACGAGCCGCTCGACCACCTGCGCCGCGCGGCCGGGGAGCTCGATCAGTTCCACCGCGGCGGCAATGCCCGGGGACGACACGAGACGCAGCAACTCGTCGTTGTGGTGCAGGGCGTCGCGTACCACCGGCGTGGGCAACTCGGCGACGTGCGTGTGCACGATGACGGGCATGCCGTCGGCCGTCTCCGCACGGAACGACGCCAGCTCACCGAGGGTGGCCTGCAGGCGCAGCGGGCCGTACCCGGCCAGCTCAGGTACCTTCACACCGGGCGCCCGAAGAGGTAGCCGGCGATGTCGTGCAACGCCGGGGCACCCGTGAGGGCGTGCGACGCAAGCATGCCCGAGATCACCGCGGCCTCGAACGAGCCGATGTTGAGGCCGGTGAAGATCCAGTCGCTGGCGAGGGCCAGGTTGGTGAAGCCGCTCTCCCACGCCTTGGGCCGCAGGCCAACGCAGCCGGGAGGCGAGGGGACGTAGCGCTCGTTGGGGTCGATGTTGGCGCGCCAGTACTGCGCGTCGAACCGCTGCTCTCCCTGGGCGTCGCTCCCCGGGGGGCACCACAGCGCGGCGAAGTCGAACGATTGTGGGGTGAGCGGCTGGGTGCCGGAGCCCGGCATCACCGAGGTCGCGGTGCGCAGCCATTGGATGGCCGTTGCCTTGGCACGTTCGTCCTGCAACGCGGGCGTGTCGGTGGCGCTGAAGGGCGGCCATGGGCCCACG
>JBPOIX010000182.1:0-38631 GCA_052034175.1 Actinomycetota bacterium
CTGGGGCCGCGCACGGCGCGGTCCCAGCGCCAACTTTGGTTTTGTGGGGCGGTTCAGCCGAAGCTGTAGCGGAGCTGTTCGCCGGACTCGTCCACGTCGGCCTCGCCCATCAGGCGCAGGTGTTCGAGGTGGGCGTAGGTCTCGCTTTCGGCCATCGAGCCCCACGACCGTTCGGCGAACAGCACCTGCATGTACTGGTGCACGGTGCCCTGCCCCAGCTCGCCCGAGGCGCTGCGTAACTTCTCCAGCCGCTCGTGGTGGTGGCGCTTGATGGCCTCCGCTCGTCCACCGAGGTCGGCGAACTCCAGGCCGTGCGCGGGGAGCACCGTGCGGACATCGGCGAAGGTCTTCATCCGGTCGAGGCTGTCGAAGAAGTCCTTCAGCGGGTCGATCGTCGTGCCCAGGCCGGAGATGTGCGGGGTGATGGTGGGCAGCACATGGTCGCCGCTGATCATCACCCCGGCCACCGGGTCGAACAGGCACAGGTGGTCGATGGTGTGGCCTGGTGTGTGCACCGCCACCCACTCTCTCCCGCCGAGCTGCAGCACCTGGGCGTCCTCCACCCGGGTGGTCGGCGCCGGTGTGGGCAGGAACTTCCCGGCGGCCTTGCGCATGGCCCAGTAACGCAGGCGGCGGCTGCGGGGCATCTGGTGCCGTTCCCCGCCCCACGGCGTCACCTTGCCGAGCGGGCCCGGGCTGAGGTCCTGCCCGCGCGCGGCGTCCACCAGTGCTTTCGCCGGGCGGTCGGCGATCTCCATGTCGTCGGCGCTCTCCTGATCCTCCGCCTCGGGGTCGAGGAAGGTGCGGAAGGTGCGGTGGGTGATGATGTCCGCACCGAACTTGCGGCGGAACCGCCCTGCCTGGCCGAAGTGGTCGGGGTGGGAGTGGGTGACCACAACGGAGTGCACCCGCTCGATCGGCAGGCCGGCAGCGCTCATGGTGCGCTGCAGCGCCTTCCACGTGGCGGGCCCGGGCAGGCCGGGGTCGACGAGGGTGATGCCGCGGGCGTCCTCCAGCACGTAGCAGTTCACATGGCCGAGGCCGGGCAGCGAGATGGGAAGCTGCAGCCGCAGGATGCCGGGCACGACCTCGTCGATGCCGTCGCGCGGCGGTTGCCGTTCCTCTCGGATGGAGCCGGGCGCGTGATGGTGCGAGTGGGTCACCCCCCATTCGTAGCGGAGGGCTGCCGTCCGGCCGAAGTCGCACGGCCGGATGGTGCGTGTCAGTCGCTGGTGGCGACTTCGCAGGCCACTTCCATCATCCGGTCCACGCCCTGCTTGAGCTCGGCGTCGCTGATCCGCTCGGCTTCCTTCTCCGAGGCGATGAGGTCGCTGATGGTGGCGATCGTCAGCGTCTCGATGTGGTGGATGGCGCCGAGCGTGTAGAGCACGGCGGCCTCCATCTCCACGGCCAGGTGGCCGCGGTCCTTCCAGCGGCGCATGATGCCGTCGCGCGGGTCGTAGAAGAGGGCCGACGACACGATCGGGCCGACGTGCACGCGGGCGCCCTTCGCCCGGGCGGCGGCCACGGCCTTCTCCACCAAGGCGTAGGTGGCGGTGGGGGCGTGGTCGTCGCCGCCGCACAGCTGGCGCACGATCTGGTCGTCCGAGGTGGCGCTGATGGCCACCACGGTGTCGGCCATCCGCAGGCCTTCGGCCAGGCCGCCGGCGGTGCCGACGCGCACCAGCCGCTGGGCGCCGAGATGGATGAGCTCGCTGTAGTAGATGGCGGCGCTGGCGCACCCCATGCCCGCGGCCTGCACGCTGATCGGCCTGCCCTTGTAGGTGCCGGTGAACCCGAGCGCGCCACGCTCCTCGTTCACCAGGCGGGCGCCCGGGTCGAAGAACGTCTCGGCGATGTAGCGGGCACGGCGCGGGTCGCCAGGCACCAGCACGGCGGGGGCGTAGTCGGACTGCTCGGCGCGGATATGGATCGGCATACGGCCAGCGTAGACGCCGGACCGCAACCTGATGCGAGGACCGTCGACGCGGTGCGAGGACTTTCGGCCCTGCCGTCCCGGCGGCGCCTCTCTGAATATAGAGAGTAAGCACTCTCTATACGGAGGACCGGTCATGGAACAACAGAAGTCGGGGGACGGGTGGTGGATCGCCACGTTCGTCCTAGGAATGGTGGCGCTCATCGTGGCCATCGTCGGTGTGGCGCTCGCCAGCAACGACAGCGGTGAGCAGGCGGCGGCAGGCGCACCCGTGGCAGCGGGCGGCGGGGAGACCGAGTTCGTCGTGACGCTGGCGGACATCTCGGTCGCCCCGACGTCGATCGACGTGCCGGCGGGGCAGGAGATCACGCTCACGGTGACGAACACCGGAACGTTGGAGCACGACCTGACGATCGACGGTGTCGGCACGAAGATGTTGAAGAAGGGCCAAACCGAGGAGATCGTGGTCGGGCCCTTCACCGCCGACATCGCGGCGATCTGCAGCGTGCCCGGCCACAAGGAGGCCGGCATGACGATGATGATTCATGTCGCTGGCTCGACCTCCAGTGGCACCGGTAGCGGCACGGACAGCGGGGCGGCCGCTGGCTCGGGTTCGGCCACGATCGACGCCGCGGCAATGCCCCCCGAGGGATGGGAAGCGCGCGACCCCATGCTGCCGGAAGCCCTGAGTGGCACCGTCCACGAGATCGCGTTCGATGCCACCGAGGAGTTGATCGAGGTGGCTCCCGGCGTGACGCAGATGATGTGGACCTTCAACGGCCAGGTGCCCGGCCCCACCCTGCGCGGCAAGATCGGCGACACGTTCCGCATCACCCTGACGAACAAGGGGGAGATGGGGCACAGCATCGACTTCCACGCCAGCAAGGTGGCCTGGAGCGACGAGATGCGCACCATCCAGCCCGGTGAGTCGCTCGTCTACGAGTTCGTCGCCGACTACGCCGGCGCCTACATGTACCACTGCGGTACGGCGCCCGCCCTGCACCACATCGGTAACGGGATGTACGGCGCGATCATCGTCGATCCGCCGAACCTGGAGCCGGTGGACGAAGAGTTCATCGTCATCCAGAGCGAGCTTTACCTCGGGCCGGAAGGCAAGGAGGGCGACCTCACCAAGATGATGAACGAGGACTGGGATGCCGTCGTGTTCAACGGCTACCACAACGGCTACCGCTACGACCCGATCCATGTCGAGACCGGCAAGCGGTACCGGATGTGGGTCGTGGACGACGGCCCCAGCGAGAACTCGGCGTTCCACATCGTCGGCACCGTGTTCGACACCGTGTTCAAGGAGGGGGCATATCTGCTGCAGCCGGACGACACCCACGGTGGCTCGCAGGTGCTCGACCTCCAGCCGGCGCAGGGTGGCTTCGTCGAGTTCACGTTCGCCGAAGACGGGCTCTACCCATTCGTCACCCACAAGTTCGCCAACGCCGGTAAGGGGGCCCTCGGGTTCTTCGCCGTCGGCGACGTGGACACCTCAGCGCTGACCGGCCACTGAGGCTCCACGGTTGCCCCACCCCAGGGCGACGCGTAAGAGTGCACCGTCATGGCACGCCCCCCGGCTGACTCCCGGCCTTCCCGGCCCGCCGACGACGGTGCACTCCTGCGTGCCCGGGCCATGGCGGTTCCCACCCGCGCTGCCATCGTGGCGCTGCTCCATTCCGCCGACGGGGCGCGTACGGCACAGGAGTTGGCCGTGCCGCTGCAGGTGCACCACACGGCCGTGCGGCAGCACATGCAGGTGCTCATCGAGGCGGGGATGGTGGTGGCGGAGACACTGGCACCGCACGGGCGTGGTCGCCCGCGCACCGGCTATCGCCTGGTGGACGACCCGGACCCCTACCGCCGCCTGTCCACCATGCTCGCCACTGCGGTGCGCGAAGGGTGCGGGGCACGGGAGGCCGGCCGCCGGTACGGAGCGCTGGTGGCCCCCACCGGCGACGCGGTGGAGACCCTGCGTGCCGAGGCCGAGCGGCTCGGCTTCCGGCCCGATGTGCAGCCGGGCCGTGCCGGCCGGTCGGTGCTGGTGCTCGGGGCGTGCCCGTTCGCCGACATCGCGGCCACCGACCCGGCCACGGTGTGTGCCCTGCACCGCGGCCTTGCCGAGGGGGTCGCGGCCACCGTGGGCGGCGTGGAGGTCGAGGGGTTGCAGGTGGCCGACCCGCACACGGGCGGCTGCCGCCTCGTGCTGCGGCGAACTACTTGAGGAACTTGGACGTCGTGTTGTCCGCCAGCAGCTTGCCGCCGGTCTGGCAGGTGGGGCAGTAGGCCACGGTGTAGCCGGTGTAGGTGACGGAACGGATCGCGTCGTTGCACTCCGGGCACGGTTGGCCGACCCTGCCGTGCACGCGGCCGGGCCGGTCGGCGGAGGAGCTCATGTCGGTGCGGGTGCGTTCGTAGGCGAGCCCGTCGTCCACCGCGGCGTGGATGGCGGCCACCACCTTGGCCGCGCCCTCGGCGCCGAGCTTGCCGGTCATGGCGAACGGCGACAGCTTGGCCCGGTGGCAGACCTCGTTGGCCAGCATCCGCCCGAGGCCGGCGATGTGGTGTTGGTCGCGGAGGAAGCCGTGCAGGCGCATGTTGTCCGCAGCGAAGGCCGCGGCCAGGGCCTCGGGTGTGAACGACAGGGCTTCAGGCCCGAGGCGGTGCAGGGGCGCGGCACCCTGCGCGGCGTCGGCGGTGGGCAGGCACCACACGCCTGCCCGGCGCTCCGTGCCGGCTTCGGTGAGCAGCAGCGCCGGGCCATCGGCGAACACGAATCTGGCCTGCCCGTTGCGCGGCTTGGGGGACTGCTTGGCGTCCACCAGGAGCCGGCCGCCTTGCATCAGGTGGATGGCGAAGGTGAGGTCGCCGAACTGCAGCAGTAGATACTTGCCCCGCCGCCCCACATGGTCCAACGGACGGCCGTAGGCGTCCGCCGGGGCAGGAACGGCGGTCTTCAGCACCGTGAAGTTGAACGGCACGAACTTGGTGAACACCTGGCAGCGGAACTGCTCGGTGAGCCGCTCCGCGTGAGCCTGGACCTCGGGCAGCTCGGGCATGGGTGGGGCCTCAGCGGTACTCGGTGCGCTGCTTGACGCTGGCGAACACGGCGTCCAGCGCGCCGAACACTGGCTGCGCCTCGGTGAGCTTCTGCGGGCTGCCGGTGAGCAGGATGCGCCCCTTGATGAAGGCTTCCTGCGGGTGCAGGGTGCCGTTGGCCACGCCGACGGCGGTCTCCCAGGTCTGCTGCATGCACACGTCCTCGGGGAAGGCTGCGCCGGGCCCGAAGGTGGCCGCGCCGTCGGCCACCTGCAGGTGGTACACCACGTCGCCCTCCGGGCCGTCGGTGACCTTCTGGGTGACACCGATCGAGTGGTGCTGGGCCAAGGCCTGCAGGGCCTCGCTGGCGGCCACTTCGGCCGTCAGCGCGTCGAGCCATTCGAGGCTGAGATAGCGAATCACGCCCATAGTCTGGCCCGCGTGTGGACCGATGCCGACGAACTGCGCCATCGCGACGTGGCCGTCGAGGCCTGGTGGTGGTGGGGCTGGGCCGCGGACGCCACGGCCGGCCTGTACGTGGGGCTGGAGCTGCGCGGCCGGCGGTTCGACTACTGGGCCGGGCTGGTCCGTCGCGGTGAGCCCTACCTGTACGTGGAGGAGCTCGACGGCACCGGCCTGCGCGACGGCCTGGAGATCAAACCGCCGGAGATGTGGGCGGGGCACACGTGCGACGTGCCCTTCCGCCAATGGAGCCTCGGCAACGAGGCCCATGGGGTGCTGCTGGACGACCCGGCCGTGGCGCTCACCCGCCCGTTCGGCGACCTTGCGCCAGTCACCTTCGACGTGGAGTGGTACGCGGCCGGCGCTCCCACCCCGCTGCCTCACGGGTACGAGCAGGTCGGTCAGGTGGACGCCCGCATCGAGCTGGCGGAGGGGGTGCTGGCGCTGACGGGTCCGGCCCATCGGGTGCACGTGTGGGGCGTGCCGTACGTGCCCGACGCCCTGGCCCTGCCGCTGGGCCATGACGTGCTGGAAGCCTCCTACCGCCGGGCCGACGGCACGGGCGTGGAGCACGTGCTCGGCCGCACCGGTTGGCTCGGCCGGCGGCGCGCTCCCTGACACCCACCCGGTGGCCGAGTACTCTCGCACCCACTCCCTGAGCGAAAGGCCAGCACATGACCGAGCACGACACCACTGGCGACGACAACCCCGGTGTCGCCCGGCGGCGCTTCCTCCGCACCGCGGCTGCGGCAGCGGTTGCGATGCCCGCGGTGGCGGCAATGACCGCCGGCCGGGCGGCGGCGGGAGTCGAGCCGGAGAACCCGCTGCTGTCGTACCGCAGTGCGCTCGCCCCGTTCCGCTGCTACGACAGCCGCTGGACGTCGAGCACCGGTGGCGGGCCGACGCTCACGCTCGGCCGGCTCAGCACCGGGCAGACGCGCACCGTGTCCGTCTGGCCCGAGTTCAACACCAGCGGGACGGCGGCCACGTACGTGAGGAGCGCCATCCCCGCGAGCACCTCGATCCTGGCGGTCACCTTCAACCTCACGGTGGTCAACACGTTGAGCACCGGGTACCTGATGGTGGGGCCCGGCGGCACGGTGCCGACGTCGTCCCACATCAACTGGTTCGGGGCCGGACAGATCCTTGCCAACGCCGGCACGATGCGCATCTACCCCGGCGAGATCGGCGATGTGCAGACCATCGAAGTGCGCGCCGGAGGCCCCGCCGGGTCATCCACCCACTTCGTGGTCGACGTCACCGGGTGGTACGTCGTGGCCGCCCCGATCCTCTGACGTGACGCGGGACATCCTCGACGAGTTCGACCAGCAGCGGCGAGCCCCGGCCTACCCCTCCGTGCCGGCCACGCCTGGGCTGTTGGTGGAGGACCGCGCCAGCGGCTTCTGCGGCGATGTCGTCGCGGCGAACGCGCAGGCGGTCACCCTGCGCGACCGCCATGGCCGCGACCGCCAGTTCGTGCTCAAGCCGGGTGGCTTCCTCATCGAAGGCAAGCCGGTCACCCTGGTGCGGCCCGCGCCAGCAGCCACGCCTACGGCGCGTGCCGTCACCAACAGCGGCTCGGTGGCCGGGCCGTCGCAGCCGGCCCGGGTGGCGGCCGCCAACCGCATCTGGGTGGAAGGCCGCCACGACGCCGAACTGGTGGAACATGTGTGGGGCGACGACCTGCGCGAACTGGGCATCGTGGTGGAGCCGCTGCACGGTGCGGACGACCTGGTCACCGCAGTGGGCCTGTTCCAGCCGGGGCCGCGACGGCGGCTCGGGGTGCTGCTGGACCACCTCGTCGAGGGCAGCAAGGAGACTCGCCTGGCCCGCCAGGTCAGTGGCCCGCACGTGCTCGTCACCGGCCACCCGTTCGTGGACGTGTGGGCCGGCGTGTGGCCACGGGTGATGGGCTTGGCGGCGTGGCCCGACGTGCCGCGCGGCGTTCCGTGGAAGGAAGGGCTGTGCGCAGCCCTCGGCACCGACCTCAAGGGGTTCTGGCCTCGCCTGCGGAATCAGGTCCGCTCGTACGCCGACCTCCGCCCGGAACTGGTGGGCGCGGTCGAGCAGCTGATCGACTTCGTCTCAGTCGGCTGAGCTGGCCATGTCAGTCGGCTGAGCTGGCCGTGTCGGCAGCGAGTGCGGCCGCGGCCTTCGCCCGCCGGTGCTTCCACAGCTCGAGGGCGATGGGCAGCACGGAGACGGCCACGATGACGATGGCGGCGATCTCGATGTTGTTCTTCACCACTTCGATCTCGCCGAGGAAGTAGCCGAGCGTGGTGATGCCCGCGCCCCACAGCACGCCGCCGATGACGTTGAACGTGATGAACGTGCGGTAGTGCATGCTCGACACGCCGGCCACGGTGGGCACGAAGGTGCGCACGATCGGCACGAAGCGGGCGAGGACGATGGTCTTCGAACCGTGCTTGGCGAAGAAGGCCTCCGCCTTGCGGACGTGATCGGGGTGGAAGAGGCGGCTCTGGGGGCGGTCGAACAGCGACGGGCCGAACTTGGCACCGATCATGTAGCCCACCTGGTCGCCGATGATGGCCGCCAGCGCACAGGTGCCTGCCACCCACGGCAGCGCCGGCAGGTGGCTGCCGCCGGCATCGCTGGAGAGGAACCCGGCAAAGAACAGCAGGGAGTCCCCGGGGAGGAAGAAGCCCACCAGCAGGCCGCTCTCGGCAAAGACGATCAGCCCGAGAACGATCAGCCCGCCCTTCTCCACCCACTTGTTCGCGAAGTCCAGAAGCGCCAGCACGGGGCGTGAGGCTAGCCCCGAAAACGGCCGGAGCCCGGGCACAAGGCCCGGGCTCCGGTGTGAGTTGGGTGAGAAGGCCTCAGGCCGCAGTACCCGCGAACGAGTTGTTCTTGCGGCTGCTGAACACGATGGCCCCGATGAGCACTGCGAGGGCGGCGGCGGCGATGCTGAAGCGTGCACCGTCGTTGTCCTGCAGGGAGATGATGGCCGGCAGCACCAGCAGCGACACCAGGTTCATCACCTTGATCAGCGGGTTGAGGGCCGGGCCGGCGGTGTCCTTGAACGGGTCGCCGACGGTGTCGCCGATGACGGCGGCCTTGTGGGCGTCGCTGCCCTTGCCGCCGTGGTGACCGTCCTCGATGTACTTCTTGGCGTTGTCCCAGGCGCCGCCGGCGTTGCTGAGGTAGTTCGCCATCAGCTGGCCGACGAGGATGACCGCAGCGGAGAACGCACCGAGCGCCTTCCAGTCGATGCCGAAGCCGATGATCACCGGGGTGAGCACGGCCAGCAGGGCCGGGGTGGCGAGTTCACGGAGCGAGGCTTCGGTGCAGATGTCGATGACCGGGCCGTACTCGGGCTGCTTCTCGCCCTTCATGATCTTGCCGTCGGCGAACTGGCGGCGGACTTCCTGCACCACCACGCCGGCGGTGCGACCGACCGCCCGAATGGCGAGGGCGGAGAACAGGAACGGCACCGCACCACCGATGAGCAGACCGATGAAGATCTTCGGGTCGGCGACGTTGATCTGCAGTTCGATCTGGTCGAACACGCCACGGGGCGTCTTCTCCAGGGTCTTGAACAGCTCGCTGTCCAGGATCTCCTTGCCGGCGGTCTCGATGAAGCTGGCGAAGAGGGCCACGGCGGCGATGACGGCCGAGCCGATGGCGAAGCCCTTGGTGACGGCCTTGGTGGTGTTGCCCACGGCGTCCAGGCTGACCATGATGCGCTCGGGCTCGCCGTGGAACTCGCCGCTCATCTCGGCGATACCGGCAGCGTTGTCGCTGACGGGGCCGAAGGTGTCCTCGGAGACGATGACACCGGTGGTGGCGAGCATGCCCATGCCGCAGAGCGCCACGAGGTAGAGGCTGAACTGCAGGTTGCCGTTGCCGAGGGCCAGCGACACGCCGATGGCGACGGCGATGGCAACGACGGCGTACACGGAGCTCTCCAGGCCGGCCGAGGTGCCGCTGAGCACCACGGTGGCCGGGCCGGTCTCGGCGCTCTCGGCGATCTCCTTCACCGGGTTGTGGTGGGTGGCGGTGTAGTACTCGGTGAGGCGGCTGACGCCCTGGGCGAGCACGAGGCCGATGGCCACGGCGGCGAAGCACTTCCAGCCGGCGCTGGCCTTGTCGTTGCCGACATAGGTGAGCGACACGATGAGCGTGCCGACCAGCGTGAGCACGCCGGCCACGGCGAAGCCGCGGTTGATCGGCTTGAGGGCGTTCGTCTCGCCCGGCTTGGCCTTGACGAAGAAGATGCCGACGATGCTGGCCACCACGCCGATGGCGCGAGCGGCGAGCGGGAACACCAGGCCGAGGGCCGGGTTCATGCCGATCGAGTTGAAGGCCGTGACACCGAGGATGATCGAGGCGACGAGGGTGACCTCGTAGCTCTCGAACAGGTCGGCGGCCATGCCGGCGCAGTCGCCCACGTTGTCGCCCACGTTGTCGGCGATCGTGGCGGGGTTGCGCGGGTCGTCTTCCGGAATCCCTGCCTCGACCTTGCCGACGAGGTCGGCGCCGACGTCGGCGGCCTTGGTGAAGATGCCACCGCCGACCCGGAGGAACAAGGCCAGCAGCGAACCGCCGAACCCGAAGCCGACCAGGATGACCGACGACGTGTTCTGGAACAGCATGATGATCAGCGTGGCGCCGAGCAGGCCGAGGCCGACGGTGAACATGCCGGCCACGCCACCGGTGCGGAACGCCACGGTGAGGGCATCGGCCATGCTGCCGTTACGGGCGGCAGCGGCGGTGCGCACGTTGCCGCGGGTGGCCAGCGTCATGCCGATGTAGCCGGTGAAGCCCGAGGCGAGGCAGCCGAGGATGAAGGCCACCGTGCGGGCCGCACCCGAGGTGGCGAAGCTCATGGCCACGCCACCGTCGTCCGGCTTGTCGATGGCCGTGCTGGTGAAGAACACCACCGCCGCCACCGGAATCAGGATCATCCCGATCGTCTTGAACTGGCGCTTGAGGTACGCCCACGCGCCTTCCTGGATCGCCGCGGCGATCTCCTTCATCTTCGGCGTGCCCTCGTCGGCGGCCATGACCTTCTTGGCGAGGTAGAACCCCACGCCGATGGCGAGTAGTGCGGCGGCGACTGACAAGTACAGGACGGTCCACTCGGCGTCGCCGAGAATGAATTCCTGGTAGCCGCCTTCGGCGATGATTGCTGGCACCGGTGATCTCCCGGGGTGGCTCGGGCGCGGCGGCAATGCCGCGCTGGATATTGGCAAACGTGGAGAGTGTATTGAGTTTCTCCACCGCCGACGAACTCTCGGGCTCGCGACCGCCTGTGACGGCCATGTGGCGGCGGAGTTTCCACCATGCACGTGCCGAGCACTACGGTTCGATCCGGTACTACCCGTCACCCGTCAGGAAAGGCCGTCCACAGATGGCACAGGCACTCAGGGCGCGCGGCCCCGTCACAGGCACCGCAGCCACGCCGAAGAAGCGCTCCAAGCTCTTCGTCCTCGACCTCTACCGCACCGCCGTCGGCAAGAAGTACGTCATGGCGATCACCGGCATCATGCTCGTCGGCTTCGTGATCATGCACATGGTCGGCAACTTGAAGATGTATCTCGGTGCAGAGGACTTCAACCACTACGCGGAGTTCCTGCGCGAGCTGCTGGTCCCGATCCTGCCGCGGACGGTCGTGCTGTGGTTGCTGCGGTTCGGCCTGCTGGGGGCGGTGGCGCTGCACATCCACGCGGCGATGAGCCTCACCCGGCTGAACCGCAAGGCGCGCTCGGTGAAGTACCAGAGCCCGCGGGACTACCAGGTGGCCACCTTCGCCAGCCGCACCATGCGCTGGACGGGCATCATCGTCTTCCTCTTCGTGCTGTGGCACCTGGCGGACCTCACGTGGGGCTTCGCCAACAACTGGGGCGTGGACGCCGCCGGTGGCGAGTTCGTGCGCGGCGAGGCCTACCAGAACGTGGTGCGCAGCTTCGATCGCTTGCCGATCGCCGTGCTCTACATCGTGGCCAACATCGCCCTCGGCACCCACCTGTTCCACGGTGTCTGGAGCCTCTTCCAGTCGATGGGCTGGAACAACCCGCGCTTCAAGAAGTGGCGCAAGAACATCGCCGTCGCCGTGGCCACGCTCGTGGTCGTGGGCAATGTGAGTTTCCCGATCGCCGTGCTCGCCGGGATCGTGGGGGAGTGACATGACCGTCGTACTGAACAGCAAGACCCCCGCCGGCCCGATCGCGGACAAGTGGGA
Source organism: Actinomycetota bacterium (assembly GCA_052034175.1). GTDB lineage: Bacteria > Actinomycetota > Acidimicrobiia > Acidimicrobiales > Ilumatobacteraceae > UBA668. The sequence continues at coordinate 11,646 of JBPOIX010000182.1, forward strand.
CAACTACAAGGCCGACATGAAGTTGGTCAACCCGAACAACAAGCGCAAGTTCAAGGTGCTCGTGGTCGGGTCCGGCCTGGCCGGCGCCTCGGCCGCGGCCACGTTGGCCGAGCTTGGCTACGACGTGGAGGTCTTCACCTTCCACGACTCGCCTCGCCGGGCGCACTCGATCGCCGCCCAGGGTGGCATCAACGCCGCGAAGAACTACCGCGGCGACGGCGACAGCATCCACCGCCTCTTCTACGACACGATCAAGGGCGGCGACTTCCGTGCCCGTGAGGGCAATGTGCACCGCCTGGCGCAGGTCAGCGTGAACATCATCGACCAGATGGTGGCCCAGGGTGTGCCCTTCGCCCGCGAGTACGGCGGGCTGCTGGACACCCGCAGCTTCGGTGGCTCGCAGTTGCAGCGCACCTTCTACGCCCGTGGGCAGACCGGCCAGCAGCTCCTGCTCGGCGCCTACCAGCAGCTCGCCCGCCAGATCGGTCTCGGTGGGGTGAAGTTGTGGAACCGCGTCGAGCTGGTGGATGTCGTCACCATCGAGGGCCGCGCCGCCGGCATCGTCACCCGCGACCTCGTCAACGGCGAGATCCGTTCCCACTCCGGCCATGCCGTGGTGCTTGCGACGGGTGGCTACGGCAACGCGTTCTTCCTCTCGACCAACGCGATGATGTGCAACGTCACGGCCGCGTGGCGGGCGCACCGCAAGGGCGCCGTGTTCGCCAACCCGTGCTACACCCAGATCCACCCGACGTGCATCCCCCAGGCGGACGACACCCAGTCCAAGCTCACCCTGATGAGCGAGAGCCTGCGCAACGACGGCCGCGTGTGGGTGCCGCTGAACGTGGGCGTCCATCGCGCCGCCCACGAGATCCCCGAAGGCGAACGGGACTACTACCTGGAGCGCCTCTACCCCAGCTTTGGCAACCTGGCCCCGCGGGACATCTCGTCGCGCGCCGCCAAGCGTGCGGTGGACAGCGGCCGCGGTGTCGGCCCGCTGCGCAACGGCGTGTACCTGGACTTCTCGGCGGCCATCAACCGCTTGGGCAAGGACGTGGTGAAGGAGCGCTACGGGAACCTGTTCGACATGTACGAGCGGATCACCGGCGAGAACCCGTACGACGTGCCGATGCGCATCTACCCGGCCAGCCACTACACGATGGGTGGCCTGTGGGTGGACTACGAGCTGATGACCACCATCCCCGGCCTGTACGCCGCGGGTGAGGCCAACTTCTCCGACCATGGCGCCAACCGCCTCGGCGCCTCGGCCCTGATGCAGGGCCTGGCGGACGGCTACTTCGTGCTGCCGTACACGATCGGCAACTATCTGGCGCCGATGCTCAACCAGCCGATCCCGGGCGTGGACCACCCCGAGTTCCGTGTGGCCGAAGAGGCCGTGCGGGCCCGCTTCCAGGGCTATCTGGACACCCGTGGCAACCGCTCCCCGGACTGGTTCCACCGCGAGCTGGGCAAGATCATCTGGAACCAGTGCGGCATGGAGCGCACGGCCGAGGGCCTGCAGCAGGCACTCACCGACCTGCCGGCCCTGTACGAAGAGTTCAAGACCGACCTGCGGGTCACGGGTGGCGGCGCCAGCCTCAACCAGACCCTGGAGAAGGCCGGCCGCGTGGACGACTTCTTCCAGCTGGGCATGTTGATGTGCCGCGACGCGCTGGAACGCAACGAGTCCTGCGGTGGCCACTTCCGGGCCGAGTACCAGGACGAAGAGGGCGAAGCCCAACGCGACGACGACAACTTCGCCCATGTCGCGGCGTGGGAATGGACGGGCGACCCGATGCAGGCCACCCGCCATCAAGAAGAGCTGCAGTACGAAGTGATCCACCTCGCGAAGCGGAGCTACAAGTGAGCCACCTCGAGAACCTCACCCTGAAGATCTGGCGCCAGGACGGCCCGGACGACCCCGGCCACTTCGACGCCTACCGCATCGACCAGATCAGCGACGAGGCCTCGTTCCTCGAGATGCTGGACGTGCTCAACGAGGCCCTCATCAGCGAAGGCCGCGAAGCCGTGGTGTTCGACCACGACTGTCGTGAAGGCATCTGCGGCACGTGCTCGTTGATGATCGACGGGCAAGCCCACGGCCCGCAGCGCGGCACGGCCACGTGCCAGCTGCACATGCGCACCTTCAAGAGCGGCGACACCATCGTGGTCGAGCCGTGGCGTGCCTCGGCGTTCCCGATCATCCGCGACCTGATGGTGGACCGTTCCCCGCTGGACCGCATCGTGGAGGCCGGTGGCTTCATCACCGCCACCACCGGCGGTGCCCCGGACGCCAACATCATTCCGGTCCCCAAGCCGGTGGCCGACGCGGCGATGGACGCCGCGGAGTGCATCGGCTGCGGCGCCTGCGTGGCGGCGTGCCCGAACGGTGCGGCGAACCTGTTCACTGCGGCCAAGGTCAGCCACCTCAACCTGCTGCCTCAGGGCCAGGCGGAGCGCTGGAGCCGTGTCGAGGCGATGGTCGAGACGATGGACACCTACTTCGGTTCGTGCACCAACCACGGCGAGTGCGAAGCGGCCTGCCCGAAGAGCATCAGCCTGGACTTCATCGCCATGATGCACCGGGACTTCCGCAAGGCGAAGGTCAAGAACCGCAAGCAGCTGAGCCAGATCTGACGCTGCCCTGATGCGCATCCTGGTCACCAACGATGACGGCATCGACTCCGTCGGCCTCCACGTCCTTGCCCGGGAGATGACCCGCCACGGCGATGTGGTGGTGGTGGCACCGGATCGCGAGTTCTCCGGCGCCAGCGCCGCGGTGGGTGCACTGCACCTGCTGCAGCCCGAGGTGCACCGTGCCCATGTCGAGGGTGTGCCCGAGGTCTGGACCGTGAACGGCCCGCCGGCCCTGTGCGTGCTGTTCGCCCGCCTCGGCGTGTTCGGCGGCCCGTTCGACCTGGTGGTCTCGGGAATCAACCCAGGCGCCAACGTCGGTCGTGCGGTGTATCACTCGGGCACCATCGGCGCCGTGCTCACCGGGCGCCTCGGCGGGATCAGCGGGGTGGCGGTCAGCCAGGCGGTGAACGGCTTCGGCGTGGAAGGCCAGGGCTGGGACGACATGGTGAAGGGGCAGATCTGGTCGACGGCCGCAGAAGTGGCGTCGGCCGTGGTGTCCGGCCTGATCGCCGACCCGCCGGCGGAGGCGGTGGCCGTGAACGTGAACGTGCCCAACCTGCCGTTGGAGCAGATCACCCGCTGGCGGCGCACGTCCGTCGGCAACCGCATCCCGCGTTCCATGGCGGCCGCCACCTTGGAACCGAAGGAAGGCCATGAGGGTGCGTTCCACGTGCGCATGCAGTACGGCGACCCGATCCAGCTGCCGGTGGAGACCGATGGTGGCGCGGTGGAGGCCGGCGAGGTCTCGATCACGTATCTGAGCAAGCTGGAAGGCGTGGACGTGGGGCCGGCCACGTCGGCCGAGCGCAGCCTGGCGGCGTTCCTCAGCCGCTGACGCGAGCCTCGAGGGTGCTGGTGTAGCGGTTGCTGGCCGCGGCCTCCGGGTGCTCCAGCGTGAGGTCGAGCCAGAGTTCGCCGGTGGCGTCGGGCACCACGAAGCGAGCCATGCCGACGCGCACGCATTCGTCCGGCGGCACGCTGCCCGTCCAGGCCCACTCGTGGCTGCCTCCCGGCCAGCGCAGGGTGGCGGTGCAGCGCACGTCGTCCAAGGGCCGGCGTAGGTCGCTGACGACGTGCACGTCCACCGCGATCGCCTCGCCGACGAGCACGGAGGCGGGGAGGGGGTCGGCCACCACGATCACCGGCCGGCAGGCATCGATCACCGCCTGGTAGGCCAGCTTCGGGTGACGCTCGTGGTCGAGCACGCTCCAGCTCACGGCCGGCTGGGCGTCGTTGAGCGCGAGGAACGTGAACCCGCCGGTGGGGCGGTACTTGAGGCGGCGCAGCGCTTCGATCTGGCGGCGCAGCAAGTCGGCCTGGTAGCGCTGAGTGGCGTCCCGCCAGGAGTCGAAGGAGAAGTGCTCCGCCCGCGGCGTGTGCGCTTCGAGCGTGGCGAGGTCCAGCCCGTGGTGTGCTTCGAGGTTCGCCCAGTCCAGCTCGGGCCAGCGGTGCGGTTCCATGAACCCGGCCTCGGCGGGAGCCGCCTGTGCGCCGAACTCGCTGACGAAGCGGGCCATACGCGGCATCGTGACCGCAAACCCGGCGAGGTCGTTCACGGCGCCCTGGTACCAGCCGAAGAAGAGGTGGCTGGCGGTGCCGTCGAGCAGCGGGAGGTGGGGGGCCATGCCGCTGTTGGCGATGGCCGGGCGGGTCTCGTCTGCGGTTTCGAACGCCCGCTTCACCCAGCGGTCGAGGATGGTGCTGTTCCATGTCGGCCGTTGTTGCGCGGCGATGGTGCGGGCCACGGTGGTCGTGGCGGCGGCCCGGCCCTCGCTGCCGGAGATCGGGTCGTTGTGGGCGCACCACAGGGCGATCGAGGGGTGGTGGCCGAGCAGGTCCACGGCCTCGCGGGCCTGGCGGACCGCCTGCTTGCGGATGGTGCGCGCGTAGCCCCACTGCAGCGGGAAGTCCTGCCACAGCAGCATGCCCAGTTCGTCCGCGGCCGTGTAGAGCTCCGGCCGGCCGATGTGGCCGTGGACCCGTAACAGGTCGAGCCCGGCTTCGCGGGCCAGTTCCACGTCGCGGCGCACCTCGTGTGCGGTTGCTGCGGCGAGGGCGGCGCGGGTGGGGGCCAGGTTCGCCCCCTTGAGGAAGAGGCGCTCGCCGTTCACCGAGCACGTCCAGTCCTGCACGGCCACCTCACGCAGGCCGGTGCGCCGGGTGCGGGTATCGCTGGGCGTGCCGTCCACCAGGACCTCGACCTGCACGTCGGTGAGGTGTTGGGCACCGAGGCTCCAGGGCCACCACAGGCGCGGGTCGTTGACGTCGAGGTCCCAGGCGAGCTCGTTCAACCCCTTGGCGACGGAGATCTGCTGCTCGGCCAACACCTTGCCGTCCACCGTGGTGCGCAGCAGGACGGGGCGGGAGACGTCCGCATCCAGCCGGGCGTGCAGGCGCAGGTGGGCGCGGGCATCGTTGGCGTCGCGGCACAGCACGCGCAAGCGGTCCAGGCGGACCGGCCCGGTGTGCTCGATGCGCAACGGACGCCACAGCCCGCCGGGGTTCCACGCCGGGTCGATCATGTCCGAGTGCTGCAACGTGCCGGTGATGTTGCGCTTGGCGTTTCCCTGCCGTTGCGGGCTGCACGCCACCTCCACGGCGAGCACATGGTCGGCTCCGAGGCGGGCGAGGCCCGTGATGTCGAAGCTGTGCGGGAAGAAGTACCCCTCCGGGTCGCCGAGGTAGGCACCGTCCAGCCACACGTCCGCCTGGTACATCACGCCGTCGAGGGTCACCCACGCCCGCCGCCCGTCGGCCGGCGGCTCCAGTTGGAAGCGGTGGCGATACAGCAACGGGCCGTCGGTGGTAGCAAAGTCCGCGGCGTGGCGCCAATGGCCGGGGACGGCGACCGGTGCCCAGTCGTGATCGTCGTAGTCGAGGCCCACCCCGTCCCGCCGCACGTCGTCGTCGGCAACGCGCGCCACCCACCCACCGGTCAGTTCCACGGCATCGAGCGTAGGCCGCGGTGGCGCGTTGTCGAACGCGTCCGCGGTCGCGTGCTCGCTGTCGCACGGCTATGGAGGCCGCGGTAGGGTCGCCGCCATGTCTGCCACCCCCTCTGCGCTCCCGTCCACGCTCGGTGAACTGAAGGCCTCGGGCTGGCAGTCGCTGCCGGTGAAGGAAGAGATCCGTCGCAACGCGGTGGAGCGCATCGCAGCCGGTGAACCCCTGTTCGAGGGGGTGCTCGGCTACGAGCAGACCGTCATGCCGCAGCTGGAGAACGCCCTGCTGGCCGGGCACGACGTGATCTTCCTCGGCGAGCGAGGCCAGGCCAAGACGCGCATGATCCGCAGCCTCACCGGCCTGCTGGATGAATGGATGCCGATGGTGGCGGGCAGCGAGATCCACGACGACCCGTACCATCCGGTCAGCCGCCACGCCCGCGATCTGGTGGCCGAGATGGGCGACAACACGCCGATCGAGTGGATCCACCGCGATCATCGCTTCGGCGAGAAGCTGGCCACCCCGGACACGTCGATCGCCGACCTCATCGGCGAGGTCGACCCGATCAAGGTGGCCGAGGGCCGCTACCTCAGCGACGAGCTCACCCTGCACTACGGGCTGGTGCCGCGCACCAACCGCGGCATCTTCGCCATCAACGAGATCCCCGACCTCGCGGAGCGCATCCAGGTCGGCCTGCTGAACGTGCTCGAAGAGCGCGACGTCCAGATCCGTGGCTACACCGTGCGCCTGCCGCTGGACGTGCTGCTGGTGGCCAGCGCCAACCCGGAGGACTACACGAACCGCGGGCGGATCATCACCCCGCTGAAGGACCGCTTCGGCAGCCAGATCCGCACCCACTACCCGCTCGATGCCGAGATCGAGGTGGCCATCATGCGCCAGGAGGCGCGGCCGCCGTCGGTGGGCGAGATCCAGGTGCGCACACCGCACTACATGGAGCAGGTGGTGGCCGCGTTCAGCCAGCTGGCCCGGGCCAGCAACCAGGTGAACCAGCGCAGTGGTGTCAGTGTGCGCCTCTCGGTCAGCAACCTGGAAGTGCTCGGGGCCAACGCCCTGCGGCGCGGCCTGCGGGCGGGGGAGACGGTCGTGGTCCCCCGCGTCAGCGACCTCGGTGCCCTGGCCGCCAGCACCAGCGGCAAGATCGAGATCGAGTCGCTCGAGGAAGGGCGCGACGGGGTCATCCTGGAGAACCTCGTCAAGGCGTCGGTCCTCACCGTCTTCAAGGACGTCCTGCCGTTCGACCAGGTGCGCGAGGTGGTGGCCGCGTTCGAGGAGGGCGTGGTGGCCCATACCGGGGAGGACGTGCCGTCGAGCGATTTGGCAAGCCTGGTGGCGTCGGTGCCGGCGTTGCGCACTGCGGTGGCGCGGCTGACGGATGGCGACGAGTCGCCGGCGGCAGTTGCCGCGGCGGTCGAGTTCGTGCTCGAAGGCCTGCACCTGTCGAAGCGGTTGAACAAGGACTCCGCCGCCGGCGGGTCCGCGGCCACCTATCGCGGCCGCGGCTGAGCTACCCGGCCAGGAAAGCCTCGCCGCTGTCCTTCAGCCGGCGGTCGGCGGTGGCCAGGCCGGCGTGCGCGGGCGTGTCGAACAAGGTGGCGGCCACGACGGCGACGATGTCCATGTCGCCCGCCGCTCGGCGGACCCCGCGCCACATCGTGGCCACGCTGTCGGCTTGCTCGGAGTCCGAGCTGCCGGTGGGCCGGAATGTCACCAGCAGCGGCCGCGGCGGCGCCAGCTCGGCGGCGCGGTAGAGCGCGGCCTCCACCCCGTCGCGTACGGCCAGCCCGACGATGTCGCAGGCGCCGGCGAGGTCGGCGAGGGGGCGATCCGCCCGGCCCGGAATGCGCACGACACCGTCGTACAGGCCGCTCAGCCAGGTTGCCCAGCGCAGCTGGTCGCGTCGCCTGGCCTCCTGCAGCGCCTGCTCGGAGGGGTCGGTGGGCCGCTCCACTGTCACGTCGATCGAGGTGGCCACCGGCGGGCCGCCCGCGCCGCCGAGCACGCGCCAGGCGTCGCGCCACGCCACCACCAGGGTGTGCATCACGTCGCCGTGGCGACGGGGGTCGTGCGGCATCAGGCGGGCGGCGAGGGCGAAGGGGGCTTCGAAGGGCACCCAGCCTGCGGCGACCTCGCCCAGGTTGGCCGCCACGGCTTCCACCCATCGTGGCCACCACAGGCCGGCGGTGCGGTCGTCGGCGAAGCCACCGTCGTCGTCGAACCAGTGCGGCACATCCACCTGGAGCAGGCGGAACCATGGTGCCAGGCCGAGTGCACGGGCCTGCTGGGCGGCCGTGGCCAGGTGCTCGAAGACCCCGATGTCGAACGTGTTCGACCGTGGCTGGGCCAGCGCCCACGGCACGTCCATGCGGACCTGGGTGATGCCGACTTCGGCGGCGAAGGCCAAGTCGTCCGCCAGGCGCTCGGCGTCGTCCACGCGCACGACGGCGCCGCGCGCGATCGCCGGGGGTGCCGCGGCAGCCGGTTCGGCAGCCGTCAGAGGTTGAACGGGGTGCGCGTCCACAGCTCCCCGGTGTCGTTCGACGCCTGCAGCACTGGCCGGCCGCTGAGCTCCACGACGCTGACGGCGCCGGGGAAGCCACGCAGGTCCACGTCGCCGTGCGGGGTGGCGGTCACGCCCTCCGGCAGCCGCTCGATCTGCATCGTGGGCAGGAGCACTTCGAACGGGCCGGCAACGTCGCACAGGCGGGCGGCCATGTTGACCGCCGAGCCGATGTAGTCGTCGCCGTCGAACAACAGGGCGTGGCCGGTGGCCAGCCCGATGCGCAGGCTGAGCGGCGCGCACACATCTGCCGAACGGTGCTCCAGCTCCAGGGCGAAGGCGATGCAGGCCTCCTGGTCCACCGAGACGATCATGCAGCCGTCGCCCAGCCACTTGGCGATGCGCACGCCACGCTCGCTGGCGATCTCCCGGGTGAGGGTGCGGAACGCGCCGAGAATCCGCCCCGCGGCATCATCGCCGTAGGCGGCCGTGTAGTTCGTGAACCCGGAGAGGTCGACGAAGGCGAACGTACGCGGAACCCGCATTGCATGAACTGTATCGGCTGGTGTGGTGCTGATCGTGATTACTTTCACAATCGAAATCGAGTGTTCATCTGTGGCGGCAGGGGGAGCGTGTGCGGGGCGGGAGGGGGTAGGGTCCGGACATGGGGAGTCGGTTCACGTACTCGCGCTGGGATGGCACACAGAAGGGGTTCGACCTGGACGCCGACGCCCTGTTCGACGACCTGACCGACGATCTGCTGTACCACGGCGACGTCAACGCCGCGCTGCGGCGCCTCATGCAGCAGGGCATGAAGGATCGCAACGGCGAGCAGATGAAGGGCCTTCGGGACCTGCTGCAGCAGCTGCGTGAGGAACGGCAGAGCCGGCTGGACCGCTTCGACCTCGGTGGCGTGTACCAGGAGATCGCCGACGAACTGAACGACATCGTCGACGAGGAGCGCCACGCGATCGAGAACGCCACCGCGGACGCGGAGCGCAGCGGCGACGAACGCCGCGCCCAGACCGCCCGCGACTCCGCGATGGATCGCAACTTCCGCCTGGACATGCTGCCCAACGACCTGGCCGGCAAGGTGCAGGAGCTGAGCAACTACCCGTTCGAGAGCGCCGAGGCGCAGCGACGGTTCGAGCAGCTGATGGACAAGCTGCGCCAAGAGCTGATGCAGCAGATGGTGGACCAGATGTCGTCCTCGATGCAGAACATGTCCGCCGAGGACATGGCCCGCATGAAGGACATGATGGCCGCGCTGAACGAGATGATCGAGCGCCGCGAGCGCGGTGAGGACCCTGGCTTCGAGCAGTTCATGGAGCAGTTCGGCGACTTCTTCCCGGAGAACCCGCAGACGCTGGACGAACTGCTGGAGCAGATGGCCAAGCGCATGGCGGCGATGCAGGCGATGATGAACTCGATGACGCCCGAGCAGAGGGCGCAACTGCAGCAGCTCAGCGACCAGCTGCTGGAGGACATGGACCTGCGCTGGCAGATGGACCAGTTGGGCCGCAACCTGCAGGGCCTGTTCCCGCAGATGGGCTGGGGGCAGAGCTACGAGTTCGAAGGCGACGAGGGCATGGGCATGGGCCAGGCGATGCAGACCATGCAGGACCTCGGCGACCTCGACCAGCTGGAGAACCTGCTGCGCAATGCCAGCAACCCCGGCCAACTCGCCGAGGCGGACATGAACCGGGTACGGGAGTTGATGGGCGACGACGCCGCCAACTCACTGGAGAAGCTGGCCCAACTGACCAAGCTGCTGGAGGAGCAAGGCCTCATCCAACAGAAGGACGGGCGGATGGAGCTCACGCCCAAGGGCCTGCGCAAGATCGGCAACAACGCCCTCCGGGACCTCTACGCCAAGCTCGCCAAGGACAAGAACGGTCAGCACCAGACCCACCGCCTCGGCTACGGCCACGAGCGCACCTACGAGACCAAGCAGTACGAGTACGGCGACCCGTTCCAGCTGGACCTGCACCGCACCGTGCGCAACGCCATCCGTCGCAACGGCCCCGGCACCCCGGTGAAGCTGTCACCGGAGGACTTCGAGATCGAGCGGACGGAGCACCTGACGCGCTCGTCCACCGTGTTGATGCTCGACCTCAGCATGAGCATGCCGATGCGGGACAACTTCCTGCCGGCCAAGAAGGTGGCGATGGCGCTGCACGCGCTGATCACCAGCCAGTTCCCGCGGGACTACATGGGCCTGGTGGGCTTCAGCGAGACGGCCTATGTGCTCACGCCGGCGCAGCTTCCCGAGGTGAGCTGGGACTTTGCGTACGGCACGAACATGCACCACGGCTTCACGCTCGCTCGCCAGATGCTGGCCAAGCAGAGCGGCACCAAGCAGATCATCATGATCACCGACGGCGAGCCGACGGCGCACATCACCCCACGTGGCGACGTGTTTTTCAACTATCCGCCAGTGCAGGAGACCGTCGAGGCCACCCTGCGCGAAGTGGTGCGCTGCACCCGCGAGGGCATCCGCATCAACACCTTCATGCTCGATGCCAACCATGGCCTGAAGGCGTTCGTGGAGCAGTTGACGAGCATCAACCGTGGCCGGGCCTTCTTCACCGACAACCAGTCCCTGGGCGACTATGTGCTCGTCGATTTCATCGAGCACAAGCGCCAGCAGGCGCGCGGCCGGGCTCGCCGAGCCGGCTGACTTCGCACGTCCGCGGGCCGCGCGAATTCGCTGCTCAGGAGGTTCGCGAAATCCCCCCTTGCGCGAAGGGAGTGTGATAGGGGACAATGACATCCGTGTAATTACAGGGGTGTCGATTCGCGTCAGCGGCGGCATCCTTGACGCACAGAACGGGGAGAGGCAGCAGACGATGCAGAGCGACGAGACCACGGATTCACGAGCCAACTGGCAAGACCAGGCGAACTGCCTGGGTGTGGACCCGGACCTCTTCTTCCCCGAGCGTGGTGCGTCCACCCGTGAGGCCAAGGAAGTGTGTCGCGGGTGTGTGGTCCGGCTGGACTGCCTGGAGTACGCCCTCGTCAACGGCGAGAAGTTCGGCATCTGGGGCGGCCTGTCGGAGCGGGAGCGTCGTCGCCTGCGTCGGCAGCGCTCGCAGGCTGCCCGCCGCACCAGTGCCTGAGCACACTGGTAAGGTGCATTCATGACTGCGTTCGATCTCGGCGGGCCGGAGATGATCATCCTGCTCGTGTTGGTGCTGGTGCTCTTCGGTGGCTCCCAGCTGCCCAAGCTGGCCAAGAACCTCGGCAAGGCCCAGAAGGAATTCAAGGACGGCCTAGCAGACGGCCAGAAGGAAGCCGGCAAGTCCGACACCGACGAAGCCTGAAGTCCGTGCCCGGCTGCGGCCGGAAAATGTGAACGACGCCGGCAGCCCTCGGGCCACCGGCGTCGTTGCGCGTTCCGGGCGCAGGGCCCGGTCAGACGGTGAGCTTGCGCCGCTTGAGGATGCGGCGCCGCTCGCGCTCGCTGGCCCCGCCCCAGACACCGTGTTCGATGCGCTGGTCGAGGGCGTACTCGAGGCACTGATCCTGCACCGGGCAGTCGCTGTTGCAGATCTTGCGAGCCCGGTCCACCCCCACGCCGTCGCTCGGGAAGAACGTCGCCGGGGGATAGTTGCGGCAGTTGCCGAGGCTCATCCACGCGGTCGCGGAGTCGTTGTCGGCAACCGGGGTGAGCGGGATGTTCGAGTGCATACGCGTGTCTCCTTCACGCTGTGAGGGGGGTCTCACAGCTCGTTGGTGCGCCCGCACGAAGCCCGTGGATTCGGTGGCTTCACCGCCGTTGCCTCTCTTGACGTCGGAGACGGCGATTCGGTTCCCGAATTCCCCAAGAGTCTGCCATAGGAACTCGCCGGCGTCACGCCAACGGCGCGAGCCCGACGCGCAGTGGCCCGGCTCCGGGGCAGCGTCGGAGCCGGGCCACTGGGTTGCTCACGCTTCGTCGTGACGGCGGCCCGAGGGGGTAGGGCCGCCGCCACGCGAGTGGGCGGAGGGTCGGCTCAGGAGCCGATGACCCCTCCGGCGACGGTGTGGTGGGGGCGTTCGTCGCTCATGAGGGGCAACCTACGGAGCCAAGGTGTCCGCCGGCCCGGCTGCCACCGACGAGCACGTGAATTCGGGGTGGACGCTCGATGAGCCGTGCTGCGTACTCCCGCGGTAGCTCCGAGCGACCCCGCGACCCCGCCGCTAGACTCGGTTCGCCGCTTCGGCGCCATCTGCAGGAGATTCCACCCATGACCGACATCGTCACCGAGCCGCCGCGGGCGCATGCTCGCATCGTCTACCTCGGCCCTGTGTCGCCCCACTGGGAGGTCTACGGGGACTACGGCGAGCGCACCGTCATCGACGAGTTCCGGGCCCGGGTGCTGGCCCGCCTGGTCCTGCTCCCGCGGGACGACCCGCAGTTCCGCCGCAACCGGGAGCGCATCGTGCGCGACGCCGAGCGCGAGCGCATCACCCTGGAGTGGGACCTCGGCCTGCCCGAGGCCGACGCCTGAGCCGGTAGCCGCGCCATGCCGCCCCGCCTGCTCAACCGCGAGCTGAGCTGGCTGGCGTTCAACCATCGTGTCCTCGCCCTGGCTGCCGAGCCTGGCATTCCGCTGCTGGAGCGGCTGAAGTTCGCGGCTATCTGCTCGTCCAACCTGGACGAGTTCTTTCAAGTGCGCGTCGCCGCCCTGAAGGACCAGGTGGCCGCCGGCCTGGCGCAGCCGGCGCCGGATGGGTTGCCCCCGCAGGCACAGCTGGCGGCCATTGCCGAGGCTGCCGATGCCTTCGTGGCCGAGCAGGAACGGATCGTGCTCGACGAGTTGCTGCCCGAGCTGGCCCGCCACGGGGTGCGCCTCGTGCACTGGGCCGACCTCGCGGAGGCGGACCGCCGCTACCTGATGGAGTTCTTCGAGCAGAGGGTGTTCCCTGTGCTCACCCCGCTGGCGGTGGACCCCGCACACCCGTTTCCGTACATCTCCAACCTGGCGCTGAACCTGGCGGCGATGGTCAGCGACCCGGACACGGGCGAGCGCCGCTTCGCCCGCGTCAAGGTGCCGAACGTGTTCCCGCGGTTGGTGGCCTTGCCCGACGGCGAGCGCTTCGTGCCCGTCGAGGAAGTGATCGCAGCCCAGCTGCACCAGTTGTTCGTCGGCATGGTGGTGGAGGAACACGCCTTCTTCCGAGTCACCCGCAACGCCGACCTCACCCTGGAAGAAGAAGAGGCGGACGACCTGTTGCAGGCGGTGGAGTTGGAGCTCCGCCGGCGCCGCTTCGGCCGGGCAGTGCGCATCGAAGTGCAGCACGGCATCAGCGACGAGATGCTGGAGCTGTTGGTGCGCGAGCTGGACCTCGAGGCGCCGGATGTCACGGTGCACCGCGGGCCGCTGGACCTCACGTGCTGCTTCCAACTGCACGGCCTGGACCGGCCCGACCTCAAGGACACCGCGTGGCCGCCGGTCACGGCGGGGCGCATCCTGCGCGCCGAGTCCCAGGATCGCAGCATCTTCTCCGTCATCCGCGAGCGGGCGCTGATGGTGCACCACCCTTACGAGAGCTTCGCCAGCAGTGTGGAGAACTTCCTCGCCCAGGCGGCGGACGACCCGAAGGTGAAGAGCATCAAGATCACGCTCTATCGGGCCGGTGGCGACAGCCCGATCGCCCGCAGCCTGATGCGTGCCGCCGAGCGTGGCGTGCAGGTGGCCGTGCTGGTGGAGCTGAAGGCCCGCTTCGACGAGGCCACCAACGTCGGCTGGGCCAAGGCGCTGGAACGCAGCGGGGTGCATGTGGTGTACGGCCTGGTGGGGTTGAAGACCCACGCCAAGTGCACGCTCGTGGTGCGCGAGGACCACGACGGGTTGCGGCGCTACTGCCACATCGGCACCGGCAACTACAACTCCAAGACGGCCCGCCTGTACGAGGACGTCGGCTTCCTCACCTGCGACGAGAAGGTCGGCGCGGACGTCACCCAGCTGTTCAACCACCTGACCGGCTACAGCCGGGCCGTGGAGTTCCAGTCCCTTCTCGTGGCGCCACGCGACCTGCGGGACCAGCTGGTGGACCTGATCGAGCACGAGATGTCCTTCGGTACCGCCGGGCGGATCACCGTGAAGCTGAACGCGCTCACCGACCCGGAGATGGTGCACATGCTGTACGCCGCCAGCCAGGCCGGCGTGCAGGTGGACCTCATCACCCGCGGTATCTGCTGCCTGGTGCCGGGTGTGCCGGGGCAGAGCGAGAACATCCGTGTTCGCAGCATCCTCGGGCGCTATCTGGAGCACTCGCGCATCGTTCGCTTCGAGCATGGCGACGACGACGGCCCGCTGTTCCTCATCGGCAGCGCGGACTGGATGGGTCGCAACCTGGACCGCCGCGTCGAGGTGCTGGTGCCTGTCACCCACCCGAAGCACAGGGCCTGGCTGGACCAGGTGTTGGCGTTCGACATGGCCGACGACATCGTCCGCCACGAGCTGGACAGCGAGGGCGTGTGGCACCGCTGCGGCCCGGCGGACTTCTCCGTCGGCGACGCCCACGATCGCTTCTACCACTGGGTCACCGACCGCCAGAGCCTGTAGCTGGCACCGCACCTGGCCGCCTTCCCCCGCCGTTGGGCGACCGTTCACTCACCGTTCACCCGTCCACGCCTGTGTGGTTACCCGGCTTCCGTACCGTGCCCCGTGTTGTTCCCCCAACACACAGGAGACATTGCGTGAACAAGCAGAAGCGGCGAGTCGTTCTCGCCAGCATCGTCGGCCTTTCCCTCCTCGCCACCGCGTGTGGTGAGGACGAGGGCGCCGCCGAGGACGAGGCCACCACCACCGTTGCCGAAGGCGGCGACGATGCCACCACCACCGTTGCCGAAGGCGGCGAGATGGAACTTGCCGGCGGCGAGGTCTTCATCACCGGTTCGTCCACCGTCGAGCCGATCACCGTGCTCGTCAGCGAGCTGGCTAGCGAGCTCAGCGGCGGCGAGCTTGCCGCCACCGTCGAAGGCCCGGGCACGGGCGACGGTTTCAAGAAGTTCTGTGCAAGCGAGGCCGACATCAGCGATGCCAGCCGCCCGATCAAGGAAGAAGAGGCTGCCACCTGCGCCGAGAACGGCGTCGAGTTCATCGAGCTGGAGATCGCCCTCGACGGCATCACCGTGGCAACGAACCCGGCCAATACGGCGGTCGAGTGCCTCGACACCGCGGCGCTGTATGCGCTGGTGGGCCCCGAGTCCGAAGGGTTCGACAGCTGGGATGACGCCAACGCCATCGCCGGCGAGCTCGGCTCGGCATACGCCACCCTTCCTGCCGCCCCGCTGGTGATCACCGGCCCGGGGCCGGAGAGCGGCACCTACGACACGTTCGTCGAGTTCGCACTCAAGAAGATGGCCGAGGAGCGTGGCACCGAGGACACCACCCGGGTCGACTACACCCAGAGCCCGAACGACAACCTCATCGTCGAAGGCATCGAGGGCAGCGAGACCAGCCTCGGCTGGGTCGGGTTCGCCTTCTACGAGGCCGAGAAGGACGCGATGAAGGCCATTGCCATCGACGGTGGCGAAGGCTGCGTGGTCCCGTCGGCCGACACGATCGCCGACGGCAGCTACCCGTTCAGCCGTTCGCTGTACGTGTACGTGAGCAAGCAGGCGATGGCCGACAATGCCGCGGTGGCGAGCTACGTCGACGTGCTGCTCAGCGCTGAGGGCCTGGCCACCGTCACTCAGGCTGGCTATGTGTCGCTTCCCGCCGACCGGATCGAGGCCACGCAGTCGGCCTGGGCCGGGGCGATGGGCTGATTCCCCCGATTGCGCGACGGGGTGGGGCCGGTGGTTTCGGGCCCCCCCCCGCCGCGTGAGAATGGCACCTGATGAGTACCGTCACCCCCGCTCTGCGCACTGGCGTCACCTTGGACGACCTGCGCGGCAACCCGAAGCGTGTGCGCAAAGACCGCTCGATGCGTGGTCTGTTCTTCCTCGCAGCGTCGATGTCGATCGTGATCAGCGCGACGATCCTCTTCGTCCTCTTCAAGGAGTCGTGGGTGTTCGTGCGCGACCTCGCCGACAGCGTCGGCCTGTCGTCCCTGTGGGACAGCGGGGCCACCAAGCCCGGCTGGTACCCCCGCAACGACCGCTTCGACATGGTCACGCTCATCGGCGGCACGGTGATCGTGTCGGTGATCGCCATCGCGGTGGCCGGCCCGCTCGGCCTCGGGGCAGCCGTCTTCCTCAGCGAGTACGCCGGGCCTCGGGTGAGGCGCTGGCTGAAGCCCATTCTGGAAGTCCTCGCGGGTGTGCCGAGCATCGTGTTCGGCTACTTCGCACTCCGAGTGTTGGCCCCCGACCTGGTCCAGCCCTGGTTCGACACACCCGGTCGAGGCAGCCTGCTGGTCACCGGTCTCGCCATCGGTGTGCTCGTCACTCCCTTGATGGCTGCGGTCAGCGAGGATGCGTTGCGGTCCGTGCCGAGCGCACTGCGAGAGGCCAGTACCGGGCTCGGGGCGCGCAAGAGCACCACGGTGATCAAGGTGGTACTCCCGGCGGCAGTGAGCGGCATCGTGGCGGCGCTGATCATCTCGGTGTCGAGGGCCATCGGCGAGACGATGGTCGCGGCGTTGGCTTCCGGCCTCCTCGGGCAAGGCCCGCGGACGTTCGACCCGCGGGACGCGGGCCTCACCATGACCGCCGCGATGGCCCAGCTCGCCCAAGGCAGCGATCAGGTCGTCGGCAGCGGCCTGTCGTTCCAGAGCCTGTACTTCGTCGGAGCCGTGCTGTTCCTGATGACGCTGGGGCTGAACATGATCGCCAACCGGATCGTGCGCCGGGTGCGCAACACCTACTGAGGATCACACCATGGCTGTCACCGATTCCATCTCCGCCAGCAGCGCCGCAGTGGTGCGTGCCTCCATCACCCAGGGCAAGCGGGACATCAAGGGCCTGCTGTTCGCCGGGCTCCTGCTCGTGTGCTTGCTCGCCTCGCTGGCGATGCTGACGATCCTGATGTGGGACGTCATCGCCGCCGCGATCCCTGTGTTCGACAAACGGAGCTCCGGCTTCCTCACCAACGACATGAGCCAGGACCCGGACAAGGCCGGCGTCAGCCAGGGCATCTGGGGTTCGTTGATGATCGCCATCTTCGTGGTCGTCCTGGCCTTCCCCACGGGCATCGCCGCCGGCGTGTACTTGGAGGAGTACGCCCGCCCGTCGCGGTTGACGAACTTCATCCAGCTCACGATCCGCAACCTGGCCGGCGTGCCCAGTGTGGTGTACGGCATCCTCGGCCTGGTTGTCTTCGTCAAGGCGTTCAAGGGCCTCACCGGCGGGACGAGCGTCATCGCCGCCGGTGTCACCCTGGCCGTGCTGGTGCTGCCGATCATCATCATCACCACCGCCGAGTCGATCCGTGCCGTTCCGTCCGGCTTGCGTGAGGCCGGCTACGGCGTCGGTGGCACCCAGTGGGAGACCACCCGCGACCATGTGCTGCCCTACGCGGCGCCGGGCATCCTCACGGGAACGATGTTGGCGGTGGCCCGTGCGCTGGGCGAGGCCGCGCCGCTCCTCCTGGTCGGCGCGATCACCGGTCGCCTGGCGACGGTCAACGACGCCTCGCTGCTCGACCGGCTGCAGGGGAAGTTCACGGCAATGCCGGCGGTCATCTACGGCTGGGCGAACAACGCCAACACACCCGGCAAGAAGACCGGGCTGACCTTCGAGGACCTCAACGCAGCGGCGATCGTGGTGCTGCTGGTGATGGTGCTCGTGCTCAATGCCGCAGCAATCCTGCTGCGCAACCGCTTCGAACGTCGGCGTCAGGCCTGACGTGGAACCCCGGATGGTTACCATGACCGACAACGGCCACTTGGCCCCCACCCTTGAGGAGCAGTCGACTGTGATCGGCGACACAGCCGGGGCCGCCGCCCCAGCGACAGCGGTGTTCCGCACCTCGAACCTGGCTGTCTACTACGGCAGCTTCCGCGCCGTGCGAGATGTCACGATCGACGTGCACCAGCACGAGATCACTGCGTTCATCGGCCCGTCCGGCTGTGGCAAAAGCACGGTGCTGCGTTGCTTCAACCGGATGAACGACCTCATTCCCTCCGCCAGGGTCGAGGGCACGCTCACCTATCACGGGGTCGACCTGTACCAGCCTCAGGTCAACCCGGTGGAGGTCCGCCGCCGCGTCGGGATGGTCTTCCAGAAGGCCAACCCGTTCCCGAAGAGCATCTACGACAACGTCGCCTACGGCCCTCGCCTGGCCGGCGTCAAGAAGAAGTCGGACCTCGACGTCGCGGTGGAGAAGTCCCTGCGCGGCGCAGCCTTGTGGGACGAGGTGAAGGACCGGCTGAAGGCCAGCGGCCTCGGTCTCTCCGGCGGGCAGCAGCAGCGGCTGTGCATCGCGCGGGCGATCGCTGTGGAGCCTGAGGTGCTGCTGATGGACGAGCCGTGCTCGGCGCTCGACCCGATCGCGACCTCGAAGATCGAGGACCTGATGCAGGAGATCAAGAGCGAGTACACGATCGTGATCGTCACCCACAACATGCAGCAGGCGGCCCGGGTCAGCGATCGCACGGCGTTCTTCACGACGGAAGTGAACTCCGAGAGCGACCGCCGCACTGGCGTGCTGGTGGAGTACGACAACACCAAGAAGGTCTTCTCCAATCCCTCCGACGAGCGTACGGAGGCTTACGTGACGGGGCGGTTCGGCTGATGAACGAGTTGCGCAAGAGCTTCCACCACGACCTGGAGAACGCCCGCAGCCAGGTGGTGCGCATGGCGGCGATGGTCACCGAGACGGTGGCCCGCGCCACGTCGGTCCTCCTCGACGGCGACCTCGAGGGCGCGGAGTACGTCATCAAGGGCGACGCCGAGCTCGATGCACGCGCCGTGGAGGCCGAGGAGCACTGCATCGAGATCCTGGCTCTGCAGTCGCCGGTGGCCGGCGACCTGCGCCAGGTGCTGGCGATCATGAAGATGATCTCCGACATCGAGCGCAGCGGCGACCTGGCGGCCAACATCTGCAAGATCGCCCGCCGCATCTACGGCCACCACGACCTCGACCCCAAACTCCGCGGCCTGATCAGCCGCATGGGCGACCAGGCGCAGACGCTGTACAAGGCGGCGATCGAGGCGTTCCAGGAGAACGACGCCGCCAAGGCAGCCGCAGTGGACGACATGGACGCCTATCTCGACGCGCTGCAGAAGCAGTTCATCCAGGCGATGTTCGAAAGCAACCATGCCGGCCGGCTGGACCTCCAGGAGGCCATCGAGCTGGCGATGGTGGCTCGGTTCTACGAGCGCATCGGCGACCATGCGGTGCACATCGCGGAACGTGTGCGCTTCGTGCTGACCGGGTGGTTGCCCGACCACCGCAAGCCCGACCGCCCCGAGGTCGAGGTGGATTCCCTTCTTCCCAGTGAGCCAACTGAGGGCGGATGAGCCTGTTCGGCCGCCGCGAGCACGATGCCTTGCGCAGCGAGCTTGCCATCGCCGAGGCCCGGCTGCGGGCCAGCGAACACGATGCCGCACGGTTGCGGGCGGTGCTCGACACCGTTCCCGTTGGTCTGGTGTTGGCCGATGCGAAGGGCAAGCCGGTCATGTCCACGCCCGCTGCTCGCCGCGGTGGGCATGCC
This sequence comes from Actinomycetota bacterium, assembly GCA_052034175.1. GTDB lineage: Bacteria > Actinomycetota > Acidimicrobiia > Acidimicrobiales > Ilumatobacteraceae > UBA668. The sequence continues at coordinate 31,336 of JBPOIX010000182.1, forward strand.
GACGTGCTGGTCGACGACGCGCTCGAGCACTTGCTGGCCGACGCCGCGGCAGGGCAGGCCGCCGAGCGCCGGCTGGACCTCTTCGGGCCGCCGCCGCGCACACTCCTCCTGCGGGGCATCCCACTTCCCGACGGTGGAGCCTTGGGGGTCATCGACGATGTCACGGAGCGGGTACGCCTCGATTCCGTGCGGACGGACTTCGTGGCCAACATCAGCCACGAGCTGAAGACCCCGATCGGTGCCCTCGCGGTGCTGGCGGAGACCGTGGCGGACCACGAGGACGTCGAGGTGATGCGGGCGCTGGCCGAACGGATGGTGCTGGAGGCGCATCGCGCATCGAGCACGATCGACGACCTGCTCGAACTCTCGCGCATCGAGCTTGGCGGTGAGGCCGTGTACGAGGTGGTCGACCTCGGCATGGTGGTCGCCGAGGCGGTGCACCGCAATGGTCTGGCGGCCGAGCGGCGCAACATCGCCATCGTGATGCACGACCCTCACCCTCCCAAAGCAATGGGCGACAGTCGGCAGATCGTCTCGGCGCTGGCGAACCTGCTCGACAACGCAGTGAAGTACAGCGACGACGGCAGCTCGGTCACCGTGTACGTCACCCGGGTCGGCGACTGGGTGGACATCGCCGTCGCCGACCGTGGCATCGGGATCCCCACCCGAGACCTCGACCGCATCTTCGAACGCTTCTACCGGGTGGATCGCGCCCGCAGCCGCGAGACCGGCGGCACAGGCCTTGGCCTGGCCATCGTCCGCCACGTCGCCAACAACCATGGTGGCGAGGTGCGCGTCGAGAGCCACGAGGGGGAGGGCTCTGTGTTCACACTCCGAATTCCCGCATGTACCGACTCCTAACGAGGACCCCCCGATGGACAACACCGACCACACCGTGCTCGTCGTCGAGGACGAGATCAGCTTCGTCGAGGCACTCCGCATCGGCTTGGCCCGCGAGGGCTTCCGCGTCGAGGTAGCAACGGACGGCCAGCAGGCGCTGGACCGCTTCGACAGCGTGCAGCCGGACATCGTGCTGCTCGACGTGATGCTGCCGCGCATGAGCGGGATCGACGTCTGCCGCCAGATCCGCAAGCGCAGCCAGGTGCCGATCATCATGGTCACCGCGAAGGCCAGTGAGATCGACACGGTCGTGGGCCTGGAAGTGGGAGCGGACGACTATGTCACCAAGCCGTACCGGATGCGCGAGCTGGTGGCCCGCATGCGTGCGGTGCTGCGGCGTCGAGCCGGCGCAGCCCCCGCCACCGGTGGGGAACTGGCGCCGGGCGCGGTGGGCGTGGGCGACCTGACGCTGGACCCGGAGGAGCACCGCGTCGTCCTGGCGGGCGCCGACCTGGCGATGCCGTTGAAGGAGTTCGAGCTCTTGCACCTGCTGATGGCCAACGCCGGGCGGGTGCTGACTCGCGAGGTACTGATCGACCGGGTGTGGGGCAGCGACTATGTGGGCGACACCAAGACCCTCGACGTGCACGTGAAGCGGTTGCGGGCCAAGATCGAGACCGACCCGGCCAACCCGACCCGGATCACCACCATCCGCGGCCTGGGCTACAAGTTCGAGCGCACCAAGCTCTGAGGTTCCGGTCCGTCGCGCTGCCGCCACCTACGATGCCACCGTGAGCGATGAGCGAGTGCGGGCGGATGCGGTGTACCCCCGCGGGGTGCGTGCCCGCGCCGTGGGGCGTGTGGCAAACCGCCCGGTGAACCGCCAAACGCCGTTCCGACGGTTGGCGCGAACTCACGCGCTGATGTCGATCGGCGACGTGACGATGTTCGCCGCGCTGGCCGGTTCCGTACTGGCGCTGGACCCCAACGGCCAGCGGTCCGCGGTGCTGCTCTTCCTCGTGGTCAGCTTTGCCCCGTTCGTGGTACTCGCACCGCTGATCGGGCCGACGATCGACCGCATGCCGGGCGGCCGCCGCACCGTCATCCAGGTCACTGCAGTGGTCCGCGCCGGCCTGTACGTGATGATGGCCTTCCACACCGACGATGTGGTGCTGTACCCGTTGCTGTTCGTGGCCCTGGTGATGCAGAAGACGTACGCCGTGTCGCGCATCGCCATCGTGCCGCTGGTGGTGCGCGACGACGCCGAACTGGTGGAGGCGAACTCCAAGCTGGGCCTGATCTCGGCCCTGGCCGGGGCGCTGGCCTTCGGGCCGTTGGCGGGCGTCAGCAAGCTCAGCCCGGCCCTGGGTTTGGCGATCGGGGCCGCGGTGTTCGTGGCGGCCACGGTGGCCGCGGGCAAGCTGCCCCGCGAGGCCGTCGCCGCCGAGCCGGTGGCCGTCGCCGAGCGCACGGAGCTGCGCTCGGACCGCATCGTGCTCGCCGCCGGCGCGGTGGTGCTCATCCGTGCCTCGATCGGCTTCCTCTTCTTCCACCTGATGTTCTGGATGAAGGAGGACTACGGGCTGGCCCAGGTGGGGCTGGCGGCGCTCTTCAGCACGCTCGGGTCGATGGCCGGCAACGTGGCCGCGCCTCACCTGCGGCGCGTGACACGCGAGGAGACGATGCTGCTGATCGCCCTCGGCGTGATTGCCGTGGCCGGTGTCGGTGCGGCCATCACGGGCGGGTTGGTGACAGCGTTCCTGCTGGCCCTCGTGGTCAACTTCTCGTCGTCGATCGGGCGGATGGCGTTCGACTCGATCGTCCAACGTGGCGCCCCCGACGCCAACCAGGGCCGGGCGTTCGCCAAGTTCGAGACCCGCTTCCAGCTCGGCTGGGTGCTGGCGGCGCTGCCGCCGGTGGTCTTCACCATGCCACCGCAGCTCGGCTTCCTCGTGGTCGGCCTGCTGGGGCTCACCGCCGGGGCCACCTACCTGCTCGGCTCGAAGGCCGTCACCGCCGGGCGCCCGCTTCCGCTCAGCCTGGCGCAGCGCGCCCGGCACGAGCTGAACAAGCGCCGCGGCCACACCCCTGCGGCCGGCGAGCCCCGCCCTCCAGGCCCGCCGCGGCAGGCGGACGGCACGCGGCGGATCACCCCCGACCCGCGGGCTCGGCGCGCGGAGAAGGACGCCCCACCCAAGCCGCTCTACCCGGGCCCCCCGCCGACAAAGCGCCGCGGCCGCTGACGGGCGGCTCAGACCGAGGCGATCCCCGCCTTCAGGGCCGCCAACCCGTCGCGGTTGACGCAGTAGCGCGTGCGTGGGCCTTCGATCTCGCCCTGCACCAGCCCCGCCGCCTTGAGGATGCGCAGGTGCTCGGAGACGGTGGATTGGGCAAGCCCGATTTCCTCGACGATGTCGCCGGTGACGCACGCGGTCCGCTGGTCGAGGTAGCGAAGGATGCGGATCCGCGCCGGGTGCGCCAGGGCTTTGGCCATGCTTGCCAGCGTGTCGTCATCGGCCACAGCCGAAATGTATCCGGCCTCTGGACAGAGGACCATTCATCGGTTATCGTCGATAAACGATGAACACTTCAACCGTGGCGACCGAGCCCGCGGCACCAGCCCCGACACGCCCGGCGCTGCTGGTCGCGGGTGTGGTGGCCGCGGCCGTGGCGTGGTGGGCTGCCTATCGCTTCAACAGGCCGCTGTGGAACTGGGTGGTGGACGACGTGTTCGGCCTCGACCGCACCACGCGCCTCGGAGACTCTGTCCACTTCTTCTTCTACGACATCAGCAAGATCGCACTGCTGCTGGCCGGCATCATCTTCGTGGTCACCGTGCTGCGCAGCTTCATGTCGGTGGAGCGCACCAGGGCCCTGCTCGGCGGCCGCCGTGAAGGAGTCGGCAATGTTGCGGCCGCGGGGCTCGGGGTGGTCACCCCCTTCTGCTCGTGTTCGGCGGTGCCCGTGTTCATCGGGTTCGTCGCTGCCGGGGTCCCGCTGGGGGTGACGATGAGCTTCCTCATCGCCAGCCCGATGGTGAACGAGGTGGCCGTGGTGCTGCTGTTCGACCTGTTCGGCTGGAAGGTGGCGGCGCTGTACGTCGGGCTCGGCTTGCTGATCGCCATCGTCGCCGGCGCCGTGATCGGCCGGCTGCGGGCGGAGCGTTGGGTCGAACCGTTCGTGTTCGAGACCCGCTTGCGCGGCAAGGTGGTCGACCCCTCGCAAGGGCTCACCTGGGCGGATCGCCTGCAGATGGGGCGCGAGGAAGTGCGCTCCATCCTGCGCAAGGTGTGGCCGTATCTCCTCGTCGGCATCGGTGTCGGCGCCGCGATCCACGGATGGGCGCCGGAGCAGTGGTTCGCCGATCACGCCACCGGCTGGTGGGGCGTGCCGCTGGCGGTGGGGCTCGGTGTTCCCCTGTACTCCAACGCTGCCGGAGTGCTGCCGCTGGTGGAGACCTTGCACGACAAAGGCGTGCCGATGGGCACCGTGCTGGCATTCATGATGAGCGTGGTCGCGTTGTCCATACCCGAGATGATCCTGCTCCGTCGCGTGCTGCGGCCGCGGCTGATCGCCACCTTCGTCGGCGTGGTGGCCGTCGGCATCGTGATCACCGGCCTGTTCTTCAACCTCGTCCTGTGAACGGACGCCCCTGATGGAGGATCCAGCGATGACAGTCAGCAACGTGAAAGTGCTCGGGACCGGATGTGCGAAGTGCCTGCAACTCGAGCAGGCAGCGCGGGAGGCCATCGGCCGGCTCGGCCTGGTCGCCACGCTGGAGAAGGTGACGGACCCCGGCGAGATCGCCTCGTGGGGTGTGATGGCGACGCCGGCACTGGTGGTGGACGACGAAGTGGTGAGTAGCGGCCGAGTGCTCAGTGCCTCGGACGTCGCTGCCCTGCTGAGCCGCTGACGCCGGCTACAGCGCCAGGCGGGCCAGCCAGAGGCCGGGGGCGTCCAGTTCGGCCGGTGTGGGCAGGGCGTTCGGGCGGCCGAGCAACTCCACCAGTTGGGCCTCCGGGTGGGGGCCTTCGAGGCGATCCACCACGCCGGCCACGAACGTCTTGCCCCGCTGCACCTGCTGCTGGGTGAGCTGCAGGCCCAGCAGGCGCTCGACGAACACGTCCTCCGCGGAGGTCTCCACCCGCCGCCGGCGCACGGCTTCGGCCAGGCGCAAGGCCTCGCCACCGATGACCCGCACCGCGACGGCGTCCACCAGGTAGTCGATCGCGCCGACCACGGCGGCCACCGCGGCATCCAGCTGCGGGGCCATCGCCGCTTGCTCCGGCGACTGCACGGCGCCGAGGAGGATGGCGGGGTCGCCCAGCAGTTGCTGCATGGCCTGCATCGGGTCGCCCATCGCGCCACCGTCCAGCTGGGCCAGGTGCTGCCCCACGGCCTCCGGGTCGGGCCGGAAGGCACCCACGTGGCGGCGCACCAGTTCGCTCAGGCCGGCGCTGAGGTGCGGCAGGGTGAACAGCACATGGCCGATCAGCTCCTGGGCCAGCACCCACAGGCGCATCTCGTCCACCGGCAGGCTCCAGTCCGCGGCGAACCCGTCGATGTTCGCCGGCACCACCAGCAGGTGGCGGCCGTCGCGAGGGAGGGGCAGGTCGTACTGGCCGAAGGCACGCAACGCCATCCGCCCGACCATCGAGCCGACCGCCATCCCCATCATCGCCGGCGCCATCATCTGGCTGAGGTTGGCCATCATCGCCATCATCGGGTCGGCGTCGGCATCCGCCTCCGAGGGGGCGGGCCGGCGCCCGAGGGACGTGGCCAGCTCGGTGAACAGCGGCCGGTAGGCCTCCAGGGTGCGCTGCGCCCACGCCTGGCGCCCGAGGGCAAGGATCTCGGGAAGCTCCGCCTCGCTGCCCGTGAGGTCGCGCACGTGCAACTCCAGGATGCGCGCCAGGTCGGTGAGCGCGATCCGCACCGTGGGCTCCACGTTCGGCTCGCTCCCGCCGCCGGGGTTGGCACCCGCGGCCATGGCCGCGAACTGGCGGGCGGCCTCCCAGTTCAGCGGGCCCTGGCCGGAGAGGGCCTTGGCCATCTCGCCGAACAACGGGAGGTTGGCGAACGGGTTGCCGTCGCCGGGCTGGTCGGGCGTGTGGTCACCCATGCCGTCGGACATGGATGCAGCCTACGGAGTTCCACGGGCTAGCGTCGGCGGTTGATGAGCAGTCCGGCAGCGCCCGTGGTCGGCACGTTGCGCGTGCACATCGACATCGGTTCCGGCGGCCTCGCGGCCCGAGTGCAACGGCTGGTGGCAAGCGACCTGCGGGTGGTCGTGGCGCCGACGGCCGAGTGCGATGTGCTGGTGTGGCTCGGTGCGCACGACGCGGACACGCTGGCCGCCCGCCACCAGAGTGCGCTCGAAGGGCTGCCGGCGGCGCTGGCGGGCACGCGGGCCACCCATGTGGTGCTGGTGTCCTCGGCGCTGGTGTACGGGGCGTGGGCGAACAATCCGGTTCCGCTCACCGAGCAGGCAGCGCTGCGGCCCGACGTGGAGTTCACCTACGCCCGCCAACTCGGCGCGGTCGAACAGGTGGTGGACGAATGGCGGCGCAACGCCGCCGGCCGCACCGCCAGCGTGCTGCGCCCCGCGGTGGCAATGGCAGCCGACGGGCAGAGCCGCCTCGCCGCCGCCCTCGCCGCGGGGATGGGCCAGCGGATGGGCGAGGCCGACCCGCCCGCCCAGTTCCTCCACCTGGACGACCTGGCGAGCGCGGTGCTGCTGGCCGCCACCGACCGGCTGGACGGGGTCTACAACGTGGCCCCGGACGGGTGGATTCCCGGCGAACGGGTGCGTGCCCTGGCCGGCGCTGTGCCGCGGGTGAAGCTGCCCGACCGTGTGACCGAAGTGGTCACCAACCTGCGCTGGCGATTCCAGCGGGGCCCCATCCCGCCGGGCCTGCGCAGCTATACGCGCTGGCCGTGGCTGGTGGCCAACGACCGCTTGAAGGCCGCCGGCTGGCGCCCGACCGTCACCAACGAACAGGCCTATGTGGAAGGCACCGACGCCAAGTGGTGGACGATGGTGTCGCCCAAGCGTCGCCAGGAACTCGCGCTCGGTGGCATGGTGGCCGTACTGGCCCTCGTGGCCGCCGTCGTGGTGCGTGCCGTGCGGCGGGCTCGGGCCCGCCGGCGCTGAGCCCGAGGCTGATTCCCGCGCTCTTCGAGGCTGATTCGCGCCTGAGGGCGCCGCGTCCCCGACCCGAGTGAGAGCCGCCCCATCCGAGTGAGAGCCGTCCCATCCGAGTGAGAGCCGTCAACCGAGTGGGTACTCGCATCCCGTATGCGAGTGCCCACTCGCATGGCGCCGTTCACTCGGATGTCGGGCCGTTCACTCGCATGGCGCCGCTCACTCGGATGTCGGGGCGGTCACTCGGATGTCGGGGCGGTCACTCGGGTGTCGGGGCGGCGGTCACTCGGGTCCGGAAGGGGCCGGCACCG
>JBPOIX010000185.1:0-5100 GCA_052034175.1 Actinomycetota bacterium
GGGGTGGATGGGCGTGGGCGTGTCGGGGGGTGGCCGGATAGGGTCGAAGGCGTGTCGACCACCGAGCATCAGGCCGTGCCGCGGCCGTTCCTCATCGGCGTGGCCGGCGGCACGTGTTCAGGGAAGACCACCGTCAGCGAGCGTCTGGCGGAGCTCACCGGCGACGAACACCTGGCGCTGATCAAGCTGGACTCCTACTACGTCACCCGCGACCACCAGCAGATCGAGGAGCGGGCACTGGCGAACTACGACCACCCCGACGCCTTCGACTGGCAGCTGCTCAACGATCACCTCGCGGCCCTCGCCGCAGGCGCCACCGTGCCGGTGCCCGTGTACGACTATGTGCACCACACCCGCAGCCCCGAGGTCCGAATGGTGCGCCCGGCGCGCATCGTGGTGGTGGAAGGCATCCTCGTGCTCTACGAGCCGCAACTGCGCGAGCGGTTCGACCTCAAGGTGTACATCGACACCGACGCCGACCTGCGTTTCATCCGCCGCATGCAGCGAGACGTGGTGGAGCGCGGCCGCTCACCGGAGAGCATCATCGAGCAGTACCTCACCACGGTGCGGCCGGCGCACGAGCAGTTCATCGAGCCCAGCAAGCGCCATGCGGACGTGATCTTCCCGCAGGGTGGGATGAACGCCCCGGCACTGGAAGTGCTCCTCGCACGGGTGCGCGAACTCGCCTCCCTGCACTGAGCGCGGCCGGTAGCGTGTGCGGCCAAGTCGCCGGGTTAGCTCAGTTGGCAGAGCAACCGCCTTGTAAGCGGTAGGTCAAGGGTTCGACCCCCTTACCCGGCTCCAGGCCAGGCTCGGCTCAAGCGACGCGGTCAGCCGGCCAGGGAGGGTGCCAGCAACTCGCGGCGCAGGTTCACCATCTTCGCCGAGGGTTCAGGTGTGAGGAAGGTGTCCGCCGCCAGTGCCCGCTCGTAGCTCTCCCACTCCTGGCGCACACCAGCCAGGTCCCCCCGCCGGGCATGCGCCCGCATCCGCAGTTCCACCAGCGCCTCGTGCCCACCGATGACCTTCAGGCCCTGGCCCGTGGCCCAGAACACGCCGTCGGTGTCGCCCACGGTGAGGCAGTGTTCGGCCATCGTGCCGGCGGCGTCCACCGCCAACAGCGAGAGCGCCGACGACAAGCCCTCGGCATCGCACCACAGGTAGCCCGTGCCGGCGAACGGCATGCCCGCCAGCAGGTCCACCGCCGGCCGGAGGGTCTCGATGGCGTCGAGTGGGCGCAGGCCGCGAGCGTGGGCAACCCGTCGCTGGACGAGTTCGGCATCGGACACCACCCCCTCGTGCAACGGCAGGTCCTCGGTGAGGGTGCGTGCGATCCACTCCTCACCCTCGGCCGGGGCGACCGCACGAGCCATCGCTCGCCGGGCGTCGGAGACGACGTTGGCGAAGGTGGCATCGCGGACGCTGAGGTCCCACAGGGCAGTGCGCGCCGCCTGCCGCGTCGGCCGCTCGCGGTGCTGGCTCAGCCAGGCCACCAACTCCAACGCCTTGGACCGCTCGAACGGCGCCGGGGCGCCATCGCGGTCCACCACTTCCACCTGCCCGAACACGCGGACCAACAGCTCCCACCCGGGCTCGACGAACGGCTCCGCGGCGTCGGTACGCACCAGGCTGACCGCCGGCGCCACACGCTCCAGCGGCGCTTCCTGAGCGGCCAGCAGGCCGTGCAGTGCGGCAAGGTCGGCATTGCTGACGCCGACGGGCTGGACCGTGAGGCCGAGTGGCTGCAACACGTGCTCGTTGCCGTCTGCCCGCAAGGTCCACCCGTGACGGCCCGGCACGACGCCCTCGACCGCAACCCCGAGCCCGCTGGAAGGCTGTGCCGCGGCGGCCACCGCGGACAATGCGTCCGCATCATGGCTGCCGGCAGCCACCACGAGCGCGGGTTCCCACGCCTCGCCTCCGACGCCGCCGACGCGCAGCGCGAAGGTGCTGCGCCCGCGCGCCAACGCGCGGGTGCTCCCCATCGTCACCGCGGCTGCATCGAGCGCGGCGTCCAGCGACTCCAACTCGTCCGTGCGCGCCTCCTCCCCTCCCGGGCCGGCGACGCCGACGGCGCACACGCGCGCAGCCTCGATGAACGGCGAGATGTCGAGGGCGGCGGCCATTGCCCGCAGGATCGGGGTGGCGTGCGGCGAGTCCACCGCCAGCACCCCGACAGCCTCGAGGTCGACGAACAGGTCCCCGTCGGCGACCACCCCGAGGTGGACCAGCCCCGGGCACGGGTGGACGCCCTCACCGGCGGCGGCAGCGAGGGCGGTGGTCTCGATCTCGGCATCGAGGAGCCACGCATCGTCGGCGAGGTCGAGGCGCCACCAGGGGTCGACCGGGGCGGCCGCGCCGCGCAACAGCACCCGCAGATCGCCAGCATGGCCGAGCACGGCTGCGGTGATGACGGCGCCCTGCGACGCCACCGACGGCGCGGCCGCGCGCAGTGCCACGTCCAGGCGGGCCATCCGTTCGGAGGCCCCGAGCGACCTCAACACCCGCTCGGTCTGCACATGCTCGGGGACGGGGGCGGCGAGGCGGCTGCCGACCTCCGCCGTCCGCAGCCGGCGGCGGCGGCGGGCCTCCACGACGCTGATGCCTCCCGCGGCCAACAGGGTCGCCGTCCCCAAGCCGGACAGGAACGGCACCACGGCGCCACCTTCCTGCACGACCACGACCGGGCCATCCTCGGCAGCGGACGTCGCAGGAACTGACGTCGCTGGAACGGACGGAGTGGGCTGCGCCGTGACGACCGGGGCGGGGTCCGCATCGGCGGGAGCGGGCTCGGCCGTGACCTCCGGAGCAGGCTCCGCGATGACGACCGGCGAGACGGGCTCGACCTCGACCGGTGCGGCCGGCGTGATCGCTGCACCTTCGACGGCCGGCAGCACGACGAGGTCCCCCGGGCGGACGAGCGCCGGGTCGTCGTAGCCCAGGAGGCCACTGTTGAAGGTGATCAGCTCATTGGTGTAGTCCCACACCTCCCGCGGCGCCGGCTCCCGCTCCAGGACCGCCGTCAGATGGTCGTCGGCCACGTCCCAGTAGCAGTCGCCGGGCTCGACCTCGTGGGCGGGGCCGAAGGGGGTCATCACGGTCGCCTCGCCGGGCAAGAGCACCTCCATGCCGGGAGGGAACACACCACCCTTCCATTCGCCGCCGTCGGGGGCGCGGCGCCCGATATTGAGGTCGATGATCCGGTCGCGCAGGGCCGGGTCGCCGAGCGCGGAGGCCATCGAGTACGGGGTCTCGCGGCCGGCGGCGACGTGGAAGTGCACCGGGCCGGAGTTCCTGCTGGCGGTCGCCTCGGTGGACATCAATGCCACGGCGACGGCGGGGCGCGCCACGGGCCCGTGGCCGGCGGCCGCTGCCGGCCGGACGGCGCCCGCCACGCTGCTGAGCACGGCGCCGGCGGTGACCGAGGAGATCGCCACGAACCGGACCAGGGAGCGGATCCAGCCACTCGGGCCAGGCGGCACCGGGGCCAGGCGGGCGCCGACAGGGCCGCGCTTCCACGCCATCACCCGCCACAGTTCCGCCAGCGCCGTGAGGGCGAACCAGGCCCACAGGGCCACGAACACGAGGGTGCCGATGCGCAGCACCAGGTCGGCGTCCACCCGCTGCGCGGACCAGGCATCGCGCAGGCCGGCCAGCGAGGGCAGGGGGACACCAACGCCGAGCACGATCGCCACGGGCACACCGGCGAGCACGACGGCGAGGCCCAGTGCGGTGACGAGGCGGGCAAGGGCGCGCAGAGGGCGGCTCATGGCTACTCCTTCGGGCAGTTCAGGGGGAATAGACGACGCGCGCGGAGCCCGTCGCCTGGACAGTGAGGGTGGACACGCCACCGAGGATGAGGAAGACGGTGGGCCGCCGTTCGGTGATGGTGACCATGACGACGTTGTTCTTGACGACGACGACGACGTCGGACGGCGGGATGCCACTGCGGCTGGTGTAGTCGAGTGCCGCGGCCTTGGCGCGGCGAGGGTCGAACGGGCTCACGGGCGTGGCGGTGGACACCGCCGCGCGGGCAGCGGCTTCAGCGGTGTTGGCGGCGTGGCGGCGAGCGCTCATGGCGCGGCCACCGTCCACCAGCAGGGCCGCTCCGCCCAGCACCACCACCAGCAGGAGCAGCATCGAAACGGTGAGGCTGCCCCGGTCGCGGGCAGGCCGAGCCGGGGCGCCGGCGGTGGGGCCCGCTGCAGGTGTGAGGTCGGCGGTCATCGCCGGTACCGGTCCACGGGTTGGGTGTCGCTCATCGAGATCGTGCGCGAGCCGGGCGCCCAGAAGCCGGAGAGGGTTTCGTTGCGCACGGTGCAGCGCAGCGTGACGGTGACCGAGCCGCCCTGCCACGTGCCGGTCGGCGACGACACCCAGGTGAACACCACGGTGGGGCCGCCGGCGCATCGAGTGCCGAGCACCGATGCCGCGGCCACTTCCTGCGCCGCGACCTTGGCCGAACGAGGGTCCGGCGCCAGCGACGCCGCCCGCGCCGCCTGTTGCGCCGTGTTGGTGACCTCGGTGCCGGCGGCGTGCAGGCGCCCGACGAAGACAAGGAAGAAGACGGACACGAGGCAGAAGATGAGGAGGTACATCATCTCCACCGGGGTGCCCACGCCGGCATCGTCCGCCCAGCGTCGGCGAAGGCGTCGCCACATCGCCCTCACCGTTCCTTCGGAGCGGACTCGACGACGGAGATGAACGTGCCGAGCTGGTCGCCGATGATTCCCGGCGAGCGGCCCACGACGCGCACGGCCACCATCGGACCGTCCATGCACTTGACGATCAGGCCGTCCGACCAGCCGCCGGCCATCCGCTCGACCATCGCCCGCGCCGCAGCCACGCCGTCGGCACAGGTGCCGTCGTGCGCGGCGGCAACCCGTGCACCTTCCGCCGCGGCCTCGCCGAACACGTTGCGCGCGTGCCAGTAGGTGACGGTCTCGGCCACCAGCAGCAGCACGAACAGCAGGAGCACCATGCCGAACAGCATCTGCACCGAGACATCGACCGCGCCGCGGTCGCGGCAGGAACGGCGCGCGGCGCTGGCCGCGCTGCTCCGCCGCCTGCCCCGCCCGCGGGCGCGATCGATGTGCTCGA
>JBPOIX010000400.1:0-1943 GCA_052034175.1 Actinomycetota bacterium
GTGCCGCCGAAGAAGAAGGCCAACGACCGCCGCTTCTAAGCGCGCAGCGTCACTTCGGCGCGCACCCAGCCCGCTCGGGGCGCGCCGGCCACCAGGCGGACCACGCTTCCGGCGGGGCCGGAGACCACCCACTCCGCCTTCGCGCGGTCGCCGGTGAAGTCGTTCAGCCCGGCGAACGCTCCGATGCTGTTCGTCCGCCCGACCCTGCCGTCCAGGTGCCCCAACTGCACCGTCGTCGTGCCGGTCACCAGCGACACGCCCTCCGGTAGGTCGATGGTGGCTTCCACCTGCTGCGCGACTCGCCGCTCGACCGCTTTGGCGGTGACATTGGTGGGTAGCCAGCCGGCGTTCTCCACCACCAGTCGCACGCGCCATGTGTCGCCACCGAGCGCCTCTACCTCGGTGCTGCGCCGGCGCAGCTCCGGGGCGATCAGCGCATGGAACACTGCCACTTCGCTGTGCGGGGCGATCTCCCCCTCCAGCAGCGGCAGCGGCGGGTTGCGGAAGGCCGCGGCGTTGTTCCACCCTCCCAACTCCACCTTGCCCAGCTGCGGGTGGTCGTACTCGTACCAGTCGACGTAGCCCTCGGGCGCGTGTTCCTCCACCCATGCCAGCAGCTGCAGCTCCTCGTCCAGCGGGTGCTGCAGGTACCAGTTGATCGGGTGCGCGTCCGGCAGCCCGGCCGCCCGCAGCGGGCTCCAGAACTCGGTGGTCCACGCGACCAGCCCGCGCTGCTCGTACGCCCACAGGCTGCCGGTGCCGGTGATGACGTCCTTCGGGTCGTAGCGGAACCCGTGGTACACGCTGATCGCCGGGTAGCCGGTGATCGCCGTCAGCCGCTCCCCCACCGCGGTGTAGGTGCGCAGGTCCGCCGTCGGCAGGCCCTCGTCGGACTGGTTCTCGTACGGCCGCAGATGCACACCCGACCATGTGTGGTACGCCAGGTAGCCGGTGATGTTCGGCCGGTCGACGATGGCTTGCACGACGGCTCGCACCTCGGGCTCGCTCGTCGGGAAGTCGCCCGCACCCCACGGGCTCGGCAGCGCGGGGTGGCGCTTCCAGTCCGCCGGGAAGTTGCGATTGGAGTCGATGCCCGCCTGGAGCGGCCCGGGCGGCACTAGCACACCGTCGTACCCCTCCACCCGGCCCTCCCGCAGCAAGCGGTAGTACGGGCCCGCCCCGTCCTCGTCCGGCTCGCGCGGCACCAGCAGGCGCGGGTGGCCGGCCAGCGGCTTCCAGGTCCCGTTCGGGTCTTCCACTCGCATCTGCAGCAGACGGCCGTCGCGGTCCACGTCCTCCGCCACGAAGCCCGGCTGCTGCTCCTCGCGCGGCCACGCCCGGACCGTCGAGCGGACGATCTTCGGCAGCTCCGCCATCGCCAGTTCGGCACCGTCGGGGTTCACCCGCGGCACCACGTAGAACGTGCGCCGGTCCACCGCCCGGGTGACCTTCTCGTCCACCCCGTAGCGGGTGACGAGCGTGTGCAGGAGATGGATGGCCGCACTCGCGGCGGTGAGCTCCGGGGCGTGGATGTTGCCGTCGATCCACAGCGCCGGCTTCTGGTCGTGCGTGCCCGTGGCCGGGTTGGTGACGGTGGCCAACCACAGTTCACGCCCCTCGTGCGACTGCCCGATCGACGACAACACCAGCCGCCCGTCGCTGGCCGCGGCCAGCACCTGCAGCCACTCGGTCATCTCCTCGAAGCGAGGGAAGCGGTCGAAACGGACGGCGTCGAGCGAGGTCATGCCGCCATCCTCGCGCCCGGCGTCCGTCGCTCGATACGCACGCAGAGCGGGCGATGGGGCAACATGGATGACACAGTTCATTGCACACTGCAACTTTCTGAGGGGATCCGATGAGCGACACCGCAACCATGAGCGCTGCCGACGAGACCGAGTTCCGCGAGCGCTGCCGCGCGTTCCTCAAGGAACACGCCACCGGCA
>JBPOIX010000246.1:0-5034 GCA_052034175.1 Actinomycetota bacterium
CCGCATTACCTCTCCGACCATGGGGTGCGGGCGCGGCTTGCCCCCGAAGGCCGGTCGGTCGTCCATGTGGCGCGCTACCTGGCTCCGGGGGAGGAGCACGAACCGGCGGCCACGAGGGCGGGCCTGGCGGCCCACGCGGCGCTGGCGGGTCTCGGTGAGGCGGGTGCGGTGGCGGATAGCCGCTACCTGCCTCGGATGACGGTCGTCGGAGCCTTGCCACTCGCGGCCCACGGTGGGCTGGCCGGGCGACCGGAGCACAGCGGGGTGGACGGCGTCTTCCTGGCGGGCGACTGGGTGGGCCCGACGGGGCACCTGCTCGACGCCGCGCTGGCCAGCGCGCGCGTTGCCGCCGAGAGGGCCGCCAGACTGGTTGCTCGATGACCGACGCCGCGGCCGCCCCGGACCCTGCCTCCTTCGAGGCGGAGCGAGCGCGTCTGCACGGGCTGGCCTACCGGATGCTCGGCTCGGTGGCCGACGCCGACGATGTCGTCCAGGAGACGTGGCTGCGGTGGCATCGGTTGGGGCCAACGGGTCGCGCCGAAGTGGAGCGGCCTGCGGCCTGGTTCACCACCGCGGCGTCGCGGCTGGCGTTGGACGTGCTGAAGTCCGCCCGCCGCCAGCGGGAGGAGTACGTCGGCCCATGGCTGCCCGAGCCGATGCTCACCGGGGGCGACCCCGCCGATGCCGCCGAATGGGCGGAGTCGCTGACGCTCGGCTTTCTCGTGGTGCTGGAACGGTTGGCGCCTGTCGAGCGCGCGGTGTTCCTGCTGGCCGACGTGTTCGGCGAGCCCTATGCCTCCATCGCCGCGGTGGTGGATCGCAGCGAGGAGGCCTGCCGCCAGATCGCGTCCCGCGCTCGGCAACGGGTGCGCGACGCGCGCCGGCACGTCGCCCCGGCGCCCGGTGCCGCGGACGCCACCGAGCTGGTGCAGCGGTTCATGGCCGCGTGCGCGTTCGGCCAGGTGGAGGATCTGCGCCGGCTCCTCCTCGACGACGTCGTGCTCGTCAGCGACGGCGGGCGCGACGTCCACGCCGCCCGCCGCCCGGTGGTCGGCGCGGAACGAGTCGGCCGTTTCCTGGTCAACGTCTCGCGCCGGCTCCCGACCGATGTCGCCGTCGACGTGCGCGAGGTGAACGGAGAGCCGGGCCTGCTGTTCCATCGCGCCGGCTCTTTGACGATGGTGATGGTCTTCGAAGTGGTCGACGGGCGGCTGGCGGCACTGCGCCTGCTGCTCAACCCCACCAAGCTCCAGCGCATCGCGGCCACCCTCACCTGACGTAGCGTGCCGCTCCATGAGCGTTCGCTTCTCCGACCGTCCGCTGCCCCAGTGGTACGACGACGCCAAGCTCGGCATCTTCATCCACTGGGGCGCCTACGCCGTGCCGTGCTACGCCCCGGTCGACCGCGACATGGGCGACCTGATGCGTGCCGGCAACTGGGAGGAGATCTTCCGCTGGAGCCCCTACACCGAGTGGTACCTGAACTCGTGGGCGCTGGAGGGCAGCCCGGTGGAGGCGCACCACGCGGCGGTGTACGGCCCCCAGGTGACGTACCGCGACTTCGTCGACGAGTTCCTCGCGCGATCCGCCGGCGCCGCGGTGGCCGACTGGGTGCCACTGTTCCAGCAGGCGGGGGCGCGCTACGTGGTGCCCGTCACGAAGCACCACGACGGGGTGCTGATGTGGCGCAGCGAGGTGCCCAACCCGTTCCACGAGCGCTGGATGACCGAGCGCGACCACATCGGCGAGCTGGCCGACGCCGTGCGCGCCGCCGGAATGCGCTTCGGGCTGTACTACTCCGGCGGCATCGACTGGACGTTCAACCCGCCGCCCATCCCCGACCTGATGGGGCTGTTCCGCGCCGTGCCGGACTCGCCGGAGTACCACGAGTACCTGCTGGCGCACGTCCGCGAGTTGGTGGCTCGCTTCCACCCGAGCGTGCTGTGGAACGACATCGGCTGGCCGGCCTCGCTCGACCCCGCCGACATGATCGGCGAGTACTACCAGGCGGTGCCCGACGGGGTGGTGAACGACCGCTTCAACATGATCGCCGTGGCCCAGGGCCGGCTGCACGCCGACTTCAGCACGCCCGAGTACACCACGACCGCGGGCGCGGGGAAGTGGGAGGTCTGCCGGGGCATCGGGCGCAGCTTCGGCTACAACCGGATGGAGAACGAATCCACCATGCCGACCGTGGACGAGCTGGTGTGGATGGTGGCCGACATCGTGGCCCGCGGCGGCAACCTGCTGCTCAACGTCGGCCCGGCGGCCGACGGCCAGATCCCGCTGGCGCAGGTGATGCGGCTCACCGCGCTCGGCTGGTGGTTGAGAGTCAACGGCGCTGCCATCTACGGCACCCGCGCCGGGGGTTCGGGCGTGTGTGCGGACGGCCGCCCCGTGGGGTTCACCCGGCGCGGCGACACGGCGTACGCCATCGTGCAAGGCGCACCGGCGGGCTCGGTGGCCTTCCCCTGCGCCCAGCCCGCAGAAGGGGCTGAAGTGCGCATGCTCGGCAACTCCCGCGCCCTGCCGTTCACGTGGGCGGACGGGTCGCTCCGCATCGACCTGCCGGACCACCTTCCCGCCTCGCCGGCCACTGCGTTCGAGATCGCTGGTGCTGGTGCGGGCTGACCGCCGAACTTCTCCGGCACATCCTGTCGAAATCGCGGTCTGCCGTTCGTCGTAGTGTCGAGATCCCAACACCCGGGACTCCCGAACCTGGAGGACACGACATGCCCCGCTACGCAGCACTGATCTACGAAGCAGCCGCCACCGAAGGCCAGGGCACGGAGGCCGAATGGGCCGCCGTGATGGCCGAGTACATGGACTTCGGCGCCACGGCCGGCGCCGCCGGCGTACTCGGCGGGGGCGAGGCCCTCCAGCCCACGGCCACGGCCACCACCGTTCATGTGCAGGGCGGCAAGGGCGGCGAGATGCTCACCACGGACGGGCCCTTCGCCGAGACCAAGGAGGTGCTCGGTGGGTTCTACCTGCTCGACTGCGCCGACCTGGACGAAGCCATCCGCTGGGCGGCGCAGATCCCCGGTGCCTGGCACGGCCGGGTCGAGGTGCGGCCGGTGATCGACTTCGGGCGGGAGTGACCGCGCCCGCCGACGACCTCGCCCGGATGGTGCGTCACGAGGGTGGCAAGGTGCTTGCCACCCTCGTGCGCCTCACCGGCGACATGGCGCTCGCCGAGGACGCGGTGCAGGATGCCATGGTGGCCGCCCTGCAGCGCTGGCCGCGTGATGGCGTGCCCGCCAACCCTGCCGCCTGGTTGACGACCACCGCTCGCAATCGTGCGCTGGACATGATCCGCCGCGAAGCACAACGAACCCGCAAGGAGACCGACGCCGCGCTCCTCGACGAGGTGACGAATCGCCTGGCGGAACCCCACTCGGCGTCGGTGGTGCGCGACGACCAACTGCGCCTGATCTTCACGTGCTGCCACCCTGCGCTGGCGCCCGAGGCGCGGGTGGCGCTGACCCTGCGGACGCTGTGCGGGCTGCGCACGATCGAGATCGCCCGGCTGTTCCTCGTGGAGGACGCCACGATGGGGCAGCGCATCAGCCGGGCCAAGAAGAAGATCGCGACCGCACGAATCCCGTACCGCATTCCGGCCGACCATGAGCTCCCCGAGCGGCTGCCGGCGGTGCTGGCCACGGTCTACGCCGTGGTCACCGCAGGCCATCACGCGCCCGAGGGCCCGCTGGACAGCCGGGGCGAGTTGGCCGAGGAGGGCATTCGCCTGGCTCGGCTGCTGTGCGACCTGATGCCCGATGAGCCGGAGTGCGCGGGATTGCTGGCGTTGGCGTTGGCCACCTATGCACGGCGCGACGTACGCGTGGACGCCGCGGGCGACCTGGTGCTCCTTGCGGCGCAGGACCGGACGCAGTGGCATCACGACGAGATCGCCGAGGCCGACGCGCTGGTGCAGAGTGCCCTGCGCGGGCGGCGCCCAGGGCCGTATCAGCTGCAGGCGGCGATCGCCTGCGTGCACGGCCTGGCGCCGACGATGGCCGACACCGACTGGCAGCAGATCGCCGACCTGTACGGCCATCTCGAGCGCATGGCGCCGACACCGGTGGTGCGCGTGAACCGCGCCGTCGCCGTGGCCGAAGCGGACGGCCCTGTCGCCGCGCTGAGCCTGCTCGACGAGCTCGGTCCGCGGGCCGAGGAATGGCATCTGTACTGGAGCACACGGGCGGAGCTGCTACTGCGCCTGGGGAGGCCAGCCGAGGCGGCTGGCGCCTTCGGCCGCGCCCTGGCGTGCACGCCGAACGACAGCGACCGGCGGTTCCTCGAACGACGCCGCGCCGAGGTGCGCGCTCAGTTCGCCCCGTAGGCCGCGACCCGCCGTTCCAGTGCCGTCCGGAAGGTGGCGGCACGCTCCAGCTTGAGGTGCTCGTAGCCGCGCACCGTGTCCGGAAGCTCGGCGATGGCGATGGCCTCGGCCAGGAGGTGGCCGGCGAAGCGCGCCTTCACGGCGTGGAGGGCGGTGATGTACTCGCCGATCATCGCCCGCTCCACGCGGCGCACCTTCGCCAACCCGAACAGGTCGAGCGGTGTGCCGCGCAGGCGGCGCATCGAGCGCAGCGCCCACAGCAGCGGCCGGGCCCAGCGGCCGAGGCGCATCTTGCGGCGCATGCCCAAGGAGCGCATGAACGGCGGGTGCAGGTGCCACACCATTCGTGCACCCTTGCCGCCGACGGCTTCCGCCTGAGCCCTGGCCTCGGGCGCGAGGAGCAGGCGGGCGACCTCGTACTCGTCCTTGTAGGCCATCAACTTGTGCAGGTTGCGAGCCACGGCCTCGGTGAGCTCGGGGTGGCCGAGCGCGGCGATGTCGTCCACCACGGCGGTGAAGCGGGCTGCGTAGCGGGCGTTCTGGTAGGCGGTGAGGTCGGCGGCCAGCCGGTCGCGCAGCGGGCGATCGTCGGCGGCCGCTGGTGTCTCCGTGGCGGCGGCCGCTTCCACCAGGGCGGCGTCCGCAGCCCACCGGCGGCCCCAGCGGAACGCGGCGAGGTTATTCTCCAT
>JBPOIX010000193.1:0-19211 GCA_052034175.1 Actinomycetota bacterium
TTCCTTGCGGAACTCGGCCAGCTTCTCGGGGAGGCGACTGGTGGCCTCGGCGTCGCTGCGAATGCGCCGCGCCGCAGCGACCTCCTTGCGCCAGCTGAGGCCGATGTCCCACGGGCCGGCGCTGACCAGTTCCTCGGGGGCGTTGCCCCGCCGGTTGCCGGCCACGTAGCAGGTGCTGACGGCCACCAGATGGGGCGCCACGCCAAGGTCGTTCAACGTCTGGGCGATGCGCACCGGGCCGAGCAGGTTGATCTCGACCGCGGAGTCCAGCGGGCTGTCGAAGCTGACCGCGGCGGCGGAGTGGATGATGGTCTGACAGCTGGCGAACAAGACGCGGTCGGCGTCGTTCAGGCCGAGGCCGTCCGTGCTGACGTCGCCACCGATGCAGCGGACGCGGCGCTCGATCATCTCGTCGAACGTCTCGCCGCCCTCGGCCTTGAGGGCGGCCTTGAGGCGGTCGAAGGCGTTGTTCTTGAAGATCTCGCGCCGGGCGCGCTCGGTGGCGTCGTGGCGTTTGGAGGGGCGGATGAGCAGGACCAGCTCGCACCCCGGTGCACCGCGCAGCAGGCGCTCGACGAGCGCGGTGCCGACGAAGCCGGTGCTGCCGGTGATGGCGATCCGCTTCCCGTCGAGTTGTTCGGCGATCATGACGGGCCATGTCTACCACATTTCTCTACCATGTGGTAGAGAGAGACCCATGACCCGCGGCAGCACCCGCCTCCGCATCCTCGATGCCGCCACCGATCTGTTCGGCGTGCGCGGGGTGGAGGCCGTGTCGCTCGACACGATCGCGGCCGAGGTGGGGGTGGCCAAGCAGACCTTGCTGTACTGGTTCGCCAGCAAGGACGACCTCGTTCAGGCGGTGTTGGTGGGGGCGGTGCACGAGCTGTCGCTGGGGATCGAGGCTGCCATTCGGGCGAGCACCGACGACCCGCTGGATCGCATCGACGCGGTGGTGCGCGCGGTGTTCCGCCCTGCGGTGCGCCGGCCCGCGTTGCTCGGCCTGATCCGGGAGGTCAGCCGCCTCCCGGCCGCCTCGGGCGACCGGCTGGCAGACGAGTTGCGGCCGCTGGTGGCACGCGCCGTCGGCTACCTGCAGGGGGAGATGGACCGCGGGCGGTTGCGCCGGGCCGACCCGCGGTTGGTGGCGGCGCTGACCTATGCCACGGTGACGGGAATCGCCACCGAGCCGGAGGCGTTGCGCGCCGTCGGCTGGCAGCCGGGGGCTGCCGAGTTGCGCCGCCTGCGGGCAGAACTGCTGGCGTTCCTGCGCGCCGCACTGGCGCCATAGCGCAACCGCAGCGGCCGCCGCTGGAGTGGCGCGCGCCAGCCGGTCAGCCGGCCCAGGCCGGGTTACGGCCGGTCCACCCCAGGAACCGGTGCCAGTCGGTGGCGGCGGAGGGCACCGCCACTTCGGGCCCGCAGATGCCCGGCATGCGCATTGCATCGCCCGCCGGTTCCAGCAGGGCGCGGGCGATGGCCACGTCTTCCGGGTCGGCGTCCGCTGCGGCCGGGCTCCCGACGGCCACGGCAATGTCCCAGCCGTGGACCATCAGGTCCATCGAGTAGAAGGCGTCGATCGTGGCCCCGAGCGTGGTCGGCCCGAACCAGCCGTCGTACTGCATCTCCCTGGTCGAGTCGTCGTCGAGCACGGCCTGCACCTTGGCCCTCGTGGCGGCCCACCCCTCGGCGTCACCGGAGGCCAGCTCGCGGGCCACGAGCAGGTCGTGCTCGGTATCCGCGACGTGTTGCACGATGTCGCGAACTGTCCAGCCGTCGCAGGGAGTCGGCCGATCGAGGTCGTCCGCGGACAGGGACTGGACGATCGCGTCGAAGCGGGTGGAGAGGCGGCGGTAACGGTCGGAGACGGAATGGCTCATTGGCCCATCGTGGCCAGCAGCGGGCGTTGGGTCTTGTACGGATCGGTCATGTCGGGAAAGGTGGGGAAGTGGGCGGACAGGAACGCCGTCGGGGTGAGGCCGGTGATCGCCCTGCAGTCGCGGGCGAGGTGGGCCTGGTCGAAGTAGCCGGCCTCTGCAGCCGCGGCGGCCAGCGAGCCACCGGCAGCACGGGCCGGGTTCTCGGCCTGGCCGGCGGGGGCCGGGCCGAGCCCGGCGTCGGCGGCGGCGAGGAAGCGGTGAAAGCGCATCAACCTCGCCAGCGTGGCGGTGCCGTAGCCGAACCACTTCAGTGAGTGCCGGTGCAGCGTTCGAGGGGACATGCCGATCGCCGCGGCGACGGTGCCGACGGTGGCCATCGGCTCAGCGGTCAACAGCTCCACCACGGCCTCCGCCGGGGGAGGGATCACCGTGGCGCCCGCGTGGTCGGCGACCAGGCCGGCCAAGGTGTCGCGGCGCTGCGCCAGGCCCCCGGCGGCGCCGAGCTGCCGTCTCCACTCGGCTGCTGCCGCCGCGCCGAGCACGACCTCCAGCGGAACCCGCGCATCGAGCAGCTGCGACATGTCCTGCCCGAACACGGCGTGGGCCGCACCCGGGCGGAAGCGTGCCCCGACCGCCGTGGTGCCCTCGGGGAGACGGAACCGCCAGGAGTGGGTGTCGGGCCCGCAGAGCACGAGGATGTCGGTGCTGGTGCACAGCAGGTCGATGCATCCGTCCGGCGTGAGCAGGTGCTCACCGGTGGGATGCGCGATCCACGTGCAGGCCAGCAGGTGGCGCAGCTCGGCCGGTGGTTCCACCGGCTCGTACCAGGCGCTCACCGCGAGGTGTTGCGACGGCGGCGGTCGTGCCGCTCGATGGCCAGGCGGACCAATTCGTCGATCAGGTCCGGGTAGGAGAGGCCACTGGCGATCCACATCTTCGGGTACATCGAGATGGGGGTGAAGCCGGGCATCGTGTTCACCTCGTTGAGCAGGAAGCCGCGGCCGCCTTCTTCCAGGAAGAAGTCGCAGCGGGACAGACCCTCGCAGCGCAGCGCGGTGAACGCCCGCAACGCCAGCGACTGCACTTCGGCCGTCTGCTCTGCCGAGAGTGGCGCAGGGATGAGCGTCTGCGACCCGTCGTCGAGGTACTTGTCCTCGTAGTCGTAGAACTCGGCTCCGGGCACGACCTCACCGGGCAGGCTGGCTCGTGGCTCCAGGTTGCCGAGCACCGCGACCTCGATCTCGCGGCCGGTGATTGCTTCCTCGACGACCACCCACTCGTCGTACGACACGGCGAGGGCGATGGCGTCGCGCACGGCTTCCACCGTCTTGGCTTTGCTGACGCCCACGGAGGAGCCCATGTTGGCGGGCTTGACGAACACGGGCAGGCCGAGTTCGTCCGCCAGGGCCTGGGGCAGGCCGGGGGTGACCTCGTGCGCCCGGAAGGCCCGGTAGCGCGCCTGAGGGATGCCGTGCTGGGCGGCCACGACCTTGGCCATCGCCTTGTCCATCGCCACCGCGGAGCCGAGCACACCGGTGCCGACATATGGGAGGTCGGCGAGCTCCAGCAGGCCCTGCACGGTGCCGTCTTCGCCCATCGGCCCGTGCAGGAGCGGCACGACCACGGTGATGCCACCCGCATCGCGTACGACCTGCGCCGGGTCCACCGGCGTGCCGACGGGTTCCAACCGGCCCGGCAGCGCCTCAGGCCCCGCGGCAAGGGCGCGCTGCGCGCCATCGGCCAGCTGCCATTGGCCGTCGCGCCCGATGCCGACGGCAGTGATCCGGTAGCGCTTCGGGTCGGCGGCGCGTAGCACATGGGCAGCGGTGGTGCAGCTGACGTCGTGCTCGGCCGACTGCCCCCCGAACAGCACGATCAGGTGGGTGCGGTCGTCGGCGCTCATCGCCTTTGACGGTAGCCGCGGGCAGCCGTCGCGCGGCAGCGAGTACCCTTCTGACATGCGCACCTCGCACTTGCTCGGAGCCTCCGTCGTGGTCCTCGCCGTCGGGCTCGCGGCCACCGCGTGCAGCGATGATGCCTCGGGGCCGGAACGCCAGTGGAAGTTGGGCGAGAGTGCCGGCGCCCGCGGCATCGCCTACGTCGACGGGGCGATCTGGGTCGGCGTCAGCAACCAGGTCGTCACCCCACAAGCGGGCGAGACCGAGCTCCTCCGCATCGATCCTGCCGACGGTTCGGTCGACCTGCGAGTCGGCCAGCGCCTCGACGTGCACGGGGTGGTGGACGGCGATCTGTGGGTGGGGAGTTCCTCCGTGGACCCCTCCACCGGAAAGGGTTCGCGGTCGATCGACCACCCGTTCATCGTGCCGGCAACCCTGGTGGCAGCGGGCGGCGCGTTGTACGTCATCGACTTCGGCGAGGTCACCGAGTTCGACTTGGAGTCGGGGGCCAAGGTCGCCACGGTGGCCGAGCCCGGCGGCGACGACGGCGAGACGATCGGGACCTACTCCGACGCGGCGGTGGGGGCGGGTGACCTGCTGGTCATCGAGACGGACGTCGATGGCGTGAGGTCGATCGCGGCGCTGGACGTGGTGCAGGGTGCCTACCGCTGGACCTACCCCCTGCCGAAGTACATCGGCCCGGCGTCGATGGCGGTATCGGGCGGAACGCTCTGGGCCCTGCTCGATGCCGGTGCCGATTCCGGTGTCGCGCAGTCGGTGGTGGCCTTCGACCTGGAGACCGGCGAGGTGGTGGCGGAGCACGAACTCCCCGCCGGCACGGCACAGATCGGCGACGACCCGAATGCGCTGCAGCTAGGCCCTGACGGAACGCCGTGGGCGCTGGTGCACGAGGACGGTGTCGTGCTCCGCATCGACCCGGAGACCGCTGCGGCCGTCGCCTCGTTCACGTTCAGCACGCGCCCGATCGCCTTCGCCGTCTCCGAGGACGCGGTGTTCACCGTGTCCAACGGCAGCGGTGTGCTCACCCGGGTGCTGATCTCGGCCTTCACGTCGCTGACTGCCCCGGCCGGGTGAAGCCGCGCCGCTACCCTCGGGGGCGATGCGATTTCGAGCGAGTGATGTGGCGGCGGCGACCGGCGGTGTGGTGCACGGGCCCGACGTCGAGATCGACGGCGTGGCGTTCGACAGCCGCGTCGTGCAGCCGGATCAGTTGTTCGTGCCGCTCGTCGCGGAGCGTGACGGGCACGAGTTCATCGCCGGTGCGTTGACCGCCGGGGCCGCCGCCTACCTCACCTCGCAACCTCCGGTCGGCGGTACGGCAATCGCTGTCGCCGACACCAAACAGGCGTTGATGGCGCTCGCCACGGCACGCCGCCCCACCTTCGCCGGCCCGGTGGTGGGCATCACCGGCTCGGTCGGCAAGACGTCCACCAAGGACATGCTGCGCGCCGCGCTCGGCGCCAGCCGCCGGGTGTGGGCGAACGAGCGCAGCTTCAACAACGAGCAGGGGCTGCCCACCACACTGCTGAACACGCCGGACGACTGCGAGGTGATGGTGCTCGAGATGGGCATGCGCGGCTTCGGTGAGATCGCCGAGCTGTGTGCCATCGCCGTGCCGACGGTGGGGGTGGTCACGCGGGTGGCCGAGGCGCACAGCGATCGTCTCGGTGGCATCGACGGGGTGGCGCGCGCGAAGGCTGAGCTGATCGAGGCGTTGCCACCGGACGGCATCGCCGTCCTCAATGCCGACGATCACCGCGTGGCCGCGATGGCCACGTACGCCCGCTGCACGGTGGTGACCTTCGGCCATGCGGTTGGCACCGACGTGCGCGTGGGGGAGATCGTCACCGATCATCACGCCCGCGCCCGCTTCCGCCTGGACACCCCGTGGGGTGCGCACGACGTGGTGCTCGGTGTCAGCGGTCGCCACATGGCGTCCAACGCGGCCGCCGCGCTGGCGGTCGTCGGCGTGCTCGGCGGCGATGTGACGGCCGGCGTCGCCGCGTTGGCCGAGGTGGGCCTCACCGCGATGCGGATGGACATCCGCCACGCGCCTGCGGGTGGCGTGGTGCTCGACGACAGCTACAACGCCAACCCCACGAGCATGCGGGCCGCGCTCGACGCGCTGGCCGACCTGCCGGGGCACCGCAAGGTGGCGGTGCTCGGGGTGATGGCCGAGATCAGCGATTCCGCGGCCGAGCACCGGGCGATCGTCGAGTACGCGCACGGCCACGGCATCGAGGTGCTGGCGGTGGGGACCGAGTTGTACGGCCTGCCGGTGTGCGACGACCCGGTGGCCGCCGTGGGGTCACTCGCCAGCGGAGAGGCCTTGCTCGTCAAGGGCAGCCGGGTAGCTGGGCTCGAGCGCATCGCTGCGCTCCTCGTCGGCCAGGGTGCGTGACGGCCGCGCCGGGATGTTGCAGTACCACGCCAGGCCCACCGCGGCGACTGCGCCGGCCAGCAGCACCGGTGTGGCGCCGATGCCGTCCATCACGGGCCCGAGCACGAGGTTGCCGATCGACACCGTGCCGCCGAACGCCATGAACCACAGCGACATCACTCGGGCGCGTTCGCTGTTGCGCAGGTTCTGCTGGAACACGGTGTTCATCGACGTGGTCATGCCGAAGTAGCAGAAGCCGAGCCCGAAGCCGACCGGGAAGGCCGGTGCCGGGTCGCGCAGGAGGGAGAACACGGTGAGGAAGGCGGCGAAGCCGAGCAGCAGCGGGGCGATGAGGCGCCGCTTGTCCACCTTGCTGAACACCGTGCCCACTGCAAGCGCACCCGTCATCGCACCGAGACCCCATGTCGCGTAGAGCCACTTGTAGGTGGACTGCGAGGTGTCCAGCCCGAAGTTGGTGCGGGCGATCGTGGGGAACAGGCCGACGAAGGCGAGGCTGAGGAAGGAGAACATCGCCAAGCCGAGGAGGATGCGCCGGAGCACGGTGCGCCGCTGCACGATGCGGATACCGGTCGCGAGGTTGTCGAACCCCTTGGCGTCCGTGGCCCGACCGATGTGTGGGAACGGCACCACTTTCACCGCAAGGATGATGAACACGTAGGTGACGGCGTTGATCACGAGGATCGTCGGCACACCCATGCCCTGGGCCATGAGCGCGGCGGCGATGACCGGGCCGATGACACGGGAGCCGTTGATCATCACCGAGTTGAGCGAGATGGCGCCGGGGAGGTCCGCAGGGTGCACGAGCGCCGGCACCACGCCTTGCATCGCCGGCGCGTTCAGCGCGTTGGTGATCCCGGTGAGCAGTTGCACGGCAAGAAGGGCCCACACGCTGGCATCGACCTGCACCAACCAGGCCATCATCAGGGTCAGCCCCATGGCACCCGCCTGCATGGTGGCGATCCAGGGCTTGCGCGGGAACTTGTCCGCCAGCACACCGCCGGGGATGGACAGCAGGAGCAGCGGGCCGAGCTGGGCGAACGTGAACAGGCCCACCATCGCGCCGGATTCCGTGCGCCGGTCGATGTAGGCGGGCAGGACGACGGTCTGCATCCAGGTGCCGATGTTGCTGGCGAAGCTGCCGACCCACATCACGAAGAAGGCGGGCGTGCGCAGTGCGGCGAGGGCGGTGCCGTGGGAACGAGGGTGGTCGTCGGTGATGACCGTCGCCCGCCCTTGACCCATTGGTCAATCCTACGACGCCCTGGGTCGGGCCGTCGGGTTGCCCGGTGTCACACTGGCACCATGCAGTTCGACACCATCACCGTGTCCGTCGACGGGCCGCGAGGCACGCTCCAGCTCAACCGGCCGGACAAGCTCAACCCGCTCAGCAGCCACACCCTGCACGAGATCGAGCTGGCTGCCCGCTGGCTCGACGAGCACCACGATCTCAAGGTGGTGGTGGTCAGCGGTGCCGGGCGTTCGTTCTCCGCCGGGGCGGACCTGTCGGCGTTCAGCACCGCAGCGCCGATGGAGGACCGCCAGGTCGGCTGGCGCATGGCTCGCGCGATGGACGAGATGCGCGCCGTCACCGTCGGCCGCATCCAGGGCTGGTGCGTCGGTGGCGGGCTGGTGGTGGCAGCGGGCTGCGACCTGCGCATCGCCGCGGACACCGCCCGCTTCTCCATCCCCGAGGTGGACCTCGGCATCCCGCTGGCCTGGGGCGGCATCCCGCGCCTGGTGCGCGAGATCGGCCCGGCGCTCACCAAGGAACTGGTGATGACCTGCCGCCCGTTCGACGCCGCAGAGGCGAAGGCCGCCGGCTTCCTCAACAAGGTGGTGCCGGAAGCCGCGCTCGACGACGAGGTGGAGGCGCTCGTGCAGACGCTGCTGGCGAAGCCGAAGCTGGCGCTGCTGGAGACGAAGGCCCACGTCAACGCCGTCACCGAGAGCATGGTCGGCACCGGCCGCAGCTGGGCTGACGCCGACGGGTTGTTCGCCGGCCTACGCGACGCCGAAGGGCGCGCCAGCGCCGAGGCCTATGTGGCCCGCATGCGCCGCAAGGGCTGAGCACCGCCTGAAGGCCTACAGGACCTCGTACCGGGTGGCGAGGGTGCGGTGGTCGGCAAGATGCATGCGGCCGTCGTAGCGGCAGAGGGTTCCCTCGCGCTCCCATGCCCGCAGGATCTGGTTCAGCGACTGCCGGCTCACCCCGAGCAGCGCGGCCAGTTCGCCCTGCGTCACACGTTGCAGCACCGAGGGGTCGTCGAGGACGACTCGGGCGACGATGCTCTCCAATCGGTGGGAGCGTTCCATCGCCAGCCGCTTGGTGTTCTCGCGGACCAGCGCCACCAGGCCGCGCATCACACCCCGAGCGACGCTGCCGTGTGGGGGAAGTTCCGCCGAGAGGAGGTCGGCCGGGATGCGGTAGGCGGTGACCGTCCGCAGGGCGATGGCGCTCGCGGAGCGGGTGCCGCCGTCCACGACCGCCAGTTCGCCGACGAGTTCGCCGACGTCCGCGATCCGCAAGGTCGTTTCGGTCCCGTCCAGCTCGGTGACGAACAGGCGCACCATGCCGGAACGGACGAGGAAGACCGCGCCCGGGCGATCACCTTCGAGGAAGATGATGCGGCCACGCTCGAACGTCACCTCGCGCACTCCGGCGGCGAGCCGCTCGTGGGAGACGGTGGCGAGCGAGTCGAAGTAGGGGCTACGCGTGGCCACGCGGGTGAAGTCACCAGCTGCCACCCGCCATCACCTCCTGACGGCTGGAGTCGACGATGTCGTGCAGGCCGGCGCGGACGGAGGCCTCCAGCTCGGCGAACGAGACGAGGCTGCCGGCGCTGGCCCGCCGCGCAAGGTCGACGCAATCCATCATCGACAGGCGGGATGCCACCGGCGAGACCATCGCCCCGACGAACGAGGGCGAGGCTGCGGAGGGGTGGTCCAACCGGTGGAGCAGCGCCGCGGCGTAGAACAGCGGGATCAGGTCGACGAAGGAACGGCGCGGGTGCTTGGCATCCAGTTGCTCGAGCAGCCCTTCGGCGGCCAGCGCGGGCGCCAGTCGGGTCAGCAGCCGCGAGGCACTTCCCGGCAGCGTGATGCGCGTCAGCGCCGGTACCCGCGGCACATCGGCCATGGCACGGCGCACCAGATGGAGCGAGAAGTCCGGGTCCGATTCCGCCATTCCCCACGCGGCACCCAGGAGGCAGGTGACCCGTGTGATGGCGACGTCGGAGGAGTCGGCCACCTCCAACGCGCGCTCGATCAGGCCGTGCGGGTCGCTGCGAGCGTCGGTGAGGCTGAAGTGATCGATGGCGGCGATGCCGATGAAGAGATCACGCGCGCTGCGGCTGAGGCGCTCGTCCCCGGCCTCCCGTACGCACACCTCCACCGAGCGGACGAAGTCGCCGCGCCAGGCCAAGGCCATCCATCGCATCAGCCCGCCCACGCCGCACGGCTCGCGATCGTCCAGCAGCTGGACCTCATCGGCCCAGGCCTGGGTCTGCGCCGCGGTGGTGGCGCCGGCGGCGGACACGACCATCGCCACGAGCACCGCCCGGCGGTGCCGGAAGTCGGCCGTCGGCACATCGAGCAGCGGTCGGACGAAGTCGGCGAGGTCGCTGCGGCCGAGCAGGAAGAAGGCCACGGGCCACCCGCAGAGACGGCCGGCGAGGTCGCCGGAGCGGATGCGGGCCGCGAACATGATCGCGTCACGCCAGTTGTCCGCCTCGCGTTCGAGGCGGAGCGAGTTCCGTTCCGCCAGCGCCGAGCCGGGAACGCTGTCCGGCAGGTCGGTGAGGGTGGTGATCCACTCGGCGTGGGCCATCGCCGCGGCCGCACGGTCGCCGCGCTCGTCAAGCTGTTCCAGCGCGTAGGCGCGCATCGTCTCCAGCATCCGGTAGCGGGTACCGGTCGGGAGCAGCTCGGCGGAGATCATGCTCTTCGTCACGAGCGAGGTGATCACCTCGGTGGCCGTCATCTCGTCCAGCCCGAGTGCCGCAGCGACATGGTGCACTGCATCCAGCTCGGCGCCGTTGGAGAACACAGCCAGCCACTGGAACAGCCGCTGCTCCTGGTCGGTCAGCAAGCGGTAGGACCAGTCGATCGTGGCGCGCATCGTGCCGTGACGGTCCAGCGCCCGGCGGCGGCCACCGCTGAGCACGCTGAAGCGGTCGTCGAGCGCATCGACGATCGCCGGCACGCCCAACGAGGCCGCACGCGCCGCCGCCAGTTCGATGGCGAGGGGAATGCCGTCGAGGCGGCGGCAGATGTGTTCGAGGAGGTGCCGATCGAGCGAGTGCGGCTCGCACCCGGCGGCTTGAGCGCGTTGGCGAAACAGCTCCACCGCCGTGGTCGACGCATCGAGCGAACGCACGACCACCACATGTTCACCGACCAGATCGAGTGCTTCACGGCTGGTGACGATGACGGACAGCTGGGGGCATTCCGTCGTCAGGGTGTCGACGAGCTCCGCGGCGCTGTCGACCACATGCTCGCAGTTGTCGATCACCAGCACGGTCCGTTCGCCGGCCAGCAGCGCGCAGGCGGTGGCCACCGGCTCGGTGACGGCACTGGCGCCGAGCGCCAGCGCGATCGCGTCGGCTACGTCGTCCGGGTCGGCCACGTTGGCCAGTTCCACGAACCACACGTGCGACACGAGGGCGAGGAGGTCGGTCGCGCATTGGATGGCCAGGCGCGTCTTGCCGACCCCTCCGACCCCGGTGAGGGTGACGATCCGGTGGCGGCGCACGAGCTCGATCACTCGCTCGACATCGTGTTCGCGCCCGACCAGCGACGACCGTTGCACCGGCAGGTTGTTCGAGTAGCTCGTGAGCCCGCGCACGGTGGGAAAGGAGCCGCCGAGATCCGGGTGAACGACCTGCCAGAGGCGCTCGGGCTCCACCAGGTCGCGGAGGTGATGGGTGCCGAGGTCGACCAGTTCCACCGGGCACGGCCCGCTGCGGACCAGCGACGCGGCGACGTCGGAGAGGAGGATCTGCCCGCCGTGCCCTGCGGCCATGATGCGCGCCGCACGGTTCACCGGGCGGCCACGGAAGTCGCCGTCCACCCTGGTGACCTCGCCGGTGTGGATGCCCATCCGCACGGACAGGCCGATCGACGGCATCCGCTGCTGCGCCGAGATCGCCGCCCGGACCGCGGCGTCCGCCGAGCCGAACGCGGCGGCAATCCCGTCGCCCATCGTGGCGAAGACCTCGCCGGAGTCGGCCTCGACGCACTCGCGCAAGAGCGCGAAGTGGCGATCGACGAGCGAGCTCATCGCCAGGGATTCCTCCCACTGGCGAGTCGACCCTTCGATGTCGGTGAACAGGAACGTCTGGGTGGTGTGCACCTCGGTCTCCGTCATTGGTGGGACCGCCGAATCACTGCCGCCGCCAACTCTGCTCGATTGCTGATCCCGAGCTTGCGAAACACGTGGACGAGGTGGGTCTTCACCGTCGCCCGCGACATCAGCAACCGTTCGGCGATCTGCGGGTTGCTGAGGCCCTCGGCCACCTGCTCGATCACCTGCAACTCGGTCGGTGTCAGGCTGTCCCAACCCTGCGCAGGGCGCAGCCGCTCGCCGCGCATCCGTTGGGCCAGCTCCACCGCATCGTCCAGCGACAGCGCCGCGCCTTCCTGCCAGCCGTCGTCGGCGCGCAGGGTGGGGAGCGCCGCGTCGAGTGCCTGTGCCCGATGGGGGAAGCGGTAGCGCACCATCATCTCGTCGCGGGCGATGGCGCAGGCGCTGAGTAGGCGCGCCGCCTCGCGAGGGCGCGCCGCGGCGTGCAGCAGGGTGGCGATGACCTCGAGGGTGTCGACGACGAGCGGGCGCAGCCCCGCGTCGGCGGCGATTGCCAGAGCTCGGTGCGCGAGATCCAGCGCGGCCACCAGGTCTCGCTCGCCGTCGCACTCGGCGTGGACGAGCAGGGCAATCGATTCCAAGTATGGCGCCGATGTCTCACGGCAGACCTCGAGAAGCCGTTCCGCGGCTCGCCGCGCCGCCGCGTGGTCGGCCCGCGCCATCTCTGTCTGGGCCAGCAGCGCCACCAGACGCCACGAGGTGAAGAGGTCGGGTTCGCGCTCGGCGAAGACGTCGCAGGCATCGTCCAGATCGCCTGCCAGCAGATGGGCGACGCCACGAGCCATCGAGTCGGCGGAGCGGAAGCCGGCCGGCAGCGCATCCAGCCCGAAGTCCGACGGGCGGAGCTCCTCCAGGAGGGACGGGCTGCCAAGTGCGAGCGCCGCCCCGGCGACGGCGAACGTCAACAACACCCGGTCCAGCACCGCACCGAGCCGCGTCTCGAGCATCGTCTGCGTCTCGTTGACGAGCGCGATCGCCGCCTGCAGCTCCCCGCGGGATTGGGCCGCGAGGGAGCGGATCAGCATCGCCCGTGCGCTGGTGAGCGGCTCGAGGAAGGCCATCGCCTCGTCGAGCCGACCCGCGCTGACGAGCATCAACCCGCTGCCCTGGCACGCGTTCCACACGGTCGACCACTCGCCGAGTTCGGCTGCCTCGGCACTGACGGCCTCGATCTCCCGCAGCACCTCCGGCCGCGGCCCCTGGAACATCACGAGCATCAGCAGGCGTGCAATCTCCAGGCGCAGGGCCGAGCGGCGATCACCGGCGGCGGTGGCCCGAGCCGTGGCGTCCTGGCGGAGGACGGCGAACTGCTGGTCGCCGGCGTTGGTGCGCACGGCGTGCATGCGCAGCATCGCGTACAACCACTCCTCAGACTCCCGATCGCCGGCCACGAGCGCCGGCATGCCGTAGCGGGCGGAGTCGTTCACGCGTTGCCGCATCGCCCAATAGTCGCCAAGGCCTGCCACGAGCCGCAGCGACAACGGGCTGCCGGCTGGGACCCAGTCGATCGCGCTGGCGCAGTTCGGCCACTCGGGGTCGACGATGCCGAGTTCGCGCAGGCGGCCGGTCCACCACTCGTTCACGTCAGAAGCCCTGTCCGAGGTGACCAGATCGCCCAGCCAGCGGGCAAACCAGGTGGCGTGGGCGTCGCGCGCCCGGGCCAGTTCGTCGGTCTCCAGCAGCCGCTGCATGGCATAGGAGCGGATGGTCTCGAGCATCGAGTAGCGGTCGCTGTTGTCGTCCAGTTGCACGAGGCTCTTGTCGACGAGGCGGCCGACGATGTCGGCGATGTCGTACGCGTCGACATCCTCGAACGAGCCGATCACGGCCTCCGCGGCGCGAGTGGTGAAGCCGGCGACGAACACGCCGAGCCTGCGGAATGCGGCGCGCTCCGCCTGGTCGAGGAGCCCTTCGCTCCATGCGACGGAGGCTTGCAGCGTCTGCTGCCTGGCCAGCAGCGTCCGCGGGCCACCAGCGAGCAGCCGGAAGCGGTCGTCCAGTTGGGACGCGATCCGTTCGGGCGGCATCGTGCGCACTCGGGCGGCGGCCAGCTCGATTGCCAGCGGCAACCCGTCCAGGCGACCACAGATCTGGGCGATCGCCGCGGCGTTGGAGTCGGTGATCGCGAAGCCGCGGCGGACGCGCCCCGCCCGGTCGGCGAACAGGCGGATCGCGTCGAACTCACCGATCGCGGCAGCGGACAGCTCAACCAGGTCGGTCGGCGGCGTGGCCAGCGACGGCACACGCCACACCATCTCGCCGGCGACGCCGATCGGCTCGCGGCTGGTGCTCAGCACGCTGGCCTGGGGCACACGGCGGACGACCGCGGCCACGAACTCCGACGTCGCCGCGAGCACGTGCTCTGCGTTGTCGAGCACGAGCAGCATGGGTGGCCGCCCGAGCAGGAGGCGAACGATGCTGTCCATCCCGGCCTCGCCCGGTGACTCGACGATGTCGAGCAGGTCGATGATGGTCGCCAGGACGTCGTCGTGTTCGGTGCACGACGCCAGATCCACCCAGATCACTCCACCGGGAAAGCGGCGCAGCACACGACCGGCGACTTCGCCGGCGAGGCGCGTCTTGCCGCATCCGCCGGAGCCCGTCAGCGTCACGACCCGTTCGGTCTCGAGCAGGTCGGCCAGTTCCACCAGTTCGACCTCGCGCCCGATCAAGGGCGTGAGCGGTATCGGCGGCACGCGTCGGTAGGTCACGGAGTGCTCACGACCGACGTGGAGCCACCAACCGGGAGTGGCAGGAGTGTTCATCAGCGGCATCATTGTCCCGCATTCGCCGACGAACATCGTCCAAGTGGTTGAGTTCCGCACAGACGGCTGTCAACCAGTTGACGCGGGCCGGGGGGCGGAGTCCGGTCGAATCGAGCGCACGCGCTGCGCCATTCCCACCAGCAGCCGATGCGCCACGGTGGGGCACTCCTCGATGATCTCGCGGAACTCCCGCTCGTGGCAGACCACCGCCACGAGCTCCGTCGCCGCCAGCACGGTGGCCGTCCGAGCACCGTGGTCGAGGACGGAGATCTCGCCGAACACGTCGCCGCGTCCGAGGCGGGCGACCTCGACGTTCCCCTGCCGCACGACGGCCACCCCCTCCAGGATCACGCCGAACTCGTTGCCGCTGATGCCCTCACGGGTGAGGATGGCCCCCGGCGAGGCGCGGTGCAGGCTGCTGCGGCGGGCGATGAAGCGAAGTTCCAGTTCCGTGCAACCGACGAACGGGGCGAGCGTCCGCAACCGGGTGACCGCAGGGTCCGGCGCCGCCCTCACGACGCGACCCCGAGGGCGGGGGCGTCGGCGGCATCCCATGCCGCGTGCATGTCCAGCACCCGGTCTGCGATTCGGCCGATGCGATCGTCGTGGGTTGCCACCAGCAAGGTGCGACCCTCGTCGGCGAGGGAGCGCAGCAACGTCAGGATGCCGTCCACCTGCAGGTGGTCGAGGTGGGCGGTGGGTTCGTCGGCAAGCAGCAACGGCGCCTCGGTGACGATGGCCCGGGCGATGGCGACTCGCTGCTGTTGGCCGCCGCTGAGCTGTGCGGGCCGGTGGTAGAGCTGGGCGCCGAGCCCCACCCGCCGCAGCGCATGGACCGCGTGGGCGCGAGCCAGGCGGGTCGCTGCACCATTCGCACGGAGCGGCACCATCACGTTCTCCACGGCCTGCAGGCTCGGCACCAGGTTGAACGACTGGAAGGCGATGCCGACTCGTTGACGACGGTGGGCCACCAGCGCGGCCGCGCCCATGCCCGCCAGCTCGTGCCCGGCCACGCGCACCGAGCCACTGGTCACGGGGAGCAGCCCGCCGACGCACGAGAGCAGCGACGTCTTCCCGCAGCCGGAGGGGCCCAACAGCATCGTCAACGAGCCGGCACCGGCCGTGAAGGACAAGCCGTCGATCGGGCGGGATCGTTCGGGGCCGTTGGTGTACTCGATCACGAGGTCGCGAACGGCGAGTGGTTGGGTGGTGGTCTGCATCAGGGCGCTCCGAAGGCGAGGGCGGGTGGGACGACGAGGGCGCGGCGCATGCCGCCGAGGGAACCGACGAGCGCGACGGCGACGGCAACGACCGGCAGCAGCAGGTAGAGCCGCGTGGAGAGCTCCACGGTCATCGGGAACACCGGTGCGAGGAGGGCGGCCAGCAGTGCGGCGATCATGGTGGAGAAGGCGGCGATCACCACCGCTTGCATGGCCAGCCCGGCGGCGATGGACCGCGAGGAGGTGCCGACGGCTTTGAAGACCGCCATGTCCCGCGTGCGTTCGAGCGCGCTGACGTAGAGCACCGACCCGATGACCAGCCCGGCCACCAGCCACAGCAAGGTGCGGACCATGGCGATCGTCCCGCTGGGAGCCTTCAGCGGCTCCATCGCGTCGGCGATCGCCTGCGCGGGGGACATCGAGCGCAGGCCGTCAGGGACACTGGTCATGGTGCCGGAGATGAGCACGGCGGTGGAGAGGGCCGCACCGTCGACGCTCAGCCGCCGTGCTTCCTCCAGCGAGACGTACACCACATGCGTGCTGGCGAGCAGTGAGGAACGCACCTTGCCGACCACGGTGAAGGGCTCGCCGGCGACGCTGATCGTGTCGCCGACGGACACCTCGAGACGGTTGTCGACGATTGCCTCTCCGTCGCCCGAGATTGCTGCTCCTTCGCTGGGCCGGGGCGAGCCCATCCCTCCCGGCGCGGCGCCGAAGAGGATGGAGAACATCGGTTCACCGGTGGTGGCGAGGGACTGGCGGCTGATGAGGATCGGCGCCGCGTCGCGGACACCGGCGGTGTCGCGCACGCTCTGGACGGCCGCTTCGTCGATCATCGTGATCGCGGTGAAGGGCCCGGCCGCACCATGCGCCACCACCCAGCCGTCCGCGCCGGCGAGCCGAACGGTGCGGCTGGCTTCGTTGTGAAAGCTGTCGGTGAGGCCGCTCATGATCATGCTCATGGCCAGCAGCAGGCCGGCGCCGACGACAGCGACGAGAAATCGTCGGCGCCGCATCTGGAGGTCGCGGAGGGCGGCTCGAATCATCATGTGCCGCAGCCTGCGCCGCGGCGGCGGCCGGTGTTGTCAGCCAGCCGACAGGTGCCCGGGTTGGCTGCTCAGGTGGGCGAAGTCGGCTCGCCCATCTCGGCGTAGAACGCATCGCGCATGGTGACGGCCAGGCGGGCGACATCGTCCACAGACGTGACGTCCTTCTGCGATGGGTCGGGCGGCGCCGGTGACTCGCCGTCGGCGACCGCAGGGAACTCGATCAGCACGGACGGATGGCCGGGCAGTACGACCGCTTGCCCCTCCCACAGGAAGGCCAGGTCGCCGTTGTCCACGGTGCCGGCGTTGTAGATGCCGCCCCAACCGACGGCGTCGGACATGGCTCGGGCCACCCGAGTGGCGATGCCGCCGTTGTGCGAACCGATCCACTGGTACGGAGAGTGGACGTGGATGGTGAGCACCGGTTCGTACAACTCGGTGGCCGCCATCACCGCGCGGGCTTCCGGGGTCTCCACACGGAATCCGTCGCGGTTGGGGTCGATGTCCTGCGCGGTCCGCCGAGTGTGGGCGGCAAGACCATCGGGGTTGATGGTGGGCACGAGCCAGATGCCGAAGGTGGTCGGTGGCTGCATGCGGATGGCCTGCACGAACCACGCCGGAGCGCACTCGTCGCCGTGCACCTGCCCCAGCACCAGCACCTGGGGGCCGTCGAACGTGCCCCAGTGCTCCGCCCAGATCGGCCGGCCCTCGAAGCTGGTGCCGATGCGTTCGTAGCGCTCTGCCACGCGAGCCGTCTCGTTGCGGTAGCCGATGGCGCCCTCGGTGATGGTGTCGCATGCGCCGATGGGGATGTCCGAGTAGGACTCGTCGAGGACGACGGCGGTGGGCGGCGGGGCGGCGGTGGTCGTGGGCGCAACGGTCGTGGAGGTCGTGGAGGTGGTGGTCGACGTCGATGTCGGCGGGGACGTGGTCGTGGACACCGGTGCGCTGCTGGTGGGTGCCGATGAGGTGGGCGGAGCGTCGGTCGCCTCGGGCGCGGTCTGCGTCGAGTTGCACGCCGCGAGGACCACCGCGACCCCGGCGGCGGCCCGCCAGACCCAGCGGGCGCTCACAGCAGCACGGTGCCGTCGACGCAGGTGGTGACGGCGCCACCGATCCAGAGCTGGCCGGTGTGGTCCGCGGCCACGTGCACGTCGCCGGCTCGGCCGACCGCCGTGCCCTGCGACACCCGATACGGAGGGGTGACACGCCCGCTGCCCACCAGCCACTGCGCCATCGATGCATTGAGGCTGCCGGTGACGGGGTCCTCGAACGAGACGTCGCCCTCGGGGAAGAAGGCGCGTACCTCGTAGGCGGCGGGCGAGCCATCCGGTGCGTGCGGCCCGGCGACGCCGATCTTCAACTGGCTGCGCACGCCGCGGATGGCCAGCACGTCCTCTGCCGAGCTCAACAGCAGGCCGAGCCATCCGGGGCCGTTGTCGATCCAGGCGGAGTCGGCGACGTCGTTGGGATCGACGCCGATGGCCGCCGCGGCCTCAGCGAGGGTGGCCGCGTCGAGCGGGCCCTCACGGCGCAGCGGGGGAGCGGCGAACGCCAGGCGGCCGCCGTCGCGGCGAACTCGCACGAGGCCGACGCCGCACTCCTGCACCACCTCATCGGGGTTTCGGGGTGTGCCGCCGTTGCTCAGCCAGGCGTGGCACGAGCCGAGCGTCGGGTGCCCCGCGAACGGCAGCTCCGTCGACGTGGTGAAGATCCGCACGGCGTAGTCCGCCGTGGGGTCGGTGGGCGGCAGGAGGAAGGTCGTCTCGGAGAAGTTCGTCCAGTTGGCGAAACGCTGCATCTCCTCGGTGGAGAGCCCGGCGCCGTCGAGCACGACGGCCAGGGGGTTGCCGCGGTAGGGGTGCTCGGTGAAGACGTCGACCTCGAGGAAGCGGCGGTGCTGCATCCGGCCAGTGTGCCAGCCGTGCCGAGCCCGCGGGGGTGCAGTTACGGCGTCCGCTCGGGCGCCTGCCGTTCCACGTCGATGTGGGTGTCGTAGCTGGCTCCGGCGGCGGCCAGGAACGCGATCGCCTCCTCGGGCAGGAACAGCTCCTCCGAGGACTCCACGAGGTCGCCCAGGGCGCTGCGCCATTCCCAGCTGGCGACCGAGTTCGCGGGATACCCCGGGCGCTCACCGACTCGGAACGACCGGCTGGGCGTGATGCCGGTCGCGGTCGTCACGGCGTCCGGGTCGAGCCGGGCCTCGTGCACGCGAAACACCAGTTGGAGGTTGGTGGAGGGCATGGCCCGAGCGTAGGTGGCGGCCCGGCCGGGGTCCTTCGATTTGCCCAGCGACAACCCCGGTTGTCGGGGCGGCAACCGGGGTTGTCGCTGGGTCGGAGACGAACTCCCTCGCCCCGGCCGGCAGGCCTCGGCGAGGATGGCAGCCATGGACGAGGTCGACATCGTGGTGGCGCACCGCGAGCGGGACCGACTTCCAGCTCGCCTTCACCGTCTGCGCCAGCACGGACAGCGGCCTGTAGATCCAGGTGCGGCCGGCGCCGTGTCAACCGAGGATCAGCTCCGCGTACTGGCCGAGCACCTGCTTGGGGCCGCTCACGAGGAAGGTCGTGAGGCAGGTCTCCTTCCACTGCTCCAGCTCCCCGCGGATCTTGTCC
>JBPOIX010000019.1:0-4585 GCA_052034175.1 Actinomycetota bacterium
ACCTCCTGCGTGCACGACTCCACCGGCACCCTGAACGGGGAGCCTGCGGCGGCGCGCACCACCTGGGGGTTGAACGGGTCGACCGAGCCGGGGGTGTGGACCACCGCCTGTGCCCCGGCCGCCTCGGCCGATCGGATGATGGTGCCCGCGTTGCCCGGGTCGGAGAGCCGGTCGGCCACGACGACGAAGTCGCAACTGGGGGGAAGCACCATCGAGCGGAGGGCGAACACCGCCAGCAGTGGCTGTGGGGACTCCGTGGATGCCACACGTTCGATCACGTTCGGCGCCAGCAGATGGACCGGGGCGAACTCGGGGTCGAGCACCGGCTCGCCGCCGGGAGCCACGAACTGGGCCTCCATCCGCCAACCCGCAGCGAGGGCCTCGGCCACCAGGCCGGGGCCCTCGACCACGAACACACCTTCCTCGGAACGCGCACTGCGGCGCCCCAGGAGGCGCCGCAGCCGTTGAACCTTTGGGTTCGAGAAGGTGAGCTGATCGCTCAGGGGGTCGGCCCTTGGCTCAGAGCGCAGCCTTGGCCTGGTGCACCAGGGCGGTGAAGGCCGCCGCATCGGTGATCGCCAGGTCGGCCAGCATCTTGCGGTCCACCTCGATGCCAGCAGCGTTCAGCCCGGCAATGAACCGGCTGTAGCTGATGTCGTTCAGGCGGCAGGCAGCATTGATGCGCTGGATCCAGAGGCGGCGGAACTCGCCCTTCTTTGCGCGGCGGTCGCGGAACGCGTACTGACCGCTCTTCATCACCTGCTCGTTGGCGGCGCGGACCGAACGGCTCTTGTTGCCGTAGTAGCCCTTCGCCTTGTCGAGAATCTCGCGGCGCTTCTTCTTCGCGCCTACTGCTCGCTTCACACGTGCCATGTCTCAGTCGTCTCCTTCGCTCAGCGCTCGCCCAGCAGGCGCTTGATCTTCTTGGCATCGCCGGGGTGCACATCCACCTCGCCGTCGAGACGGCGGGTGCGGGTCGAGGGCTTCTTCTCGAACAGGTGCTGGCGGTTCTGCTGCAGGCGCCGCAGCTTCCCGGTACCGGTCTTCTTGAACCGCTTGGCAGCGGTCTTGCTGGTCTTCATCTTGGGCATGGTGGTGTTCCTGTTGGTGTGGCGGGCGGACCCGCCGGTTTGGCCGACGCGCCGGCACCCACCGGTGCCGACGTGTCGAGAACGGGTTGTATCAGGCGGGGTCGGTGGGGGCGGGTTCCGCCTCGGCGACTTCCGCCGAGTCGTCGGACGGCTTGCCGTCCTTCTCCTTCTTCACCGGGGCCTTCTTCTC
This sequence comes from Actinomycetota bacterium, assembly GCA_052034175.1. Classification (GTDB taxonomy): domain Bacteria; phylum Actinomycetota; class Acidimicrobiia; order Acidimicrobiales; family Ilumatobacteraceae; genus UBA668. The sequence goes on from JBPOIX010000019.1 coordinate 1,282, forward strand.
GGGGGCGAGCACCATGGTCATGTTGCGCCCCTCGAGCCGAGCTTGCGTTTCCACCTTGCCGGCGGCTCCGACTTGCTCGAGCACCGCGTCGAGGATCCGTGAGCCGAGCTCCGGATGGGCCATCTCTCGCCCACGGAACTGCAGGGTGACCTTCACCTTGTGGCCCTCCGCAAGAAACTCCTGCATGTGGCGGACCTTGGTGTCGAAGTCGCCCTTGCCGATCTTGGGGCGGAATTTCACTTCCTTGATCGACACGTGGACGGTCTTCTTGCGGCTTTCCTTGGCCTTCTGGCTTTCCTCGTAACGGAATTTGCCGTAGTCCATGATCCGGCACACTGGCGGATTCGCCATGGGCGCGACCTCAACGAGGTCGAGGTCCTGCTGGCGAGCCAGTGTGAGCGCCTCCGGAAGGGGCTTGATGCCCAATTGGTTCCCGTCGGGGCCGATGAGACGGACCTCGCGGGCGCGGATGCGCTCGTTGTACCGGTGTTCCGGTTGCTGCGGCGGTGCTATGGCTGCTCACTCCTGTGCAATGGGTGTGTCCCCTCCTGTGTTGGCGATGCGAAGCCACCGCACAAGGACGAGGCACACCGCACCGGGACCCGTGGGCCCAAGACGGCATGCTACGCAATGAATGTGACCCGGACGCACCTTTGCCAAACCGGTTGAAACCGGGCTGTAGTGGCCGGGTGGGGACCGCCCGAAAGGCTGCCCCACTTCGCCTCAGTTGTCGGGCCGATACGCTACCAGCGATGAGCAGCGATCACGACTCCGGCTTTGACGACGACCAACTCGGCGACGCCCAGGAGGCCTTGCAGGACACCCGAGCCAAGCTGGCGCAGGTGCCCGCGGAGTATGTCGTGTCCAACCATGTGATGGGGCTCTACGAGCTGGCAGCCATCCATCTCAGCAGTACGCCGCCGTCGCTGCAGCAGGCTGCGCTGGCCATCGATGCGGTCGGCTGCCTGGTCGACGGTCTTGGCGATCGACTGGGCGAGGACGCCGAAACACTTCGGAGTGCGTTGGCCAACATCCGCTTGGCGTTCGTGCAGATCAAGGGCACGATGGAGCACCACGCCGCCGAGTGAGCGACCCCTCCAGGCTCAGCGCCAGTAGCCCTGCACGTCGATGACGACATGGGTGCTGCCCGGCTGGCTGCCGATGAACACCTTCAGCTGACGGTCGGCATCGATCTTGGAGATCGAGGCGTTCGCTGTGACGGCATTGGCGCCGAGCCAGTTGAGCGTGGATGCGGTGTACGTGGTGGCGTCACCCGGCGCCACCGCGAGGAAGTTGCGGTCGGTGGTGCCGACGGCCGTGATGTTGAAGGCAACCGCCGTGGCGCCGGTCGGCACGACGTCGGTCAGGAGCACCGCACCGGTGGTGATGTCGTGGGCGTTCTGCACGCCGACTACGAACGAGGTGTTGGCCGCGCGGAGCCCGGTCGGGGTGTAGGTGGCTTTGCGCGAGTCGTAGGCGCGAAAGGGTGAGATGGCGTGGAACGCCCCCGCGGTCGAGAGCCCGCCGAGCTTCTGCCACCTTCCTGGCTCGGCGCCTGCGCCACTGACCGTGCAGAGCCAGAGGTTGCCCTGGCCGTCGATGTCGATCGACCCGACGAACTGGCTCTCCCCGGTCCGCAACGAAGGCTCAACCTTGCCGGTGCTGAGTCCGATGTTCAGGGTCGACCCGACCGCGTTGTAGAAGGTGGCCGTGGCCCCGATGCTGTTGGAGGTGGCCAGCAGTGCCGAACCGATGCCTTCGTTGCGCAAGAACATCGTGGACGTGATGTTGTTCGAGAACGCCCGGATGCAGTGTCGCGAGGTGGCGCCGGCGCTGACCTGGATGACCTCGCTGTTCGTGGCGTAGGGCGAGTCCGAAGACTTGAAGTGGAAACCGGTGGCCGAAGAGTGGGTCAGCGTGGTGGTGGCACCCTGGTTGGTGTTGACGATTCCGTTGTCGGCCGCGACCGGCGTGCGACCCGCGACCGATGCCGCGGCTCCGAGCGCCGCGGCGCCTGCCAGCCGGAGCAGACCGCGACGGCTCGGCCCGGTATCCACGGAGCGCAACTCGGCCACTTCCCTGCGCAGCCTCGCGACCTCTGCGTGGAGATGGGCCAACTCATCAGTGGTGTCGTCCATCGGCGGAGGCTACCCGCGGCGGTGCGGCCCTGCGGGAGCGAACCGGCCGCTCGCGGCACGCCGGACCCGCCCGTCGCGCACGAGCACCCCCTCGGCCGCCAGGAGCGCCGACTGTTCACGCTCGTTGCCGGGTACCAGCCGGCCGGTCGAGTTGACGACCCGCCACCAGGGCAGATCGTCGTCGGTCACCGCCAGCAGGCGGCCCACCAGGCGGCTCTGGCGCGGGTAGCCCGCCACCTCGGCGATGTCGCCGTAGGAGACAACCTCTCCGTCGCGCAACGCTCGGATCACGTCCAGAATCCGACGGTCGCGCTCGTTCACGCGGGAGCGACCTGCGCAGCTTCGTAGCGGCCGAGCTTGCACAAGAGGGCGAACTGCACGGCGGTTCCTTCGGAGATGGCCCGCGAGCCGTCGGCGATCTCGACGCAGTGGAACTCGAACTCCGCGCCATCCTCCCGCCGCACGGTGCCCAGCCCGACCTCGCGGTCGAATGCCGTCACGATGCCGCGGAAACCGCTCACGGGATGATCTTGGAGATCGGCAGCTCGAGGATGCCCGTCGCCCCGGCATCCACGAGATCGGGGATGAGCCGGTTGATCTGGTTCTTGGCCACCACGGTCTCCACCGCGTAGCCCTCCCCGCCGGCGAGTTCGTTCACCGTCGGCGACTTCAACGACGGCAAGCGCCCAAGCACGCCCGCCAACCCGTCGGCTGACACGTTCATCTTCACCAGCACCTTGCCGCGAGCATCCAACGTGCCGTTGAGCAGGGTCATCAGCTGGCCCATCGCGTGGCGCTTGGCGGGGTCCTCGTAGGCGGCCTTGTTTGCCACGACCTCGGTGTAGCTCTGCAGGATCTCGCCAATGATCCGCAGGCCGGCAGCACGCAAGGCCCTGCCGGTCTCGGTGATGTCGACGATGCAGTCGGCGATGTCGGGGATCTTCGCCTCGCTGGCGCCATAGCTCAGCCGGATGTCGGCGCGAATGCCCTGGGCCTCGAAGAAGCGCCTGGTGAGTTCCGGGTACTCGGTGCTGACCCGCAGGTCGTGAGGCAGGTCGCTGACCTGCTGAGCCGGGCTGTCCCCCGCGACCGCGACGACCACCTTGATCGGGAGCGCGGTGGCCTTGGAGTACTTCAGCTCACCGAGGCTGACCACGTCGCTGGCG
>JBPOIX010000342.1:0-14994 GCA_052034175.1 Actinomycetota bacterium
AACTGCACATCGTCGACCGCCTGGAGGTTGGCTGGGCGTCGCCACCGACACCGACCGCGATGGCCTTCGACGAGGCCAACGGCAACCTCTACCCGTTCTCGCTCCGGGACAAGTTGGCGGCGATCAGCGAGCCCTCGCCGTGGTACGTGCCCGGCCAGCCGTCGCCGTGGGGGCGGGCCGTGGTGCCGACGGAGATGCTCAGCGTGCTGGCACACAAGGGCGGGGTGCACCTCCCTGTGCGCGGCCCCGCCGTGGGGTTGTTCATCGATCTCGAGGTGAAGCGGCACGCTGCGGTGTTCGTGGACGAGCCGTACACCGTCACCCACGAGGTCGTCGGGCTCGGCCAGAGCAGGCGGGTGGAGAGCTACTGGACCCGTAGCCGGCTGTGCGACGCCGGCGGTGCCCTCGTGGCGACCGTGCTGCTGCACCAGGGCGTGTTCAAGGCGTCGTACGCGGACTATCCGGCGGAGCCGCAATGAACATCACCCTGCTGAACGACGACGACGGCCAGCGCTACAACCTGTACGTCGACGGGCAGTACGCGGCCTACGCCGAAGCCTGGCGTTCCGGACGAGTGGCGGACATGAGCCACACCGAGACCTTCCCCGCGTTCCGCGGCCAGGGGCTGGCGGCGAAGGTGGTGCGATTCGCGCTGGACGACCTGGCGGCGAAGGGCGTGAAGGTCAGCCCGAGTTGTTGGTTCGTGGCCGAGTTCATTGCCGCCAACCCCGAGTACCAGCCGCTGATCGTCGCCCCCTGACGGAGCGCTGCAGCCAGGGTCAGGTGCCGCAGAAGGTGCGGTAGCAGGCGGCGAATTCCCGCGGGGCGGGGGCCGCGAACCGCTCGCTGCCCTCCCGTGCGGTGAACGGTTGGCGGACCGCGGCGAGGAGAGTCTCGAAGGGCCCGAAGTCGTCGGCCGCGGCTGCGGCCAGTGCTTCCTCCACCAGATGGTTGCGCGGGATGTAGACCGGGTTGCGGCGGTCCATCTCGTCGGCCGCCGTCGGGTCGGCAAGAGCCAGCCACCGCTCGGCCCAGGTGTCGAAGGCTGTGCCGTCGGCGAACAGGGCGCGAGCCGACGTGCGGTCGCCACGCAGCACGTCGGACAACGAGCGGAACGCCGACGTGTAGTCGACGCCCTGCGCGGCGAGCAGGCCGAGGAAGGCTCCGGCCACCTGGTCCGCTCCCTGGTCCGCCCCATGCTCGTCCGCAAGTGAGTCGCCGAAGCCGTCGCCGAAGCCGACGCCGACGCCGAGGCCGAGCTTGGTACGCATCCCTGCCGCCCACGCCGTGTGCAGCTGTTCCGGGAACTCCCCCAGCACCTCCGTAGCCGCGGCCACGGCGTCGTCGGGCTGTTCGGCCAACAGGGGGAGCATCGCCTCCGCCAGGCGGGCCAGGTTCCATGCGGCGACGGAGGGTTGGTTGCCGTAGGCGTAGCGGCCGCCGTGGTCGATCGAGCTGTACACGGTGGCCGGGTCGTAGGCGTCCATGAATGCGCACGGCCCGTAGTCGATGGTCTCCCCCGACAGCGCCATGTTGTCGGTGTTCATCACCCCGTGGATGAAACCGACCTCCATCCACTTCGCCACCAGCCTCGCCTGTCGGGCCACCACCTCGCGGTAGAAGGCGAGGCCGACATCCGGCGTGCCGGCCAGGTGAGGGGCATGGCGCTCGACGGCGAAGGCCAGGAGGGCCCGCAACAGCGTCGGGTCGCCCTGCGCTGCGGCGTACTGGAACGTGCCGACGCGAAGGTGGCTGGCAGCCACACGGGCGAGCACCGCGCCGGGCACCGGGGCCGCGCGCCCGTCGGCCTCGCGGATGATGTGCTCGCCGGTGGCCACTACGGCCAGCATCCGCGTGGTGGGCACCCCCAGCGCATGCATGGCCTCGGCCATCAGGTACTCGCGCAGCATCGGGCCGACGGCGGCCCGGCCATCACCGCCGCGGGCGAACATGGTGCGACCGGAGCCCTTGAGGTGGAGGTCGTACCGCTGGCCGTCCGGCGCGAGGATCTCGCCGAGGAGCACGGCCCGGCCGTCGCCGAGCCGGGGCGAGTACCCGCCGAACTGGTGGCCGGCATACGCCATGGCGACAGGTGCCGCGCCGGTTGGCACCGTGTTGCCGGCCAACACCGCCACGCCGGCCGGGGTGCGCAGCAGGGCGTGGTCCAGCCCCAGTGCTTCCGCCAGCTCGTGGTTGCCGACCAGCAGGCGGGGCGCTGCACAGGGCTGTGGTTGCCACGGGCTGCAGAGGCCGGGCAGGGCGTCGGCGAACCTGTGCTCCAGCCAGTGTCCCGGCCAGGGGAGGGGTTGGTTCGGGGTACCCATCGGCCCAGCCTACGGAGCACCCGCAGGCGTGTCGCTTCGGGCCGGGTCATGGCTACGCTCGGCGCTCTCATGGCCCGCCTGTTCCTTGCCGTGTGGCCGCCCGACGACGTGGTGGCCAACCTGCTGGCGTTGCCGCGCAAGGACCAGCGCGGCGTGCGCTTCGTCCACCCGGACAACTGGCACATCACGCTGCGCTTCTTCGGTGACGCGCACGCGGACGACGTCGAAGCTGCGCTCGCCGGCTTCCGCCCCAGCCCGGCCAGGGTGCGGCTCGGGCCCGCGGTGGATGTGCTGAACGAGCGAGCACTCGTGCTGCCGGTGGACGGCCTGGACGCGGTGGCAGCGGACGTCAACGAGCGCACCCGCACGCTCGGCGAGCCGCCGCGCCAACGTTTCGTGGGGCACCTCACGCTGGCTCGTGTGAAGCCGCACGTGGCCATGCCCAAGGCACTGGGGATAATGGCCGAAGCCGAGTTCGAGATGGAGGAGGTGGCACTGGTGCAGAGCCGCCTCGACCCTGCCGGCGCCCGCTACTCCACCATCGCCACCTGGCCGGTCGTCCGCTGAAACTTCGGGCGGCGTCCAGTAAGTAACGTGCGGCCATGACCACCGCTGCTGTCGACGCCGTCCGCATCATCCACGAGCACATGCGCTCCGTCATGGATCAGCTCACCGAGGCGGACTGGGACACGCCCAGTGGCTGCGCCGGCTGGAGCGTGAAGGACGTCATCTCCCACGTCACCTCGAACCAGAAGGAGATGGTGGACCCCACCCCGCCTCCTGCCGAGCCGTTGCCGCCGATGAAGGCCGAGGAGGCGATGGAGGCACTCGTGGCCCCACGCAAGGACTGGGCGCCCGCGGACGTGCGCGCCGAGTACGACCGTTACTCGGCGGCATGGTTCGGGGCGCTGGACGCGCTGCAGCAGGAGCCGATGGCGTCCACCGTCGCGCCGATCGCCGACCTCGGGTCGTACCCATTGCACTCGCTGGCGAATGCCTTCGCCTTCGACCACTACTGCCACCTGCGGGTCGACATGCTGGCTCCGACCGGCCCGCTGCAGGTGTCACTGCCCGAGGCCACCGACGCCGAGGTGCGCCCCGGCATCGAGTGGATGCTGTGGGGCATGCCACAGATGCAGGCGGCCGAGCTGGCGGCGGTGGTCACCCAGCCGTTGGGCCTGCGCCTCACCGGTGCGGGCGGCGGCGAGTGGACCGTCAACCCTGCCGGGGCGGACGGCCTGGTCACCGTCACCGACGGCATCGGCACCGTGGCCGCCACCGTGGAGTCCGGTGCACATGCGTTCGTCAGCTGGGGCACCAAGCGTGCGGACTGGCGGGCGTCGTGCTCGGTCACCGGCGACGAGGCGTACGCCGCAGCAGTGCTCGACATGTTGAACATCGTCTGAGCCGGTCGTCACCGTGCCTACCACCGCCTTCGAGACCATTCGCTACGAGGTGGACGGCGGGCTGGCGCGCCTCACGCTGAACCGGCCCGAGTTCCGCAACGGGATGACGAACCGCATGGTGCGTGAGGCACGCGAGGCGCTCGAACTGGCCGCTGCGGACGCGAGCCTGAGGGTGTTGGTGCTCACCGGTGCCGGCTCGTCCTTCTGCCCGGGGGCGGATCTCGGCCACTTCGTCGGCGGAGGGGAGGACGAGCGGCTGACCGCGGCGGACTTCCACGTGGCCACCCTGTTGCACGAGATTCCCGCGGTCACCGTGGCCGCGGTGAACGGTGCCTGCGCGGGCGCGGGCCTGGGGTGGGCGCTGGCCTGCGACCTGCGGCTGATGGCGGACGGGGCGCGGATGAATACCGCGTTCCTCGACGTGGCCGTGGCGGGCGACATGGGCATCCCGTGGTCGCTGCCGCGGCTGGTCGGCGCAGGCAGGGCACGCGACCTGTCGTTCCTGCCGCGCCGGTTCGAGGCGGCGGAGGCACTGGCGATGGGCCTGGTGGCTCGTGTCTTCCCGGCCGACACGTTCGCTGCCAATGTCCAGGCGGTGGTGGACGGCCTGCTGGCGAAGTCTCCGTCGGCGCTGCTCGGGCTGAAACAGCACTATGTGCTGGCCGAGCGCATGGGCCTGCGGGACTTCGTCGAGTACGAGAGCCAGCGGCACCTGCAGATCGCCCGCAGCGAACACACCGCGGAGGCCTTCCGGGCCTTCGTCGAGAAGCGACCCCCGAGGTTCACATGAGTTGGATCCGTCTCCGTCAGGTGGCCCTCGTGGCCCACGATCTCGACGCCGTCGTCGGCGCGTTGGGTGAGCGCTTCGGCTTGGACGTGGCGTTCACCGACCCCGCCGTGGCCACGTTCGGCCTGCGCAACGCGGTGCTCCCGATCGGCACCCAGTTCATCGAGGTCGTGACACCGGTCAGGGACGGCACGGCCGGCGGGCGCCAGTTGCAGCGGCTCGGTGGCGACGGTGGCTACATGGTCATCTGCCACACGGACGACCAACCCGAGGTGCGCGAGCGCGTCGAGGCGCTCGGTGTGCGGGTGGCCTTCGAGCACGACGACCACGGGTACCGGATCATGCAACTGCACCCGGCGGACACGTGGGGCTCCTTCCTGGAGGTGGACTACCAGCCCGGTGGGGACGACCCGCATGGCCCGTGGCTGCCCGCCGGCCCGGCATGGCAGGCTGCGGCGCGCACCCATGTGGTGGACGGCATCTGCGGCGTCACCGTGCAGACGGCCCGGCCCGACGAGACGGCCGTGCGGTGGGGGGCCATCCTCGGCGCGGCGGTGGACGCCGACGGTGTGCTGGCGCTGGACAACGCCACGGTGCGGTTCGTGCCCGGCCCGGTGGAGGCGCTGGTTGCCGTCGAGGTCACCGGCCCGGGCGCCCCGCCGGCAGACGAGCCGGTGGTGATCGGCGGCGTCATGTTCCATCAAGGAGTTCGCCGTGGGTGACCCAGCAGATTTCGGGGAAGGCGTGGTGAACGGCGGAACCCTGGCGGCGTGGGCGCTGCATCAGGCCGGGGTGGAGGTCGTGTTCGCCTTGCACGGTGGCCACCTGGACACGTTCCTCACCGGGTGCCGCCGCTACGGCATCGACCTGGTGGACTGCCGCCACGAGGCCGCGGCGGTGAACGCCGCGGACGGGTATGCCCGCTCCTCCGGCCGCTTGGGTGTGGCCGCGGTGACCGCCGGGCCGGGCCTGTTCAACGCCGTGGCCGGCATCTCCAACGCGATGGCCGACCGCGTGGGAGTGGTGGTGATCACCAGCTCCCCACCGCTCGCCGCGGCGGAAACGGGGGAGATGCAGGGCTGCCTGGACCAGTTGGGGGTGGTGGCGCCGATCACCAAATGGGCGCAGAAGGTGTTCACCGCCGAGCGGGTCGCGGACTATGTGGGCCTGGCCTGCCGCCACGCCCGCAGCGGGGTCCCCGGCCCCACGGTGCTCGACATTCCGATCGATGTCGCGTTCACCCCGGTGGACCTCGACCGCCTTCCCCCGTTCGGTTCGCCCCTGCCCGCCACCCGCCCGGTGCCTGCCGCCGATGCGGTGGCCGCGGCCGCGGCAGTCCTCCACGGTGCGCAGCGGCCGGTGGTGATCGTGGGTGACGGTTCGCTGTCGGTCGACATCGGCGAGGCGCTGGAGCGCTTCGTGGCGCGCACCGGCTTCCCCGTCTTCACCACCACCCTCGCCCGCGGCTCGCTGCCGGGCACCCACCCGTTGGCGGGAGGTTCGCTGGCAGCACTCGGCGCCCTGCCGATGGCGGGGGTACAGCCGCCCGACGCGGTGCTGTTGGTGGGCGCGCAACCCGGGCTGTTGCTCGGCGGGCGCGGGTTCGGCCGCCTGTCCGGCGGTGCCAAGGTCGTGCACCTGCATCTCGATGCGGTGGAGATCGGGCGCCTCGGGCCCGCCGATGTCGGCGTGCTCGGCGACCTGGCCGCGGCGCTCGACGCCATCGGCGCAGCGCTGGCCCTGGCGGCCGCGGGAGCGCCGGCCGCGGGAGCGGCGGCCGCGACGGCGGAGTGGGCGGGTAAGGCCGTGCTGATGAAGCGCTTCGCCGACGCCTTGTTCGAGGGGGCCGGGATGGAGGCCGACGGTCTGCACCCGTATGCCGCGGCCCGTGAGGTGGCCGCGGCGCTACCGGCCGGGGCGATCCTCGTGCGCGATGGCGGTGAGGCCGCGGTGTGGGCCGATTGGGCGACATCTGGCAACGACCTGTTCGGCACGCTGGCCCTCGGCTACCAGGGCCACCTCGGCGTGGGGCAGGGGTTTGCGGTCGGCGCGCAGCGGGCTTTCCCGGAACGGCGGGTCGTGCAGGTCACCGGCGACGGTGCGATCGGCTTCCACATCCAGGAGTGGGACACGATGGTCCGCCACGGGCTGCCCGTGGTGACCGTGGTGTTCAACAACGCATGCTGGGGCATGTCGATCCATGGGCAACGTGCCGTGTTCGGCCCGCAGGGCGATGTCATCTCCCAGCTCGCCCCCACCCGGTACGACCTCGTGGCGGAGGGCTTCGGGGCGTTCGGCCAGCACGTGGACGACCTGGTGGACCTCGGCCCCGCCCTCCAGCGGGCGCTGGAGAGCGGCCGGCCCGCGGTGATCGATGTGGCCGTCGCCGCCAGCGTGGTGCACCCGATCACGTTGCAGATGCTCGGCAACCTGCAGGCCGAGAACGAGATCGTGGTGCCCTACTACGACAACATTCCGAAGCGCTGAGAACGCCCGCTACACCGCGCCGCTGAGCAGCAGTTCATCGAGCTTGGCGTAGCCCTCGCTGATGCCCGTGGCCATGCCGCTGGCCAACATGCCGTCTCGGGCCTCGAAGCTGTCGACCAGGGTCTGCACGTGCAGGCGGGTCACGCCGTCGCCGCGGTCCTCGAACCACATCGAGTCCAGCGACACGCCCTCGGGGTAGCCCTCGAAGGTGAACGTCTGCACGAGGCGGTCGCCACTGACGGAGTGGAAGCACCCGCGGAAGGCGTACTCCTCCTCGCCCCGAGCGGCCACGTAGCGGTACTCGCCGCCGTCGCGGGCATCCCAGATGTCGACGCTGGTGGTCAGCGAGGCCGGGCCGATCCAACGGACGAACAGCTCCGGGTCGAGATGGGCGCGCATGAGTTGCGCGGGCGTGGCGTGGAAGTCGCGCTGCATGCGGATGACAGGGAGGTCCGCCGGGACCTCGATGGCGACATCGGTGAGATGGGTGTTCATGCGGACTTGGCCTTTCGGGCTCGGGTTGGAGTGGGAGTTGGGGTTGGAGTTGGGGTTGAGAGGGTGGTGCGGGCGGAGGTGTGGGAAGACGGCGACGCGGCGGCTGTGGCGTCCATCTCGGCGAGCACGTCGTCCAGGCGGCGATAGCGAGCGTCGGCCTGGCGCCGGTAGCGCTCGATCCACTTGGTCATCAGGTCGAACACCTGGGCGTCGAGGTGGACGGTGCGCCGTTGGGCGGCTTTGGTCTTGGTGATCAGGCCGGCGCGTTCCAGCACGGTGAGGTGCTTGGAGATGGCCTGGACGCTGACCTCGTGCGGTTCGGCCAACTCGCCGACCGTCGCGTCGCCGTCGGCCAAGCGCGCCACGAGCGCTCGCCGTGTGGGGTCGGCCAAGGCGGCGAACACCGCGGACAGTTCGTCGTCGTTCATCGTGCGCCAGACCTCCCTTCTTCAACCAATTGGTTGAGGAACCATAGGGGGCTGTCCCGACATTGTCAACCAGACAGTTGAGGAAGACCGGCGCGGCGGCGGGGTGCGCGGGTCGGTCGTCGCGCCACCCTAACGGCCGACCGCGCTCTGCTCTTCCGGAGGGCGCACATGGCGGAACTGCCTCAAGAGAAGGACGTCGTAGAGGATCTTCACAGCGCCTCCGATCACCAGCGGCCACCCGAAGGTGGAGACGCTGAGCAGCCATCCGGCGGCCAAGGGCGACAGGGCGGACGCCAGGCTCCGTGGCACGTTGGTGATGCTGGCGGCCGCCGGTCGTTCGTCCGGGGTCACCATCGCCATCACATAGCTGGTGCGCGCCGGTACGTCCATCTGCGACATCGTGGCGCGCCCCAGGAGGCAGGCAACCGCCCACCCGACGTTGGGCATGAACGCCGCCAGCATCAACAGCGCGTTGGCCGGCAGATGGGTGAACACCATCGTGCGTACCAGCCCGATCCGCCGAGCAATGCGCGCTGCCACCAGTGCCGAGAACGCCGACAACAGGCCGGCCCAGAAGAAGATCGCACCGCTCAGCGCCAACGACAGCCCGAACCGTCGCTGCAACCACAGAACGAGCAATGTCGTGATCACGAACCCACCGCCCAGCGAGTCCAATCCGAAGAGGGCTGCCAGGCGATACACAGTCCGCTTCGATGGGCCGAGCGCTCGCGATTGCGCCGTTCCCACCGGAGCCACTCGTGCTGGCTCGACGGCTGGCGAGAGATGGCGGTAGCGCACGAAGACCACCACTCCGAGCGCGGCGTAGCCGACGAACACGAGCCGCAACGCCGTCAGTGGTGCCACGTTCAGCCGCGCCGCCAGCCAATCGGGTACGCCCGCGAGCGCGGCACCGATCGCGCCCACCGACGCGCCGATCAGGCTGTAGCGGGCGAACAACGCGGTGCGCTGAGCGTCGGGCGCAGTTCCGGGGAGCAGGGCCTGCTCGGTGGGGAGGAACACGCTGACATCGCCGCCGCTGGGGTTCATCGTGCCGATCAGGCCCACGGCGGCCAACGGCCAGAACCCGGTCAACAATGCGAAGCCGACGCCGGTGGCCACCATGAGGAGAGAGACCATCTGCAGCAGTCGCCGGCGCGGGTAGGCATGTGCCTTGAGTCCTACCACGAGCGTCAGCGCCGCCGAGCCCAGCAGGGTGAGCGTGACCACCGCACCGATGCGGCGCGAGCTGAACCCGAGAGCAGTGAGGTATCCGGCCAGCACCACACTGACGAGGCCGTCACCAAGCGCGCGCACCGCCCGTGTTTGCAGCAGGATGGCCGCGTCGCGGTTGGCGCCGACGGGCAGGATGCGCATCGGGCGGATCGTAGCCCCGTGGGGCGCGGGCGAATCTGGCGGGCTCGGGAACCACAGCGGGTCGCGCGTCGACCTGAACAACATGGATCGAGCTGTTCGGCCCCGGGTGCCGTCGTCGTGGGCGGGTGCCGACCTGTCCGTCAGCACGGGCTTCCTGCCGCGCAACGCCTTCGTGGTGGACTCCCTGCGCCATGAGGCCATCGTCGCGGGGGTGGTGGACGTCGTTCGCCATGTCGCCCGCGGGCGCCGCCAGGCGGCGCTCACGCTGGTCCACTACGTCGTCGCCGCGTACGCGGAAACGGTCATCCGGCCGCTGGCGGTGGACGGCCTTGAGGTCAACATCGCGGCCAACCAGCTGGCCATCCAGATCGGCCGGGATGGGCGCCTCGACGGGCTGTGGGTCAGCAAGTGGGCCACCCAGCCGGCGGATGATGGGTCCGCCCATCGCGTGGGGCGGCGCCTCGGTGCGGCGTTGCTGCCGGTGCTGCGCTCGGCCTGCGCCGTCGGGCAGGTCGGGGCGCGCACTGCTGCCACCGTGGCTGCCGATGCCGTGCTCGCCGCCGCTCGCCGTCGCGCCCGCATCGCAGGTCATCACGACCTGTCCTGGGCGGACGACCTGTTGGCCGCGGCGGCCCTCCCGGCCCGTGGCACGGTGCGGCTGATGGAAGTGCACCCCGACGATGGCCCGGCGGTGGAGTACATGGTGCCCCGCGTCTGTTGCGTGCTGGCCGACAAGCTCACCGACAGTGCGTGCCCCGGCTGCCCGCGCCGCGACGCGGAGGCCGCCCGTGCCGCCACGGAGGCCTACCTGCGCGACCTCGACGACGACGAGTTCCGCGCCTGGGTGGGGCGTCCGCGGGTGCTCGCTTCGGCGTGAACCCTGCGTGCCAGACTGCGGGCGTGCTCGCACCACTTGGCATCCACCACGTCTCGATCAATGTTTCCGACACGGACGCAGCAGTGGCGTTCTACACGGGCGTGCTCGGGTTCGGCCTGCGCACCGATCGGCCGGACTTCCGTTTCGGTGGGGCCTGGCTCGATGTGGGTGGCCAGCAGGTGCACCTCATCGAGGCCCCGCTTCCGGAGGGGCATGGGCAGCACTTCGCAGTGCTCGTTGCTGATCTGGATGCCGCGGTGGCGGCAGTGCGCGCCTGCGGCGTGACGGTGTCCGATCCGGTGCCGGTGGGAAGCGGGCGGCAGTCGTTCCTGCACGACCCGTCGGGCAACCTGGTCGAGTTGCACCAGTCGGCCGCCTGACGGCGGCGAGCACATCGCTGCCGGCGCGGACGCTCTGCGTCCGCGCCGGTGCGTTCGACTAGCGCGTGGCGCGGCGGCGGGTGAATGCGAGGGCGGTGCCGACGAACACCAGCCCGAGGGCGAGTACCGCGATGGTGATGCTGCCCGCCCCACCCGTGGCCGGCAGGCCTCGCGACCGGGTGGTGGTGGGGTTGCCCGAGCCGTTGTCGTCCGTGGTGGGGGTCACCTCGTCCGCGGTGTTGACGAACTCGCACTCGACCGTGTCGCCCGGGTCCACCCCGACGAAGATCGAGCCGTTCTCCAGATCGACCTTGTAGTCGGCCTCGCCACAGTCGATCGAGGTGAGGCTCCACCCTGCGGTCTCGGCCTCGGTGAACTCGTAGCCGCCCGCTTCCAGGCTGTCGAACGTCTGCGACTCACCCACGGCGAGATCGAACGCGAAGTCGCCCGTGAAGGCGAACGACGGTGAGAGCTCGTTCGACGGAGAACTCTTGCTGATCGTGATCGAGGCGGGAGCATCGTTCTCGACGAAGCAATGCATCGTCTCGCCGTTTTCGAGGTTGGAGCCGAGGCCAGTGATGCCGTTGCTGGTGGGCTGCGCGGTGTTCTCCGACTCACCATCGAGGCCGCTGACGGTGCAGAGCATCTCGCCGGGGAAGAAGCCGTCGCCGGCGTCCCAGGTGCTGGTGTCCGAGGGGTCGCCGACGGTGAACAGTTCGGCGACGCGGTAGAAGCCGGCCGGCAGGTACTCGTCGTACATCTCCGTCGGCGTACCCGCTTCGCTGGTGCTGCCGCTCGGCTCGGCCACGAGGTTCTCGCCCTCGACGCCTTCGCGTACCGTGAACTGGAACGGGCCGCCTGCGCCGCCGTTGGTGGTCTTTTCGATGATCACGCGCACACCACACGTCGGCAGCCCACTGACGACGTACTCCACCGTGATCGGGTTTTCGATCCCGCCGGTGGTGCCAGCCGTCTTGGTGACGGTGAACGTGTAGGTGCCGTTGAGGCTTTCACCCGGCTCTGCCGTGAAGTTGTCGAAGGCGTACGAGCCTGCGGGAAACCCGATGTAGGTGGTGACGGTGGAACTGCTGATGCCTGCGGGGCGAGTTGCCTGGTTCACCGTGTAGGTGCCGACATCGCCCGAGCCGTCGAGCACCTGGACGGCCAAGTTCAACGAGCAGGCGCTGCTGGAGGAGAGGCTCACCGTGGCAGCGTGCTGCCCGCACGCCGGCAGATCCGTCACTTCGACGGTGACGGTGATCGGGTTGGTGACCCCGTTCGTGCCGTCGCCGCTGGTCTTGGTGACGGTGAACGTGTACGTGCCGTTGAGGTTGCCACCCAGTGGCACGTCGAAATCGTCGAACGCGAAGTTGCCTTCGGGAAAGCCGATGTAGGTGGTGACGCTGGAAAAGCCGACCCCCGCGGGTCGAGTGGCCGAGTGGATGGTGAAGGTGGCGGCATTGTCGCCCCCGTTGTCCACCGTGGCCTGGATGTTGAGCGAGCAGGCCGACTGGGCGTTGACGACCGACGAGACGACGCCGGAAGCGCTGTGCTGGGTGTCGAGAAGGGTGACCGTGAGCGACGACGTGGACTGGGCCATGTCGTTGGCATCGTTGGTGGCGATCCAGGTGCCGAGGTTGGTGGTGTCGGCGTTGATGACCTCCGTGGAGGTCATGAACGCCGAGGCTCCGGGAGCAAGGCTGTAGGCGAAGTCGGTGAGCACGGCCCCGTCGAAGTCGCCGAAGGCCGTGTGCGAATCCAGCGTGACCGAGCCAGTGTTGAGGACCGTGTAGCAGAAGCGCACGGTCGTGCCGGCGGCGACGGTGAGTGAGGTCTGCGCACCGCACACGTCGCTGCCGGTGTCGATCATCGCCGTCTGTGTGAGCGAGATGGCGGCGCCGCTCGGGTTGCCCGCGTCGCTGACACCGGGCGAACCAAGGGTCGCCAGAACTCCTGCGCACAGCGCGGCCACACCCATACCTCGAGCCATGTCGATCTCCCGTCGTTGGCAAGTTGTGCCAGACCCTAACCCACAGCTGTCGTGGTCGTCAGCGGCCCTTCACCCGGCGGCGCCCACCGGGTCTTCGGTGGCCCAGGCCCAGTGCATGCGTCCGTGATCTGCGTTGGCGGCCATGATGCCGCCGACGGTGCCGTCGGCCCACGGAGCGCCGGGGATCTTCGAGGCCAGTTCGTCGTCCGTCAGCTCCGCCAACAGGGCCAGCGTGTCGGCCCGGACCGCAAGGCCGAGGCGCACCAACTCGTCCAGCGGCTTGCCTGCGTGCTCACGTTTCCACTCCTCGGTCCACGCATGCACCCCGGCCATGATCTCGTCCATCGACTGGGGTGAGCCGTCGTCGCGCACGCGCCGTTCCATCCCCCGCTCTCCACCAAGGTGACGACGGAACATCGCGTTCCAGTTGCGCTCGATCAGCGTGGTGTGGACGAAGTGATCGAGATGCGACCATCGGCTCTCGGGGTCGTGCTCGCTGAACGTGCGCGGCGCGCGCAACTCGGCCTCCTCCATCGCTGCCAATCTCTCCAGCAGCCAGGAGCGATCGCGGTTCAGCTTGATCTCGATCTCGATGCGGTTCACGTCGGCATCATGGCACCGTCGGCGGCCGGCCCTGCCCGTCAGCCCTCCGACGTCGTCGTTCCCGAGAGGCGCTCTGCGGTCTGAGTGGCGCTGGCCACTCCGATGCCGCCCGTCGGCCCCGGCACGCTGCTGGACGTGCTGGACGTGCTGGACGAGGTGCTGGTCGTGGGGTTGGGCGTGGTGCCGGTGATGACCGTGGTGTGGCTGAAGATCGTGGGCGAGCCACAGTCCACCGCGACCTTGATCCACTGGTTCGTGGCGCCGGCCGCGCCGTACGTCTCCCAGCGGGTCACGTTCGCCAGGCCCAGGTAGTTCGGTGTCACGGTGTACACATGGCCGTCGCCGTGGGCCACGATCACCGGCCCGGCGAACTCCTGCGCCCGTGCCACGATCCGGGCGCGCACGGCAGCGAACGGTGCCGAGCTCGACGGAGCAGCCTGCATCAGCAGGAACACGCCGTCGCTGCCGCGAGCGCTCGCGGCGTCGAACACCTCGTCGATCCAGGCCTCGTTGGCGGCAGACCGGGCCGTTGCCGCAGCCTCCCGCTCGAGGGTCTGGGCGGGGGACTCGCCGACCCATGGCTCCGTGCCGTTGAGGCTGCCCACCACATGGATCGCGCCGAACGTGACGCACTGTTCGTGGAACATCGTGTTCTCCACGAACGCCGAGTGCGCGGGGTCGGACGCCTGCGACTCGACCGGGCGCGGTGCACCGCCAGTGGTCTGCGCAGGGTTCGGGTAGAAGATGCCGCGCAGCGCAGCCAGGCGTTCGATCGGGTTCGACGCAGGTGTGGCCCGATGGCAGTCGGTCCAGTCGTTGTCGCCGGGCGTGTACCAGAAGGCGTCGTCGAACGCCTGGAACGCCTCGAAGCGCGCCTGCAACTCGGCAGTGGCGCAGGTGGTGCTGCCGTTCTTGATGTCGCCGGCGTGAGCAACGAGCGCAACCTGCGCGTCGTTGTTGATGTCGGTGACGAGGGCCGGCAGGTGTGCCGAGTCCGCGGTGGTGTACGGCACATCGCCGATGAGCGCGAAATGGAAGGTGGCTCCCGCCGACAGGGTGCCCCCGCGCCCGACGAACGGAACGACCGCGGCGACAGCCAGGACGAGGGCCGCGCTCCGCCACACGGTGGGGTGACGTGCGACCGGGGCCATGCCCGCAAACTACCGCTGGCTCTCGGCGCGCGGTGCCGCCCTCGGCTCAGCCTTCGACGGCGATGTCGACCATCAGGTGCGCGGCCAGTGCCTCCAGGCGGTCCTGCACGTCGTACCGGCTGACGCCCTCGGGAAGCACCACGACGGCGCTGGCCTCGAACATCGTGCCGCCGGCCATCGGCGCGTCGGTGACCGAGGTGCCGAGCTCTTCGATGCTGGCCCCCACCGCAGCCAGGGCACCGGCTACGGCGTGCACCAGGCCCGGCTGGTCGGTGCCCACCAGCGACAGGAAGACGCGCTCGCCCGCCGGTTCCGCGGCGGCGTCGGTGACGGACAGCGTGGTGTGCAGCCCATCGACCGCCAGCCGATCCAGCCCGGCGCGCACGGCATCGAGCGCGCCGTCCGGCACGGAGGCTTCGACGATGCCGGCGAACTTGCCGCCCAGCCGGGCCATCTCGCTGCGGTTCCAGCTTCCGCCCTGATCGGAGAGGAGGCCGGCAAGCGCCTCCACCAGGCCCGGTCGGTCGTCGCCGAGAACGGTGAGCACCACGGTTGTCATCTCCGGCACGTTACCGAGGGCTGTCTGCGCCACGCCAGGGCCGGCCGTGCCGCGTCGGTCGATCGGTGCCCGGTGCGGCAGACTGGCCCCTCGTTCCCCGGCGCCTACGCCACGACAGGAGACCCCGATGACC
>JBPOIX010000061.1:0-14175 GCA_052034175.1 Actinomycetota bacterium
GGTCGTGTCTGCAGGCCGGTCACCACAGTGATGCCCATCGTGTCGTCGAACGAGTCGGGGGCGCTGTGCTCCTGGCCGTACAGCCGGACGTCGGACGGCATGGTGAACCCGGTGTTGTAGGACCCTCCGAACACGAAGATCCGCCGGTTCGTGGAGGCGATGAACTTGGCGTCCGCCTGCAGCGCCGAGAGGCTCGTGAACGGGTGGTCCAGGGTGCCGTTGGCGCCGCCCGCGGACGCGCTGTCGTCGACGAACCACACCATCGCGTTGGAGTTCACGTTCACGGTCACCGTGGCCGCGGCCGAGCACACCGCAGTCGGGGCGGTGGCGTCGCACACGGTGTAGGTGAAGGTGACGTTGCCGGTGGTGCCCGGAGGCGGGGTGAAGGAGAACGCCCCCGTGGTGGCGTTGTGGCTGACCACTCCGCCGGCCGGTGTGGTGCCGCTGACGGTGCCCACCGACAGGGGCGCGGGGCCGTCGACGTCGTACGTGCCGCTGAGCAGGCCGCTGCCCGCAGGAATGTCGATGCGCATGTTGGCCACGCCGCTGTAGGAGTGCGCGATCGCCACCGGCGGGTCGTCCACGCACGTCACGGTCACCGACACGGTGGCTGTCGAGCCGCCTGGCGTGAGCGTGTAGGTGAACGTGTCGAGCGTCGAGCCTGGCGGGTTGTTGCAGTAGTCGGCGTGAGGCGTGTAGGTGAGGCCGGTGCCGCCGCCGGTGATCACCACGGTGCCGTTGGCCGGCTGGGTGACGGACTGGATCGACTTCGGGCCGGCGTCGACGTCAGTGTCGTTGGTGAGGACGGGTACGGCCGTGGCCGGCGAGTCCTCCACCACCGTCGCCGCGTCCGCCACTGCGGTCGGAGCGTCGTCCACGCATGTGACCGTGACGGAGACCGACGCGGCCGAGCCACCCGGGGTCAGCGTGTACGTGAAGGAGTTGCTCCCGCAGAAGTTCGCGGCCGGCACGTACGTCAGGCCCGTGCCGCCACCGGTGATCACCACGGTGCCGTTGGCCGGCTGGGTGACCGACGTGATGGACATCGGCCCGCCGTCCACGTCGTTGTCGTTCGCCAGCACGTCGACTGCAGTCGCGGCATCGTCTTCGGTGACGGTGGTGGAGTCAGCCACGGCGATCGGGTTGTCGTCCACGCATGTGACGGTGACGCCCACGGTTGCGGTGGAACCGCCCGGGCTCAGCGTGTAGGTGAAGGTGTCGTCGGGGCCGGCCACCGAGTTGCAGTAGTTGGGGTCCGGCTCGTAGCTCACGCCCGTACCACCGCCGGTGATCGCCGCCGTGCCGTGGCCCGGCTGGGTGACCGAACTGATCGAGATCGGCCCCGCGTCGACGTCCAGGTCGTTGGCCAGCACGTTGAGGAAGTTGACACCCGAGTCCTCGGTCACCGGGGCGCTGTTGTCCTGCGCGACCGGGTTGTCGTCGACGCAGTTCACGTTCACGACGACGTTGGCCGTGCTCGAGCCCGGCGCGAGCGTGTAGGTGAACGTCGTGGGCGTGCCCGGCTGGTTGCAGTAGTCGGCCGGCGGGAAGTAACGGACCGCCGTGCCACCCGGCTCGATGTTCACCGTGCCCGCCGAGGGCTGGGTGACCGAGTCCACGGTCATCGGGCCGCCGTCGGTGTCGGTGTCGTTGAGGAGCACGGAGATGACCCCGCTGGGATCGTCCTCGGTGAGCGTGGCGTCGTCGTCCACGGCGGTCGGCGGGTCGTCGGGGCAGACCACCGTCATCGCCACGGTCGTGGAGGAACCGCCCACGAGCGTGTAGGTGAAGTCGTCGGTGGTCGGGCCGGCGAGGGTGTTGCAGTAGCCGAGGTCGGGCTGGTACGTCAGCCCCGCCCCGAGGCCGGTGATCACGACCTCGCCGTGGGTCGGCTGGGTGACGCTGAGGATGATCCGCGGGTCGTCCTCCACGTCGGTGTCGTTGCCGAGCACGTCGATGGCGGTGGCCGCGGCGTCCTGATCCACGCTGGCCGTGTCCGGTTCCGCCACCGACAGGTCGTCGATGCAGGTCACGGTGATGGTGACCGTGGCCGTCGAACCACCCGGCAGGATCGTGTAGTCGAACGAGTCGGCGCCGCAGTAGTCGCCGTCCGGCGTGTAGGTCAGCGTGCCGCCGACGCCCGGGCCGACAGACCCGTGGAGCGGATCGGTGAAGCCGTCGATCTCGATCGGGCCGGCGTCCACGTCGGTGTCGTTGTCCAGCACGTCGATCACCGAGGCCGAGGCGTCCTCGTTGACCGTGGCACTGTCGTCCACCGCCACTGGCGCATCGTCGATGCAGTTGACGTCGACGGTGGCAGTGGCAGTGCTGCCACCGGTGATCTCGTAGGTCAACGTCATCGCGTCGAGCCCGCACAGGTCGGCGGTGGGGGTGACGAGCACGGTGCCGCCGCCGGGGGCGACACTCGCGGTGCCACCCGTGACGCCGCTCACCGACGTGACCAGCTTCGGACCACCATCGATGTCGGTGTCGTTGGCGAGCACGAACACGGTGGCGTCCACTGCGTCCTCGTCCACCTCGGCGTCGTCGTCGACAGCGATCGGCGCGTCGTCGATGCAGGTGACGGTGACGTTCACGGTGGTGGTCGAGCCACCGGGGGTCAGTGTGTAGGTGAAGGAGTCCGGGCCGCAGTAGTCCGCGTCCGGCTGGTAGGTGACCACGCCCTCGTCGAGCGCCGTCGTGCCGTGGGCAGGGTCGCTCACCGAGTCGACGGCGATCGGGCCGGCGTCGATGTCGCTGTCGTTGTCGAGCACGTCCACGCCAGCGGCCGCAGCGTCCTCGTCAACGGTCAGCCCGTCAGCGTTGGCGATCGGCGCGTCGTCGACGCAGGTGACCGTCACCGACACCGTGGCCGTCGAGCCACCGGTGAGCGTGTAGGTGAAGGAGTCCGCGCCGCAGTAGTCGTCGGCGGGTTGGTAGTTCACTTCCATGTTGCCGATCGCGACCGCAGCCGAGCCGTGCAGCGGTGTGGTGACGGAGGCGATGAACTCGACCACGGAGTCGATGTCGGTGTCGTTGCTGCGTACGTCGAGGGCGGTGGTGCCCGAGTCCTCGTCGACGCCTGCGTTGTCGTTCACGGCCACCGACGCATCGTCGATGCACGTGACGTGGACTGTGACCTGAGCGAACGTGCCGCCGGTGACCTCGTAGTTGAAGACGTCGTCGCCGCAGAAGTCGGCATCGGGTGTGTAGCTGATGTCGTCACCGCCGTTGGTGACCGCCGCAGTGCCGCCCGCAGGGTCGCCCACGGACACGACCAGCTTCGGCCCGCCGTCGAAGTCGGCGTCGTTGGCGAGCACGTCGATCGACGTGGCGCTGGAGTCCTCGTCCACCGTGGCCTCGTCAGCCGTCGGCACCGGGACGTCGTCGACGCACGTGACGGTGACCGTGACCGTGGCGGTGTTGCCGCCCGGGCTGAGGTTGTAGGTGAAGCTGTCCGCGCCGCAGACGTTCTCGTTCGGCTGGTACGTCAGGCCGGTGCCGCCACCGGTGATGACCACGGTGCCAGAGGTCGGCTGCACGACGGAGGAGATCGAGATCGGCCCACCGTCGACATCCGTATCGTTCGCCAGAACGTCCACGGCCGTCGCCGCGGCATCCTCCGCCACGGTGGCCGCGTCGTCGATGGCCAGCGGGGCGTCGTCCAGGCAGGTCACGGTCACCGTGACGGTGGCCGTGGAGCCACCGGCCAGCGTGTAGCTGAAGGTGTCCGAGCCGCAGTAGTTGGCGTCGGGCGCGTAGGTGAGGTCGGCACCGGCGTTGGTGAGCGCCGTCGTGCCATGGGCCGGGTCGGTGGCCAGGCCGACCGGCTCCACCGGGCCGTCGATATCGGTGTCGTTGCCGCGCACCGAGATCGTGGTGGCGCCGGCGTCCTCGTCCATCGTGGCGGTGTCGGCGACGGCGTGTGAGGCGTCGTCGATGCAGGTGACGGTGATCGAGATGGTGGCCGTCGAGCCACCGTTGAGCGTGTAGTCGAACTCGTCAGGGCCGCAGTAGTTGGCGACCGGCGTGTAGCCGGGGTCGCCGTCGAGGATCCAGGTGTCGCCGTGCGCTGCCGCGCCGACGCTCGCGACGACCTTGGGCCCACCGTCGATGTCCGTGTCGTTGGCACGCGCCGTCAACACCTCCGGGCCGTTGTCCTCGGGGATCGTGACGTCGTCGTCCACCGCCGCCGGCGGGTCGTCGACACAGTTCACGGTGACCGTCACCGTGGCGGTGGAGCCGCCGTTGAGGGTGTAGGTGAACGTGTCCAGCGTGGTGCCCGGGGGCGTGTTGCAGAACTCGGAGTTCGGTGTGTAGATCGGGTCGCCGCTGGTGCCGTCGATGACGACGGAGCCGTTCGCTCCCTGGGTCACCGCCGTGAGCTCCATCGTGCCGCCGTCCACGTCGGTGTCGTTGCCGCGCACCGTCACGGTCACCTGGCCGTCCTCAGCGACGGTGGCAGTGTCGGCCACCGCCACCGGAGCGTCGTCCACACACGTGACGAACACGCTCACCTGTGAGACGGGCCCGCCGTACGCCCAGTACGGGAAGGAGTCCGCCGCTGCGCCACCCGGCGGCACGTTGCAGTAGTCCGCGTCGGGTTCGTAGGTCAGGGTCTGGCGGTCCACGGCGATCACCACGGTGCCGTGCGCCGGCTGATTGACACCTTCGATGCCGAGCGGGCGCCCATCTGCGTCGCTGTCGTTGTCGAGCACGTCGATCATCGTCGGCCCGTCGTCCTCGGTGATCGTGGCTTCGTCGATCGCCGAACTGACGTCGCTGGGGAACCAGCCGACCACGTCCACGAGGATGTCCACGCTGCCGTTGGCATTGCGGATGGTGACCTCACCATCGGCGTTGAGCTTGGCGATCACCAGGTTGGCGGTGACGGCAGTCGTTCGCGGGTTGGCATTGGAGCCCACCGGCAGCGGTGCACCGGCAGGGTACGCGGTCAACCAGGTCGGCGCCGTGGAGTTCAGGGCGGTGAGGTTGAACACCAGCGCGCCCACGCCGAACGCAGGCACTCCCGGCACCGCATCGGCGTCCACCGTGACGGTTCCTCCTGCGGGGACCGGGTCGCCTGGGCGGGTGTCGATGACGCGCTCGCCGTCGATGGGGGTGAAGGTGCGGCCGGCGGGGAACCAGCCGAGCACGTCCACGATCGCGTCGACGTTGCCGAGCGCGTTGTGCAGCGTGATGCTGCCGTCCTCCCCCAACGGGACGATCACCAGGTTGGCCTCCGGGGCGGGCCCGTTGACGTTGAGGTTGGAGGTCGAGGGGCGCGCCGTGCCGGTCGGGTAGGCGGTCAGCCAGGTGCGAATCGAGCCGTTGACGGCCGTGAGGTTGACCGCCACCGCACCGACACCGTCCTCGGGAACGTCACCGATGCCGGCGACCGGGACGACGCGAGTTGCGTTCGCGGCCAACTTCGGACCGCTGGTGCGCGTGTCGAGCAGGCGGGCCGGCGTGACCGGGGTGAACGTGGCCTCCGACGGCACCCAGCCCTGAACATCGGCGATGACCTGGACCGAACCGTCGGCATTCCACAGATCCACCTTGCCGTCGTCGCCGACCGGGGCGATGACCAGGTTGCTGCGCACCTGCCCAGGGACCGGGTTGAGGTTGGATGTCGCCGGGCCGGGAGTGCCGTGGGCGAACACGGAGATCCAGCTGCGCTGAGTGGCGCCGGTGCTGGTGAGCTGCAGGACGACCGCGGCCACACCGGAGGCCGGCACACCGCCGCGGTCGAGCACCGTCAGCTCGATGACACCGGCGGCACCGAGTGCTCCACCCGCCTGGAACTGCCCGTCCACGGTGAGGCCGGTGGCACGTGTGTCCAGCAGGCGGGCCGGGGTGAGGGCCACATACCCCTCGCCCTCCATCGGGATCGCCGGCGTGGCAACCCCCTGCGGCGCCGCGGTGCGCGGTGCCGCGCCCGCCCGCACCGTGCCCTGGACCGCAAGCGACGTGAGACACGCCGCGGCCATGATCATGAACGCTCCCGTACGCTTCACAGTGCTCGTTTAGCACACGGCGGGCGCCGACGCACGTACTTCCTCACCCGGTGCGCACAGATGCGCGCGCTGAGGGGCCTTGACCAGACCTGCTGTTGCGTCAGGGAACGATGTCGAGCAGCGGGCTCGGGTAGAACCCGACGGCCAGCGTGAAGGCCACCGACAGCCCGATGGCCACGCCCAACAGCGCCGGCACCCGCACGGCTTCACGATCGTCGTCGCCGGCCTCGGGGTCCGAGATCCACATGCTGATCATGATCCGCAGGTACAGGTAGGCGGCGATCACCGCGGCCACCATGGCGATGATCGCCACGGCGTAGCTCTTCTCTTCCACGGCAGCGCGGATGACCCCGAACTTGGCGATGAACCCGCTGGTGAGCGGCACACCCGCTTGGGCCAGGAGCAGCACCGTCATGCTCAGCGCCAGCACCGGCTTGGTGCGGCCGAGGCCACGGAACCCGGCGAGGTCGGTGGCACCATCACCGGTGCGCCCGACGGCAGTGACCACACCGAAGGTGCCGAGCACCAGCACGGCATAGATCAGCGTGTAGGCCAGAACGGACTGGACCCCGGTGGAACCGAGGAGGCCGGCACCTGGCCGGATCGACTGCACGGCGGCTTCCACGCCGACGAGCATGAAGCCGGCGTGGCTGACCGAGGAGAACGCCAGCATGCGCTTCACATTCGTCTGCACCACGGCCATCACGGCGCCGCCGACGAGGGTGAGCACCGTGATCGTCCAGACCACCGGCCGGTAGTCGTCGCTCCACCAGGGCAGCGCCTGCATCAGCACCCGCAACATGGCGGCGAACGCTGCAGCCTTGGCCGCGGACGCCATGAACGCCGTGACCGGAGTGGGGGCCCCCTGGTACACGTCCGGCGCCCAGAAGTGGAACGGCACCGCTGCCACCTTGAACATCAGGCCGACCAGCAGCAACGCCACACCGGCCAGCACCAGCGCATCGTCGCTGCTGTCCAGCCGCACGGTGGAGGCGAAGGCCTCGGTGATGCGCGAGATGTTGGTGCTGCCGGTGGCGCCGTACAGCAAGGCCACGCCGTAGAGCAGCACGGCGGAGGAGAACCCGCCGAGGATGAAGTACTTGAGGCCGCTCTCCTGGCTCTCGATGCGCTTGCGGTGCGACGCCGCCAGCACATACAGAGCGATGGAGAGGATCTCCAGCCCGAGGAACAGCACGATCAGGTCGTTGGCCGCACCCATCACGATGCCGCCGATGGCCGCCAGCATGAACAGGGCGTAGATCTCCGGCCCGTCCAGGCCTTCACGACGGAGGTAGCCGTCGGTGACGAACGCCGCCAGCAGGAGGGCCACGGAGATCGTGAACGTCACCCACAGGGCGAACTTGTCCAGGTGCATCGCGTCGCCGACGAGGGTGGTGGCGCCTTCACGGTCCACCTGGTGCCACAGCACGACCGTGAGCACCCCGCTGGTCAGGGCCACCGCAGCCGTGCACAGGGCGTAAAGCCGCTTCGGCCATTGCGGGGTGAGCGCACCGACCACGAGCAGCACCATTGCCCCGCCGAGCAGCACCAGCAGCGGGCTGAGGGAGAACCAGTCGACGCTGGGGCCTTGCAAGGTTTCGGCGAGCATCAGCCCTCACCCTCTTCCGACGTGGCCTCTTCGGTCTCCGCCTCATCGCCCTCGTGCTCGACATGGACCTCGGCAGGCTCGGGGGCGTCCCACTTGCCCACCAGTTCGACCCGCTCCATCAGCCGGTTCACCGCGGGCTCGATGCGGTCGAGCATCGGCTTCGGGTAGACGCCGGTGAACACGATGGCGGCGATGAACGGCAGCAGCAGCATGCCTTCGCTCCACTTCAGCTCGGCGAAGCCCTTGTTGGCGTCGTCCGGCTCGGTGTGGAACACCCGCTGGTACGCCCACAGCAGATACAGGGCAGCGAGGATCACGCCGGTGGCAGCCACGACAACCCACCAGCGGGCCGAACCGAACGAGCCGATCAGCACCATGAACTCGCCGACGAAGCCGTTCAGCCCGGGCACGCCGATGCTGCTGAGCATCACGATCGTGAACACCGCGGCAAACACCGGCGCCACCTTCTGCAAGCCCTTCAGCGCCGCGATCTCGCGGGTGTGGCGGCGCTCGTAGATCATGCCCACGAGGATGAACAGCGCACCGGTGCTGACACCGTGGCTGATGTTCTGCAACACGCCACCGGTGATCGCGCCGGCGGTGAGGGCGAACGTACCGAGCACGATGAACCCGAGGTGGGCCACGGACGAGTACGCCACGACCCGCTTCAGGTCTTTCTGCATCGTGGCGGCGATGGCACCCCAGAGGATGCCGACGACAGCCAGGGTGAGGAACGCCGGGCGGGCCCACACCGCGGCCTCCGGGAAGAGGAACACCCCGAAGCGCAACAGGCCGTAGGTGCCCATCTTCAGCAGCACGCCGGCCAGGATGACCGAGCCGCCCGTGGGCGCCTGGGTGTGGGCATCCGGTAGCCAGGTGTGCAGCGGGAACAGCGGCACCTTCACCGCGAAGGCGATGGCGAACGAGAGGAACAGCCAACGGCCCGTGGAGGCTGCCATGCCGACGTCGCTGGTCGTCAGCTCCACGAGGTCGAAGGTGACATGGCCCAGCTTGTTGCCGGCGATGACCGCGGTGGCGATCATGCCGACCAGCATGAACGCCGAGCCGATCATCGTGAACAGGAAGAACTTGGTTGCGGCGTAGACCCGCCCCTCGTAGCCCCAGCCGCCGATGAGGAAGTACATCGGCACGAGCACGATCTCGAAGAAGACGAAGAACAGGAACATGTCCAGCGCCAGGAACGAGCCCATCACGCCGGCCTGCAGCAGCAGCATCCAGGCCAGGTAGCGCTTGTGGTTCTTGTGCGGGTCGATGCCGGCGATCACCAGCGGGAACAGCAGGCCCGTGAGCACCACGAGGAACAGCGAGATGCCGTCCACACCGAGGTGCCAGGAGATGCCCCACGGCGAGATCCAGGAGTGCTTGGAGACGAGCTGGAAGTCGGCGTTGCCCTTGTCGAAGGCGAACAGCACCCACAGCGACATGCCGCCGGTGAGCACACTGTTCAGCAGCGCCGTCAGCTTGACGAGCTCCTGGCGGCGCTCGGCGATGAGCGCCACTGCACCGGCGCCGATGGCCGGCAACAGCACCAGCAGGGTGAGGATGGGGAAGTCGATCACAGCAGACCCCGAACGATGACGAACCAGCCGAGGAGCAGCGTGACCCCGACACCGATGGCAGCGGCGTAGTTGCGCACATTGCCGCTCTGGACCTTGCGGGCCTGCCCGGCTGCCAGCTGCACCAGCCTGCCGGCGCCGTTCACCGCCCCGTCGACGACCTTGGCATCCGCCAGGGCCACCCCGTCGAAGGCAGCGCGGCCGGGGCCACCCATGAACGAGCTGACCGTCTGGTCGTAGTACCAGCCGTTGGCCAGGATGTCCGGCTCGATCGGCTTCGCCTTGTGCTTGGCGTAGACGGCGATCGAGGCGGCGATACCGGCCAGCGCCACCACCACGGCCACGGCCATCAGCACGTACTTGAGATCGTCGGCGCCGGTGGACAGGTGGTGCTCACCATGGTGGACGACGGGTTCCAGCCAGTGCTCAAGGAAATGGACGTCCGCACTGAACGGCAGCTGGATGAGCCCGCCGACGATGCTCAGGCCGGCCAGCACCACCAGCGGCAGCAGCATCACCTTGGGGCTCTCGTGCGGCGTGAAATCGCCGTGCGCGCCGTGCTCTTCGTGGGCGTCGTGCCAGCGGGCCTCGCCGAAGAACACCATGATCACCTGACGGGTCATGTAGTAGGCGGTGAGCAGGGCGGTGACGAGGCCGAAGAAGTAGAGCACCGGGCTCTTGTCGTAGGCGAACAGCAGGATCTCGTCCTTGCTCCAGAAGCCGGCGAACGGCGGCACACCGGCGATCGCCAGCCAGCCGATGATGAACGTGATCGCCGTGACCGGCATCAGCTTGCGCAGCGCGCCCATGCGGCGCATGTCCTGCTCGTGGTGCATGCCGTGGATGACCGAGCCGGACCCGAGGAACAGCAGCGCCTTGAAGAACGCGTGGGTGACCATGTGGAAGATGGCCGCCACATAGGCACCCGAGCCGACCGCAAGGAACATGTACCCGAGCTGGCTGACGGTGGAGTACGCCAGCACCTTCTTGATGTCGTTCTGCGCCACTGCGACGGTGGCGGCGAACAGGGCGGTGGCCAAACCGACGATGGCGATGACCCAGCCGGCGTACTCGGCGGCGACGGCCAGCACACCGTTGAGGCGCACCATCAGGAACACCCCCGCCGTCACCATTGTGGCTGCGTGGATGAGGGCCGACACCGGTGTGGGGCCTTCCATCGCGTCCGGCAGCCACAGGTAGAGGGGCAGCTGGGCGCTCTTGCCACAGGCGCCGATGAAGGCGAACAGGGCGATGGCCGTAGCGGTGGACTTGGTGAGCCCTTCCGCGCTGGCGCTGAGGTCGAGGTAGTTGATCGAGCCGATGGCCCAGAAGGCGAAGAACATCGCCATCATGAAGCCCCAGTCGCCGACACGGTTGGTGACGAACGCCTTCTTGCCGGCGGTGGCCGCACTGTCCTTCTCGTGCCAGAAGCTGATGAGGAAGTACGAGCAGGTGCCCACGCCCTCCCAGCCGAGGAAGGTGACCAGCAGGTTCGAGCCGAGCACCAGCATCAGCATGCTGAAGGCGAACAGGTTGAGGTAGAGGAAGAACTTGCTGAACCTCGGGTCGCCGTGCATGTAGCCGACGGCGTAGAGGTGGATCAACGAGCCGATGCCGGTGACGAACAGGCACATGGTGATGCTCAGTGGGTCCACCAGGAAGGCCATGTCGATGCTCTTGCCGGCGATCGGCACCCAGGAGAACAGGGTGACGACGTTGTTGGCGCGCTCCTCGGCGTCCTGCGACATCAGGTCGAAGAACACCCCGACCGTGACGAGGAAGCTGGCGCCGACCATCGAGGTGGCGAAGTAGCCGGCCTTCGGGTCGCCGAGCTTGCGCCCGAACAGCAGGATCAACAGGAAGCCGGCCAGCGGCAGCGCAGGAATGAGCCAGGCGATGTCGAGCATCACATCAACCCTTCAACTCGGCGAGATCGTCGGTGGTGGCGTTCGGCCGGCGACGGAGGATGGCGACGATGATGCCCAGGCCGGCCACCACTTCCGCGGCCGCCACGACCATCACGAAGAACACGGTGGTCTCGCCGCCGACATCGCCGGCGCGCTTGGCGAACGCCACGAACGTGAGGTTGACGGCGTTGAGCATCAGCTCGATGCACATGAACAGCACCAGCGGGTTGCGGCGCACCATCACCCCGAACACGCCGATGGCGAACAGCACCGCGGCGAGCAGCAGGTAGTAGGTGGTGGTGACCTGAGGGAGGGAGGCGATCATGCCAGCTCACCCTTTCGCGGCTTGCGGGCGAGGATGACGGTGCCGACCACGGCGATCACCAGCAGCACCGAGGTGAGCTCGAAGGCGAGCACATGGTCGCTGAACAGGTCGCGTGCGAGGGCCCGGATGTTGCCGTCGTGACCACCGGCGTCCACCGCGGCCTGGACGGACTCGTTGTTGTGGCTGGCCGGGGCCGGCACATCGCGCACGGCGAGGATGGCCATGCCGAGCAGGGAGATGATGGCCACACCGACCACCGCCGCCACCGGCCGCTGCACCTTGAACGGCTCGATGCGCAGGTCTTCGGCCTTGTCCACGCCGAGCAGCATGATCACGAACAGGAACAGCACCACGATCGCGCCGGCATAGACGATGACCTGCACCGCGGCCAGGAAGTCCGCAGCGAGGGCGACGAAGTGCACCGCCACCCCGAACAGGGTGAGGATCAGGCTGAGCGCGGCGTGCACCGGATGGGTGCGGGTGATGACACCCATCGCACCGACCAGCACCATCGCCGTGGCACAGATGAACACGAACAGCTCCATCAGCGGTGCACCGCCTTCACGGTCTTGGTGGCCGTGTCCGCTTCGGCCTGCCGCGGTTCGGCGGCACGGATGCCGTAGCCGAGTTCGGTGCTCCAGCCCACCTGCCCGACGAAGTCGGCGTCGCCGCCGGCCGCCGTGGCCCGCATCCAGCCGCTGGTGTGGACGTCCTCACCGGCGCGCCAGTCCTCCCAGGGGAGCTGCTTGGGCTTGCCGTCGTCGCCGACCACGAGCTCGGCCTTGGTGTAGACGGCGTCGCGCCGCGAGGTGAAGCTGAACTCGAACAGCTTGCTCTCGGTGATCGCTTCCGTCGGGCAGGCCTCCACACACATGTCGCAGTGGATGCAGCGCAGGTAGTTGATCTCGTAGACGAAGCCGAAGCGCTCGCCCGGCGACGTGGGGTTCTGCGGGTCGTTGTCCGCGCCGCGCACATGGATGCACTTGGCCGGGCAGACGCCGGCGCACAGCTCACAGCCGATGCACTTCTCCATGCCGTCGTCGTACCGGTTGAGCACATGGCGGCCGTGCATGCGTTCGGGCTTGGCGATCTTCTCGTCGCGCCCTTCGACCTTCTTGCCCTTCTTGGCGACACGGCCGCCGGAGTACGGCGTGGTGGCCAGTTGGCCACCCATGAAGCGGTGCTGCTTGAAGGTGACTACGAATCCGTCGAGGTACCCCATCAGAACATCGCCCCCTCTCGTTCACGGTTGCGGGCAGAGACCTTTGTGGCCAGCGACAGCAGCCAGGCGCTGGCGCCGATGACCACGAGGCCGACGAGACCGACGACCCAGCGGTTCCAGCCTTCGTCCTGGCCGATGCGGAAGCCGGCGAGCAGCATGAACCAACCGAGCGCCAGCGGGATCATGATCTTCCAGCCGAGGTTCATCAGCTGGTCGTAGCGCAGGCGGGGCAGGGTGGCCCGGAACCACACATAGATGTACAGGAACACCAGCACCTTCAGCAGCAGCCACACGGTGCCACTGAACGGCCCGAGCACGTTGAGGATGTCGTCGCGTTCGAAGCTGCCGATGTGCACCCGCACCGGCTGCGGGCCGCCGAAGAACAGGGTGACGATGACGCCGCTCATCGTGATCGTGTTCATGAACTCGGCCAGGAAGAACAGCGCAAAGCGGATGCTGGAGTACTCGGTGTTGAACCCGCCGACGAGCTCCTGTTCGGCCTCCACGAGGTCGAACGGGGGCCGGTTGAGCTCCGCCGTGGCGGCGATGAGGAAGATGGCGAACGGCACCACACCGGTGGCGATGACGTGCCAGCGGCCGAGGCTGCTCTGGGCGGCGACGATGCCGCTGGTGCTCAGCGTGCCGGCGATGAGGATGACCGTGGCCAGGCTGAGGCCGAGGGCGGCCTCGTAGCTGACCATCTGTGCGGACGCACGCACCGAGCCGAGCAGTGGGTACTTCGAGCCGCTGGACCAGCCGGCCAGCATGATGCCGTACACCGCGATGCTGCTGAGCGCGAGGAGCAGCAGCACACCCACCGGCGGGTCGGCCAATTGCAGCTTGGTGGCCTTCCCGAGGATCTCCACGGTGCCGTCGCGGCCGTTGGCGAAGTTGCCGCCGAGGGGGATGACGGCCCACACCAGGAAGGCCGGCACGAACGCCAGGTACGGCGCCAGCTTGAAGACGAAGCGGTCGCTCTTTTCGGGAATGAGATCTTCCTTGAAGAACAGCTTGATGCCGTCGGCCAGGGTCTGCAGCAAGCCCTTCGGGCCCGCTTTGTCCGGCCCGATGCGGTTCTGCATCCAGGCGATGACCTTGCGCTCGAACCACACCATCAGCATCGTGCCGACCAGGCCGACGACGAAGATGACGACGACCTTGATCAGGACGACCAGGAACTCGGTGCTGAACAGCTTGATGTGGTCGAGGAGTGAATCAACGGCGAGCATCACACGGTCTCGATTCTCACGTCGTTGACGGCGGCGAAGCAGTCGATGAGCTCGCCCACGTTCGGGCCCGGCTGGTTGAACGGCACCCAGGCCGTGCCACGCAGCACGCTGGTGTCGGCCACAGCGGTGAACACCACCGAGGCCCGGGCGCTGGACACCTTCACCGTGGGGGTGGCGGCTGCCGACACGCGCTCGAGGTCCAGCGGGTGCAGATGGACCACGGAACCGCGGGCGAGATGGGCCAGCGAGGCCGAATGGGCCGTGCCACTCGCCTGGTCGTACAGCACCC
>JBPOIX010000375.1:0-8632 GCA_052034175.1 Actinomycetota bacterium
CGGGCAGCCCGCCCGATTTCAGCTTGCCCGAGCCGAAGACCGCCAGCATCAGCACGGCGATCACTGGGCCCTGGGCGAGCATGATCGTGGCGTTGCGCTTGTCGCCGCGGAGGATGGCGACGGCGCGCCGCAGCAGGATCCAGAAGTCGTGGCCGACCTGGTCGGCGTCGCGCGCCCACCGGCGCTGCCACGGGAGCGCCGCCGGCGGTGCGGGGCTCGGCAGCACCGCGGGGCGGGCGGGCGGGCGGTGGGGGGCGGCGAAGCGCCGGCGCAGCTCGGTGGGGTCGGGGTGGTTGTCCACGAAGCCGAACGCGTCGACGAGCGACGGGGCGTTGAACGTGCCCGCCAGCTCTGCCGGCGGCCCGAGGAACGCCGGGGTGCCGCCCCGGGCGAGGAACAGCACCCGATCGCAGAGGAACAGGCTCTCGGTGGCGTGCGTGACGACGATGACGGTACGACCGTCGTCGGCCAACTGCCGCAACAGCTGCATCAACGACCGTTCGTTGGCCGGGTCGAGGCCGGACGTCGGCTCGTCGAGGATCAGCAACGGGGGGCGGGAGAGCAGTTCCAACGCCACGTTGAGCCGCTTGCGCTGCCCGCCGGACAGCTCGGTGACCTTGGCCTCGAAGCGGTGGGTGAGGCCCAACTCGTCGACCACCTCGCGGACGCGCGTGGCCCGTTCGGCCGCGGTGGCGTCGGGCATGCGCAGCATCGAGCCGAAGTCGAGTGTGGCGCGCACGGTGAGTGCCGAGTGCAGGATGTCGTCCTGCGGGACATAGCCGATGCGCTGGCGCACCTGCTCGAAGTCCCGGTAGAGGTCGCGGCCCTCGAACCATACGAGGCCGCTGTTGGCCGGGTCGCTGCCGGTGATTGCCTTGAGCATCGTCGACTTCCCGGCGCCGCTGCCGCCGAGCACGGCGAGCATCTCACCCTTGCGCAGGGTGAAGGTCAGACGGTCGAGGCGGGTGACGCCGGCGGTCTGCACCGTGAGGTCGTAGACCCCGAACACCTCACCGCCGAGGGCCGTCGCGCCTGCGGCCGCGGCGGCCACCGGGGAGGCGAACGCCGGCGCGGGCAGGACCGAACGCGCGGGCGCTGGCGCGGCAGCAGGCGACGCCTGGTTGACGACAGGCAGGGGGGCGCCGAACGCGGGTGTGGGCGGCGCCAGAGGTGTGGGTGTGGGTGTGGGTGTGGGTGTGGACAGCGGAGTGGGGAGTGCGGGGCGCGGGGCGGCCGCCGCGGCCACTGCCGCGAGCCGCACGACGGGCCCGTACTCGGGGTCCCCGAGGCGGACCTCCACGGTCCCGTCCACCACCACGCGGTCCACCTGGCGGCCACCGACGTAGGTGCCGTTGACGCTGCCGGTGTCCTCCAGCACCCAGGCGGACCCGTTCCACAGCACCCGCGCATGGCGCGACGACACCATCAGGTCGGGCAGCACCACGTCGCACGCCGCACTGCGGCCCAGCACGATCACCGCCTCGTCGGGCTCGCGCCGAACCTGTGCGGTCCCGCTGCTCACCGTGATCGCTCGCACCTGCTTCCCCCGTCCCCCGAGCCGCCTGCCCGTGGCGTGTCTCTCTAGCAGCGTTGCCGCGTGTGGAGCAAGAGCCCGAAGCACCATGTTGGTGCCGCTGTCCACGCCGCGCGGCGTCGTGTGGCTGAAATCGGTCGCCCGCGCACGGTGAACTCGGCAGTCCCCATCACCGCGGTTGCTCGGCCAAGGCCAGCGACCGTGGCCGACCGCCGCGGCCGTTGCGGCGCTCGGCCTCAGCGCCAGCCGAGGACGGTCTCGAGGTCGGCGATGGCCTGGGCGGACGACGTGACCTTGATCGTGGTCATGCCCATTGCGGCCGCGGGCTTGAGGTTGATGCCGAGGTCGTCGAGGAAGACGCACTCGCCAGGGGTGACGCCGAGCTCGCGGCAGGCCAGCTCGTAGAACGCGGGTTCCGGCTTGCGCACGCCGACCTTGCTGCTCTCCACCACCTTGTCGAAGCGGGCCATGATCGACTCGATCAGGTTCTCACCCTCGCTGGTCGTGTGCGTGGCGCCGAAGTTGTTCGTGAGGCAGGCGGTCCGGTATCCGGCGGCCTTCACCCGGTCCAGCAGGTCCACCATCTCCGGCCGGACGTAGCCCCGGAGCAGGCCCAGCACCTCGCTGCCCGGCACCCGATGCCCCAGACCCTCGCTCTCCTCGGCGAAGGCGGCATCGAACTGCTCGGGCGAGATGTCGTTGCGCTCCAGATGTGCCCAGGCGTTGTGGTGCGGGTTGGTGGCGTTCACCGAACGGATGAAGTCCAGCGGCAGCCCGTTGGCCTCTTCGTAGGCGTTGAAGGCCTCGAACGGGCTGGACCGGATGACACCGCCGCAGTCCCACAGGACGGCGGTGAAATGGGGGGTCGAAGGATTGGACACCCGGGCATCGTAGGCTGGCCGGGTTATGCCATCCCATGTCGTCGTGGACGGCTCGAACCTGGCCACCGAGGGCCGGTCGCAACCGAGTCTCCATCAGCTCAACGAGGCAGTGCTCGCCTACATGGCCGAGCACCCCACCGCACTCATCACCGTCGTCGTCGATGCCACCTTCGGTCATCGCATCTACAGCCGGGAGGTACCCGAGTTCGACGCTGCCGTCAGCAACAACGAACTTGTCGCGCCGCCCGCAGGCGCCATCGGTCGCGGCGATGCGTTCGTGCTCACCATCGCCAACAAGGTCAACGCCACGATCCTGTCCAACGACAGCTTCCAGGAGTTCCACGGCCAGTACTCGTGGCTGTTCGACGAGGGTCGCCTGGTGGGCGGGAAGCCCGTGCCGCACATCGGTTGGGTGTTCGTCAACCGTCTGCCGGTGCGCGGCCCGCTGAGCCGCAAGTCCGTCGCCGAGGTGAAGCGCAAGAACGGCGGCAGCGGGACCGGCAGCGGTCGTGGCCGAGGCAAGGCCGCCGACGCGGGGGCGGACGCCAGCGTGCGCGTCGGCAGCGCCGATGCCAGCAAGCCGATGCCCGTGCCCACCGCCCCGCCACCCGGCGCCGTGCTGCCGGGCAAGCGTGGCGCCAAGGTCGCTGCGGCAACACCCGCGCCCGCCGCACCCGCGCGGGTGGCGAAGCCTGCCGAGGCTGCCCCGGCCGAGGCGAGGGCGGCACACCGCCACGGCCCCGTGAACGACCTGCTGGCCTTCCTGTCCTTCGTGGAGCACCATCCGGTCGGCACCCGTGTCGAGGCCGTGGTGGACCACTACTCCTCCCACGGCGCGTACGTGAAGGTCGGCGACGTGGTCGGCTACCTGCCGCTGCGCCTGATGGCCGACCCAGCGCCCCGCAGCGCCCGCGAGCTGGTGAAGGTCGGCGAGCAGCTCACCCTGGTGGTCGAGACCTTCGTGGCCGCCAAGCGGAGCATCGACCTGGCCGTGCCGCAGCTGGCGTCCGTGCAAATCGCCCCCGTGGCCGCGGCCAAGCCGCCCCGTGGGCGCAAGAAGGCTGCCGCTGCGGTCGCCGCACCCGAGGCTGCCCCGGCGAAGCCGGCACGTGGCCGCGCCGCCAAGGCCGCCACGCCCGCCGCTGCGACGGTGGAGCCCGCAGCAGCGCCGGCGAAGCCCTCGCGAGCCAAGAAGGCCGCGGCGGCCCCCACTCCTGCCCCTGCTGGCGCCACCCCCGCCCCCGCGGCGAAGCCGTCGCGGGCTCGCCCGCCGAAGGCCGCGAAGGCCGCACCGCCCGAGCCGGCCGCCGCTGCACCCGCAGCACCGGCGAAGAAGGCCCCGTCGGCTCGCACCGCACCGGCTGCGAAGGCGGCACCTGCTGCCGGCCGGCCGGCTGCCGCAAAGAAGGCCGTCGCCAAGGCTGCTGCACCGAAGAAGGCTGCGCCCGCCCCCGCGGTGGAGCCTGCGGCCAAGCCCGCGCGGCGTGGCCGGGCCAAGGCCTGACTCGCTACGGTCGCGCTGTGCGCATCGCTACCTGGAACGTCAACTCGCTCAAGGCCCGCCTCCCTCGGGTGGAGGAGTGGTTGGCGGATGTGCAGCCCGATGTGCTGTGCATGCAGGAGACCAAGCTGGCCGACGACGCCTTCCCGGCGCTCACGTTCGCCGCGCTCGGGTATGAAAGCGCGCACCACGGCCAGGGGCAGTGGAATGGCGTGGCCATCCTCTCCAAGGTCGGCATGGAGGAGGTCGTGCCGAACTTCGCCGACGGCGGCGCCCCCGACCCGGAGGCACGGATCATCACTGCGCTGTGCGGCGGGGTGCGTGTCAGCAGCGTGTACGTGCCCAACGGCAGGTCGCTCGACCACGAGCACTACCAGTACAAGTTGCGCTGGATGGCCCAACTGCGCCGCCATGTGGCCGCGCTGAACACTCCGGCCGACCAGGTGGTGGTCGCCGGCGAGTTCAACATCGCCCCCGAGGACCAGGACGTCTACGACCCGAAGAAGTTCGTCGGCGCCACCCATGTCAGCGAGGCGGAGCGCGCCGAGCTGGCAGCGCTCTGCGAGTGGGGCATGGAGGACCTCTTCCGTCGCCAGTATCCCGAGGGCCGCATCTTCAGCTGGTGGGACTATCGGGCGGGGGACTTCCACCAGGGTCGGGGTCTGCGGATCGACCTCGTCCTCGGCACCGCGCCGGTGGCGGCACGCACCAGTTTCACCGTGATCGATCGCAACGCCCGCAAGGGGCAGTCTCCCTCGGACCACGCACCCGTGATCGTGGACCTCGCGTGAGCCGCTTCGACATCTCCCGTCTGGCCGGCGACACGCGCCTGGAACTGGCCGACGCCTGCCGGCGGATCATCGACGAGCTCGCCTCGTCCACCGCGGACAGCGGCTCGTTCGCCGCGGCCGCAGCACAGGTCCAGGCAGCGGTGGACATCCTGCAGCACCACACCCACGGGCGCCCCTACGAGCCGGCGGAGGCCTCGCTGTCGTCGATGGGGGACTACCAGCAGCACCTGTTCATCGATCACTCGCCCCTGGTCGGCCCGCTGAACCCGTTGGCGCCGCCGATGGAGCTCACGAACGACGGCACGCTCGTCACCGGCTCGGTCGTCTTCGGCGCAGCGTACGAAGGCCCGCCCGGCCATGTGCACGGTGGCTACATCGCCGCCGCGTTCGACGAGGTGCTGGGGTTCGCCCAGGGCCTGTCCGGAGCGCCCGGGATGACGGGCAAGTTGACGATCAGCTACCGCTCTCCCACTCCGCTGCACGAGGAGTTGCGCTTCGTCGGCGATGTGGAGCGCATCGACGGGCGCAAGATCTTCACCCGTGCCGAACTGCGCGTCGCCGCGGACGGCCGGCTGTGTGCGCAGGCCGAAGGCCTGTTCATCAGCGTCAAGCCGGAGACCTTTCAGCGAATGATGACCGACCGTACCGACCGGGAAGCCACCGATGAGGCGACGTCCCCGGCAGATCAGGCCGGCTGAGGCAGCGGCCGCAAGCGCGCCGCGGCAGACGGGGTGATGCCCAGCCGGGCCGCGAGCGCGATGTGGTCGGCCGGCGGGTCGAGCTGCAACGAGCGCAGGACGCGGTCCGAGCACACGGCGCGCTCGGGTTGCCCGGAGGCCTTGGCCACTGCGGCGCGCCAGCCGACGAAGGCAGCCATCGGGTCGGTACGCGCGGGGCGGGGCTCCGGCGGGGGAACGGGGAGATCGTCGGCCGACGTGGCTGCGACCGCCTCCAACCAGCGGCTCGGAACGGCAGGGCGACCGCCCCGCGACGCGGCCGAGCTGATGACGAGGCGCTGGCTGGCGCGAGTGAGCGCCACGTAGAACAGCCGTGCCTCCTCCGCCATCTGGGCGGGGCCGGCGGCAGAGCTGTGGGGGACCAAGCCGTCCTCGGCACCGGTGACGAAGACCCCCCACCACTCGCGCCCTTTGGCGGCATGGAACGTCAGCAGGGCCACCGCCTCGCGGCGATCCGCCACCTCGAGGTCGTCGAACGGGGTGCGGGCATCGATCCAGGCACGAAAGCCGCCGGGCTCGCCCGAGGTGAGGTAGCGGTCGGCCTCCGCCGCCACCCTCCGTGCGAGGTCGTCGCCCTGGGCGAACTGGGTTTCCACCCACGCGGCCAACGCCTCGCGCGAACCGGCCCGGTGGGCTTCCCGCAGGCAGGCCTCCAGCGGCGAGCGGCCCGCAGCACGCTCGGTGGGAACGCCGTGGCGCGCCAGCACTCGGTCCAGCAGGGACACCTGCTCGTTGGTGCGCGCGAGCACCGCGAGGTCCGCCCCCGGGCGATGGTTCATCTCCGCCTTCACCTGGCGTGCCACCTCCAGCGCTTCGGCCTGCTCGTCGGCAAACGAGTGCACGACCACCGAGGGGCCGTCCGGCCGGGCGCTGCGGGTGGAGTCCTCCAGGCCGGCTGCGGTGAGCGCCGCGGCACCGGCACGTACCACCTGGGGTGAGCAGCGGAAGTTCTGCTCCAGACGGATGACGGTGACGCCCGGGTAGCGGTGCTCCACCTCGGCCAGGAAGCTCGGGTCCGCACCGTTCCAGCCGTAGATGGCCTGGCGCGGGTCGCCCACCAGGCACAGGTCGGCACGGCCACCGCGCAACGCTTCCAGCAGCCGATGCTGGAGGGGGTTCATGTCCTGCGCTTCGTCGACGAACACATGGCGGAAGCGCCAGCGCACTGCCGCCGCCCAGGCTTCGTCGGTCTCCAGCGCGTACACGACCCCGTGCAGGAGGTCGTCGAAGTCCACCACGCCGCGGCGGCGGTTGAGCTGCTCGTCGGCGGTGAGGACGTCGGCGAAGCGTGCGGGTGGGATGGCGCTGCGGCGGCGGACGGAACGCACTGCTCGCTCGTACTCGCTGGCATGGATGAGACGGGCGCTGGCCCAGTCGAGGTCGGTGAGCACGCCCATCGGTTCCAGTGGCAACTTCAGCTCGGTGAGGACTTCGCGGACGAGGCGCACGCGGTCCTCGGCCACCTTCGGGGGGCGCTGGTTGGCGGCCGTGGTGCGATCGCGCAGCAGACGGAGTGCCACCGAGTGGAACGTGCCGGCCTCGATCGCCTCGCGCAGGTCCAGCCGGCGCAGGCGGCGCTTCAGCTCGCCGGCAGCGTCGCGGGTGAACGTCAGCGCCAACACGTGCCGGGCTGCGGCGGTGTCCTCCGTGATGCGGTACGCGATGCGGCGGGTGAGCACGGTGGTCTTGCCGGAACCGGCGGCGGCGATGATGGCCAGCGGCGCGGCCGTGCTGGTGACGGCGGCGCGTTGGGCGGCATCGAGGCCGGCGAGCAAGGGGTGGTCGGGCACGCCCGTCACGATAGAGGACGGGTGCGACAGCGCTGCCGGGCTGACACTCGGCTCAGCGCTACAGTTCGCACCATGCCGTATCCGAAGAAGAACCTCAACGCCAACGAGACCATCGCGCTCGACATGCACCCGCATTGGTGGTACTTCGCCGAGCCTGCCGCGGCTCTGCTGGGCAGCGTCATCCTCGGCATCGTCGTGTTCACCCAGACGGACAAGGGCACCACCGCCCGCAAGGGCCTGGGGTGGGTGATCCTGGCCCTCCTGGTGGTCACCGCACTGTGGCTCATCGGTCGCTACCTGAAGTGGCTCACCACCAACTTCGTCATCACGTCGCACCGCCTCATCTTCCGCCAGGGCGTCGTTGCCAAGGCCGGCATCGAGAT
Organism: Actinomycetota bacterium; assembly: GCA_052034175.1. Lineage (GTDB taxonomy): Bacteria > Actinomycetota > Acidimicrobiia > Acidimicrobiales > Ilumatobacteraceae > UBA668. The sequence goes on from JBPOIX010000375.1 coordinate 7,618, forward strand.
CCCCTTGGAGCGCGTCAACAACGTCAACTTCAACCAGGGCGTGTTCGAGCGCATGCTCGGCGCGGGCGACCTGCTCATCGAGTCCGGCGGTGAGGACGGCCAGAGCCGGTTCACCGACATCCGCCGCCCGGACAAGGTGCAGAACCTCATCCACGCGCAGATGGAAGCGCTGCACGTCCGCCGCTCCGGCTACGGCGCCGCGCCGGCGGCCAGCCCGGACGTCACCGAGCAGCTGGAGCGCCTCGAAGGCCTTTTCGAGCGCGGCACGATCTCCGCCGAGGAGTTCGAGGCGCAGAAGCGCCGCCTGCTCGGCTGAACGCACGGCCCCGAATGGCGCCGCGTGTCGTCAGCCTCGTGCCGTCGGTGACGGAGACGTTGCTGGCCTGGGGGCTCACGCCGATCGCCTGCACCAGGTTCTGCGAGAAGCCGTCGCTGCCGCATGTCGGCGGAACGAAAGACCCGGACATCGACGCCATCGTGGCGCTGCAACCGGACCTTGTGGTGCTGGACCGCGAGGAGAACCGCCGCCCGGACGCCGAAGCACTGGAGGCTGCCGGCCTGCGGCTCCACGTCCTGCATGTCCACGACCTTCTCGGGTTGCCGCTGGCGTTGCAGGGGTTGGCCGCGGCAGTGGGTGGTTCGGCAGCGGGGGTCGTGGCGCCACGGCTGGACGTGCCGCCCGCCACGCCGATGTGGGGGAGTGCCGTGGCGATGATCTGGCGGCGGCCGTGGATGGCGTTGGGCACGGACACCTTCGGTGCCGCCGTGCTACGGCACCTGGGTGTGCGCAGCGCGCTCCCCCCGGACGCAGGGAGGTACCCGGAGATCGATCTCGCCGCCCTCGCCGCGCTGGGCCCGGACGTCGTGCTCCTGCCCAGCGAGCCGTACCCGTTCACCGAGCGACACATCCCAGAGGTCCACGAAGCCTGCCCAGACGCGGCGGTCGCCCTCATCGATGGGCAGGATCTGTTGTGGTGGGGTTCGCGCACCCCGGCCGCTCTGGCGCGTCTGAGTG
>JBPOIX010000385.1:0-7642 GCA_052034175.1 Actinomycetota bacterium
GGGCCTCACTCGGGTCGGCGACTTCTCACTCGGGTCGGCGCCTTCTCACTCGGGTGGGCCGGGCCTCACTCGGGTCGGCGCCCTCTCACTCGGGTCGGCGCCCTCTCACTCGGGTGGAAAACGGCGAACGGGCCGGGCCTCCCTGAGGGGGAGGACCCGGCCCGTCCGAGCGGATGGAGCGTGTCAGCGGCCCTGCAGCGCTTCGATCAGCTTCGGCAGCACCTTCATCGCATCGCCGACAATGCCGAGATCGGCAATGCCGAAGATCGGGGCTTCCTTGTCCTTGTTGATGGCGATGATGTTCTTCGAGCCCTTCATGCCCACCATGTGCTGGGTGGCGCCGGAGATGCCGACGGCGATGTACACGCCCGGCTTGACGACCTTGCCCGTCTGGCCGACCTGGAAGCTGTACGGCACCCAGCCGGCGTCGACGATGGCACGCGACGCGCCCGGGGCGCCCTTGAGCAGCTTGGCCAGGCTCTCGACGAGGGCGTAGTTCGCCGACTCGCCCAGGCCACGACCGCCGGCCACCACGAGCTCGGCTTCGTCCAGCTTCGGGCCCGTGGTCTCTTCCACGTGCACGGCCACGACCTGGGCGCCACCGGTGGCACCGAGTTCGGGCACGGGTGCCGAGGCGACTTCAGGGGCGCCGCCGCCGGCAGCCTCGGCCACGAAGCTCTTCGGGCGGAACACCGCGAGGTGCGGGGCCGCGCCGGAGAACTGGGTGGTGACGAGCGTGTTGCCGCCGAAGATGGGCGTGGTGACGGCCACTGCGCCGCCGTCCACCGTGACGTCCACATTGTTCGTGAGCACGGTGCGGTCCAGCTTCACCGAGAGGCGGGACACCACGTCGCGGCCCTCGTAGTTCTGCGGGAACATGATCAGGTCGGGGGAATCCCCGCCGTCGATGACGGCCTTCATCGCGGCCGACACGGCCACGCCGGGCAGCTTCCCGCCGAGGTCGCCGGTGGCGTAGACCTTGGCCGCGCCGTAGTTGCCGAGCTCGGCCGCAATCGCCGAGGCGTCGCCGCCGACGAAGGCGGTGACGGTGCCGAGGGAACGCGCCTTGGTGACCAGCTCGAGCGTGGCCGACGTGGGAGCGCCATTTGCTTCTTGTGCGAAAACCCAGATGTTCATTGTCGTGTCGCTCCTCAGATGACCTTCAGGTTCTCGAGGAACGCCACGATCTTGGCGAAGCCTTCCCCGTCGTCTTCGATGATTTCGCCGGCGGCGCGGGCCTCGGCCTGCGCCACGTTGACGCTGCTCGGGCCGGCGCCGGCCCAGCCGACCGGGGTGACCCCGAGGTCGCCGGCGGTGACGGTGTCGATCGGCTTCGACTTGGCAGCCATGATGCCCTTGAAGCTCGGGTAGCGGGGCTCCACGACACCAGCGGTGACGCTGATGACGGCCGGCAACGAGCAGGTGACCTCGTCGTAGCCGGACTCGGTCTGGCGGTCCACCTTCAGCGAGCCACCATCGACGACGACCTTCTTGGCGAAGGTGACCGACGGCAGACCGAGCACCTCGGCCAGCTGCTCGGGCACCGTGCCGGTGTAGCCGTCGCTGGACTCGGTGGCGGCAATCACGAGGTCCGCACCGCCCATGCGCTGGATGGCGGCACCCAGCACCTTGGCGGTGGTGAGGGCGTCCGAGCCCTGCAGCGCGGGGTCGCTGACGAGCGTGCCCTTGGCGGCGCCCATCGCGAGTGCGGTGCGCATGCCGGACACCTCGCCGTTCGGCGCCATGGAGACGAGGGCTACCTAGCCACCACCGGCCGCATCCACCAGCTGCAGCGCCATTTCGACGCCATAGCTGTCGGACTCGTCGAGGATGAGCTTGCCATCCCGCTTGAGGGTGTTGTCTGCCCCCAGGGCCCCGGGCGTGGCCGGGTCGGGGATCTGCTTCACGCACACGATCACGTTCATAAGACGCCATTGTTACCGACCAGTACCGCCCCTGCCCAACCGGCGCTACCGTCAGGGCGTGCGCATCCTGCTGGTGGTGAACGCCTTCGCCTCGTCGGTCACGGCGCGCAACACCGTCGTGGTGCACCGCGCGCTGTCCCGCGTGGGCACCGTCGAGGTCGTCGAGACCAACCGCCGCGGCCATGCCACACGCTTCGCGCAGGACGCGGCCCGCCGCGGTGTGGACGTCGTCATCGGTTACGGAGGCGACGGCACCCTGAACGAGGTGGCCACCGGCGTGGCCGGCACCGACAGCGCGCTCGGCGTGTTGCCGGGCGGCAGCACCAATGTCTTCGCCCGCACCCTGGGCATGCCGAACGACCCTGTCGCCGCTGTGCAGCAGCTGGCCGACGGTATCGGGGAGGGCACCATCGAGCCGATCGGGCTGGGCAAGGTGAACGGCCGCTACTTCTGCTTCCACACCGGCGTCGGCTACGACGCGGCCGTGGTGAAGGAGGTCGAGCGCCGTGCCTCGCTGAAACGCTGGCTCGGCCACCCCCTGTTCATCTACGCCTCCCTGCGCACGTGGGTGACGGGCTACGACCGCGCCGAGCCGCACTTCACGCTCACCTCGCCGGGCGCCGAACCGACGCCGGGCTACTTCACCGTGGTGCTCAACACCAACCCCTACACCTACCTCGGCAACCGGCCGCTCGACCTGTCCCCCGCGGCCACGCTGGACCGCGGGCTGGTGGCGGTGACGTTCCGCACCCTGAAGGTGGGTGCACTGCTCGGCGGGCTGGGCGGGGCACTGAAGGGCGGCGGCGTGCAGCCCAGCGACACGCTGGACCTGCGAACCGACCTCTCGGAGCTGCACATCGCCACTCCCGCCGGCGCCGGCGTGCCCTACCAGCTCGACGGCGACTACCTCGGCGAGACCGAACGCCTGGCATTCCGCCATGTACCGAACGCGGTCAGGCTGGTCCGCCCGGCGGTTGCGCCCGACTGAGCACGGCCAACGCCACGTCCGGCACATTGGTGCAGATGCCGTCGATACCCCACTCGACGAGCTCCGCCATCCGCACAGGATCGTCACATGTCCAGGTGTTCACGGCGATGCCCGCCGCATGGCAGGCATCCACCACCTCACGGGTGAGCAGGCCCACCCACGGGTGCAACGCCACATGCCCCTTGCCGACGAGGAGAGGCACCACGTCGGACGGCACGATCGAGGTCAGCCACGCGGTGCGGATCTGCGGGGCCAGCGCCCGGCAACGGTCCACCGTCTCGATGCGGAAGCAGCTGATCAGCCAACGGGCGTCCTCATCGCGGGCCAGCAGATGGGCGATCGTCTCGTCGGCGATCATTTCCGTGGGGTCGAAATCGGCCTCTTCCGGGTCGTTCTTGATCTCCACGTTGACCCACATGCCCTCGCACGCATCCAACGCATCGCCCAGTGTGGGCACATGTTCGGGCAGGTCAGCGTGGGTGGTGTCCTTGATCAGCCGGCCATCGGCAAGGTCCGGGTTGTGGTGCACCACCAGCACCCCGTCGGCCGTGCGGCGCACGTCCAGCTCCACCGCCTGAGCGCCCATTTCGCCGGCGCGACGGTACGCCGCCACCGTGTTTTCCCGCTCCGCCTTGCTGGCTCCGCGGTGCGCCATCACATGTGTCACAGATACCCCCTATCACGAAGAACTATCACCAAGGACTTTCGACCCCTTGTTCTGCACCAGATTGTTACTTACCGTTTGCCTGCACGTGAACAGGCGCACAAGCGAGCCTCGTTCGGGTGTGCAACTGGACCGGTCCCTCTCTCACCATCGCGGAGTGCAACGTGTCGATTCCGGCTTCGAGCCTCGTTCTGGCCAACGCTGACTACACCTGGCGGAAGGCCGCGATCTGCCGCGACACCGACCCCGACCTGTTCTTCCCGGTCGGTACCACGGGCTATGCCCTGGTGCAGATCGACAAGGCCAAGCAGGTGTGTGGGGAGTGCCCCGTCTCGCCGGACTGCCTGCAGTACGCCCTGGAGACCAACCAGGACTCCGGCATCTGGGGTGGCACCAGCGAGGAAGAGCGCCGCCAGATGCGTCGCCGCCTGGCCGCCCTCCACGCCACCGCCGTCTGACGCCACCGCCGTCTGACGCCGCCGCCCTCGGGGCCGTCACACCGGCACGGTGAGGTCGACCACGGTGCCGGCGCCCTTGGGCTGATCGCCCAACCCGACCGCGGTGAAGTCCTCCGGCTGGCCGGCTCGCATCGAGATCGTGCCGTCGAGCTCGGTGGTCACCAGTGTGCGCACGATGGACAACCCGAGCCCGGTGGCGTTGTTCAGCGCGAACTGCGGGTCCAGCCCGCGGCCGTCGTTGATGACGCGGATGTGCAGGGTGCCGTCTTCGTTCGCCAGCACCACCACCACGTCGCCGCCATCGCTGCCCTCGGGGAAGCCGTGGTCCACCGCGTTCTGCAACAGCTCGGTGAGCACCACGCTGAGCGGGGTGGCGATCGTGCTCGGCAGGCGCCCACCTTCGCCCTGCACGGTGAAGCGCACCGGGCGGTCCACCGACTGCAGGCCTTCCTCGGCCAGGCGCAGCAGGGGGCGGACGATCTCCAGGAAGGCCACGTCGTCGCCTGGCTCCCGGGACAAGGTCTCGTGCACGAGGGCAATGGTGCGGATGCGACGCACGCTCTCGGCCACCGCCGCCTTGGCCTCGGGTGAGGTGAGCCGGCGGCCCTGGAGGCGCAGCAGCGAGGAGATCGTCTGCAGGTTGTTCTTCACCCGATGGTGGATCTCGCGAATCGTGGCGTCCTTGGAGAGCAACAACTTGTCCCGCTTGCGGACCTCGGTGACGTCGCGAACCAGCAGCAGGCCACCCACCGGGCCGGCGGCGCCGTCGGGTCCCGTCCCGAGCACAGGGATGCAGCGGGCCAGGAAGGTGACGTCGGGGGTCTGCTCGAACTCCTCGATCACCGGCAGGCCGGTCTCGAAGGCGTGGCGCACCGGGCTGTCGTTGAAGCCCAGTTCCGCCAGGCGCATGCCGACGGCGTTGGCGCCGATGCCCACCCGGTGCAGGGCGGACACGGCGTTGGGCGAACCGAACAGCACCCGGGCGTCGCCGTCGAGCACCAGTGCGCCGTCGCCGACGCGGGGCGCGGCGCTGGAATCCGCCACCGGGCCGCTGAACGGGAACAGGCCTTCGGCGATCATCGCCGCGAACTTGCCGAACGTGGCGATGTAGGTGCGCTCCAGCTCGCCCGGCTGGCGGCTGGAGCGGGCGCTCCATTCCCGCGAGAGCACGGCGATGGCCCGGCCATCCATCCGCACCGGGATGGCCATCATCCGCACAGGGTCGGGAAGGGACTCGACGATGATGTCGCCTTCGCAGATGGCACCGTCGGCGTAGGCCTTGCCGATGAGGGGCAGTTCGCTCTCGGCTGCCGAGCCGACATAGTCGACCGGGTAGATCGTCTGCCCCGTGGCGGGCCGGACCTGGGCGATGGTGAGCCACCTGCCGTCGGAGTCCGGGACGTAGAGCAGCAGGTCGGCGAAGGAAAGGTCGGCCAGCATGCCCCACTCACCGATCAAGCGTTGGAGGTGCTCCACCTCCTCGCGGGACAGGGATGTGTGCTGACGGGCAAGTTCGCCGAGCGTGGCCATACAGGAGACGAGTGTGCCACGCGGGGCACCTCTTCACCGCACCACCTGGGCTCCGAGGGCCTGGAGACCGGCCAGATCGTGCACATCGGCGGGTAGCAGGGGGGCCTCGGCCACCAGCGGGGCAAGCGGTTCCAGCTGGCGGCGACGCTCGGCCTCTCGGGTGGCCGCGGAACGGACCTCGCCGAATCGACGCGCGGTCTCGGCCAGCACATGTGCCGCGGCCGGGCCATCGACATGTGCCGCGGCGGCCACACGTGCCAGGCGCGCCGGGTCCGAGGCCAGCTCGGCAAGGCCTGCGGCAGCGCGCGCTGCACCACCGCTGCGGATCGAACGCGGCAGGGTGCGGTTCAGTACGAGGGCGCCGAGGGGCAGGCCGCGCCGGTGCAGTTCCTCCGCCAGAAAGCGGGCTTCGCGGGCGGGCGCAGGGTCGAGCGTGCTGACCACCACGAACGTCGTGCGGTCGTCGGCCAGCAGCCGTTCCACCTCGCGGGCCCGTTGCACGAAACCGGCCTCCATCGTGCGGAACAGCACGAAGAATTCGGCGATGTCCTGCAGGAAGCGGGTGCCGAGCACGCGGTCGGCCACCTGGTTGAACGGCTTGGTGGCCACGGTGAACAGCTTCGACCGGTAGGGCACCGTCAGCCACTTGAGGAGGGCGCTGCCGAAGAACTCCCGCATCCGGCCCGGCGCATCCAGCAGGTCGAGGGCGTTGCGCGAGGGCGGGGTGTCGATCACCACCAGGTCGTACTGCCCGCTGCCGTGCAGCTCGTGCAGACGCTCCATGGCGATGTAGTCGTGGCTGTTGACGAAGCGGCCGGTGATGTTCCGGTACAGCGGGTTGGCCAGCACCCGGTCGCGGATGGAGGGGTCCGGGGCGTGGCGGCGGATCAGTTCGTCCCAGCCGGCCTTGGTGTCCAACATCGCCACCCACAGCTCGCCGCGGCTGTCCGCCAGCGGCACTTGCACGGCCGTGTTGCCGAACCCGGCGGACCCACCCAGCCCGAGCGCGTCGGCCAGGCGACGGGCAGGGTCCACCGTCAGCACCAGCACCCGGCCACCGAGCTGTTGCGCCGCCTGCAACCCGAGCGCGGCGGCCACGGTGGTCTTGCCCGTGCCCCCGCTGCCGCAGACCACCACCATCTCCTTGGTGTCGAGCAGGTCCAGCAGGCGCTTCACGACAGCTCCTGGGCCAGCGCGTCCGCCACGAGGGACACCACACGCCGGCCCCCGGAGCGGGCGAACACCTCCGGCAGGATGTGGGTGCGGACGCCCGCCGGCAAGGCGGCGTCGAGGCGCTCCAGGTGCCCCGTGGCAAGCGCCCGCCGGGTGCGCGCCAACCGGGCCGCATCGAGCACCGCGGCCACGCCACCCTCGGCCTTCTCCCCCACCCCGACCTGCAGCGCAGCCAGCGCCGCCGGCGCGCACAACGCGTCCAGCACCTCGTCGTCGGCGGCGGCGAACCAGCGCGGCGGCACCCGGTTGGCGATCACCGCCGCCACGTCCACCTCGGTGGTGGTGCGCACCTTGTCGAGCAGCTCGATCGTCTCCACCACGGGCATCTCCTCCGCCGTGGTGACCGCCACCAGCCCGGTGATGGCAGGGTCGCCGAGGATGCCCAGCATCCACTCCGTCTGCTCGCGCACCATGCCTACCTGCACGAGCTCGCGGATGGCCCGCGGGGCATCGATCTGGGCGACGATGTGCCCGCTGGCTTCGGCGTCCACCACCACCAGGTCGTAGTGCCGTTCGCGGACCTCGTAGCACACCTTGCCGATGGCCAGGATCTCCTTCACCCCGGGCGCCGCGTCGGCCACGAAGTCGAACGTGCGGGCCAGCGGGCCGATGCGCCCGACCAGCGGGATGCGGGCCACGACGCGCAGGTACTCACGCAGGGAGTCCTCGGTGTTCATCGCCATGGCGAACAGGCCGGGGCGCACCTCCGTCGGCCGGAACGTCAGCGGCGGGCTGTCCAGGGCCTCGGCGATGGCGCCCATGGCGTCCATCTCCACCACCAGGGTGCGCGTGCCCCTGGCGGCCGCCAGGTCGGCCAGCGCCGCGGCCACGGTGGTCTTGCCGA
>JBPOIX010000213.1:0-2466 GCA_052034175.1 Actinomycetota bacterium
TGAAGACGCTGCGGAAGAAGTCGAGGAACTCTTCCAGGGTCTGGCGCTCTGGCGAGCGAACGGAGGGGAGTGGTGTGAGTTCGGTCATCCGAAGAAGTCTCCGTCGAAACGGTCGATGGTGGTGAACGATTTCACCGGCCGACGGCTGAGCTTGGTGTTCTGGTGCGTCGGCACGCCGAGGAAGATCGTGGCCACGAGGGCGTGGTCCGGGGGAAGGCCGAGCAGCGGAGCGGCGGCGGCCTCGTTGCGGCTGAGGAATGTGGTGAGCACCCCGCCGAGGCCCTTGGCGCGGGCGGCGAGGAGGACACTCCAGCAGAAGGGATAGATGCTGGCGCCGCCCACGACCGCGGGCCGGTGGGTGACGTTGCCGTCCATGATCGCCACGTCGCGGAGGTCGGCAGCGATGGCCAGCACGACCGGTACGGCTTCGATGGCGTCGATCAGCGCATTCGGCACGGCCGCCGGTGGCGCGTCGATGGAGCGGCCGAAGGCGAAGGCGCGGTGCCCCGCCGCCTGGGCGCCCGCGTACTCCTCCCAGATCGGGCGCATCAGTGCACCCATCTCGCGGCGGAGCGCATGGTCCTTCACCACCGCCACACGCCACGGCTGGCGGTTGCCGCCGCTCGGTGCGAAGCGGGCGTCGTCGAGGATCGCGGCCACCGTGACGTCGTCCACCTCGTCGGCGGTGAACCCGCGCACCGCACCCGTCGTCCGCAAGGCCTGTGTCAGTTCCATCCCCCCAGCTTTACGTAAACGCTGTCGGGCTGCGACCTGGACCGGGAGGCCCAGGCTTCTGACACAGAACCGGGGAGGTGGGAGCGGTCAGTCGTACTCGGTGAGCACCGCCGTGACGCGCACCATCTTGGTGATCGTCGACGGCTCGAGGTGGGGCTGCTCGTCCAGCCGTGCGGCAATGGCGATCAACGAGTCGCGCTCCTCGCGCAGCTCGCGCCGGTAGCCGGGGTTGTCGGTGTCCACGATCTCGCCGCGCAACTCCTTGAGGTACGAGTCCAGTACCTGGCGGAGGAGGTGGGCCTCATGGTCGCTGAGGGTCAGTTGCATCTCCAGGCTCCTTCGGGGAGGGTCCTGGGTGCATGCTGCGCCGTGCCCGCCGAGCGGGCCAGGGCCGATGGTCGGCAGGTTGCCGGGCGGTTCAGCCCTGGGCTTCGGCGACCTTGCGGCGCACGACGTTGAGTGCCGAACCGGCCTTGAACCACTCCACCTGCTCGGGGCTGAACGTGTGCTTGGCCACGAAGTCCACCGTGGTGCCGTCCGGCTTGACGATCTGGCAGCGGATGTCCTGGCCCGGCACGGGCGGGAGGTCGAGCACGTTGATGCGGTCGTCCTCGCCCACGAGGTCGTACGTCGCCGGGTCGGCGAAGGTGAGCGGCACGAGGCCCTGCTTCTTGAGGTTGGTCTCGTGGATGCGGGCGAAGCTGCGGGTGATGATCACCACGCCGCCGCGGAAGCGGGGCTCCATGGCGGCGTGCTCGCGGCTCGAACCCTCGCCGTAGTTGCGGTCGCCGATGGCCACCCAGCGCACGCCGGCCTGGCTGTACTTCTTCGCCAGGTTCGGGTAGGTGTCGTCGGCGCCGCCGAGGGCGTCCTTGCCGATACCCACCGGGTACGCGCTGCCGTCGGCCTTGGCGTAGGCGTTGACCGCGCCGAGGAACAGGTTGCCGGAGATGTTCTCCAGGTGGCCGCGATAGGTGAGCCACTTGCCGGCAGCCGAGATGTGGTCGGTGGTGCACTTGCCCTGCGCCTTCATCAGCACGGGCAGGCCGAGATAGTCGTTGCCGTCCCACGCCGGGAACGGCTGCAGGAGCTGGAGCCGGTCGCTGGTGGCGGACACCACGACCTCCACGCCCGAGCCGTCCGCCGGGGGCGCCGTGAACGTGTTCTGGCCGGGGTCGTAACCCTGCGCCGGCAGCACTTCGCCGAGCGGGGCTTCGAGCCGGACCTCAGTGCCGTCCGGGGCGGTGATGGTGTCCGTGATCGGATCGAAGTCCAGGCGGCCGGCCAGGGCCAGTGCGACGACGGTGTCCGGAGACGTGACGAACGACAGGGTGTTGGCCGAGCCGTCGTTGCGCTTGGGGAAGTTGCGGTTGAACGAGTTGACGATCGTGTTCGGCTTGTCGATGGCGTCCGCAGGGCGGTCCCACTGGCCGATGCACGGGCCGCAGGCGTTCGCCAGCACGGTGGCTCCGATGGCTTCGAGGTCGGCGATCAGGCCGTCGCGCTCCACCGTGGCGCGGGTCTGCTCCGAGCCGGGCGACACGAGCAGCGGGGTGCGCACCGTGAGGCCACGGGCAGCGGCCTGGCGGGCGATGGAGGCAGCGCGCGTGATGTCCTCGTACGAGCTGTTCGTGCAGCTGCCGATGAGGGCCGCGCTGATCTCCAAGGGCCAGTCGTTGGCCCGGGCTTCGGCACCCACGGCCGCGCCGACGCGGTTGGCGCGGTCGGGGG
>JBPOIX010000056.1:0-11272 GCA_052034175.1 Actinomycetota bacterium
CCAGGGTGTCGCGGAAGGGGAAGAAGGCGTCGCTGGCGCACACCCCGCCGGCGGCCCGGCCGGCGGCGCGGGTAGTGGCGATGCGCGCGGAGTCCACCCTGTTCTGCTGGCCGGCACCGATGCCGAACGCCTGACGGTCCTTGGCGAAGACGATGGCGTTGGAACTGACCGCGGCACACACCTGCCACGCGAACTCGAGGTCGGCCCATTGCTCCGGGGTGGGCTCGGCGGCGGTGACCACCTGCCAGCTGGAGCGGTCGGGCGACACGGTGTCCACCTGCTGCACCAGCAGGCCACCGTCGATGCTGCGCATGTCGAACGGTGAGCCGAACGGTTGGCGGGCGGTGAGGACGCGCAGGTTGCCCTTCTTGGCGAACACGTCCAGCGCACCTTCCTCGTACGCGGGTGCCACGACGACCTCGGTGAAGACCGGGGCCAGCGCTTCCGCCATCGCCACGGTGACGGGCCGGTTGACGGCCACGATGCCGCCGAAGGCGCTGACCGGGTCGCAGGCGTTGGCCTGCACATAGGCCGCGGTGATGTCCGCCGCCACCGACACTCCGCAAGGGTTGGCGTGTTTGACGATCACGCAGCCCGGCCCGCCGAAGCGGTGCACCAGCTTCCACGCGGCCTCGGTGTCGTAGAGGTTGAGGTAGCTGAGTTCCTTGCCCTGGTGCTGTACGGCGGTGTCCCACCAGCTCTGCGCGCCGGCCACCCGGTAGCGGGCACCCTGCTGGTGCGGGTTCTCGCCGTAGCGCAGGCTCTGCACCTTCTCCAACGAGAGGTGGATGCCTTCGGGCAGCACTTCGGTGGTGTCGGTGCCGGGGTCGTCCATCCAGTTGGCGATCGCCGCGTCGTAGGCGGCGATCGTGGCGAACGCGTCCCTGGCCAGCCGGCGCTTCGTGCCGGCCGAGAGGTGTCCGTCCTGCTGCACCTCGGCGAGCACGACCGCGTAGTCGGCCGGGTTCACCACCACGCCCACGTGGAGATGGTTCTTCGCCGCGGCGCGCACCATGGCCGGGCCACCGATGTCGATCAGCTCGATGCTCGGGTTGGAGGTGAAGGGGTACAGGTTCACCACCACCAGGTCGATCGGCTCGATGCCGTACTCGGCCATGTCCGCCTGGTGGGTGGGGTTGGTGGGGTCGGCCAGCAGGCCACCGTGGACCTTCGGGTGCAGAGTGACGACCCGATGGTCGAGGATGGCCGGCAGGCCGGTGAGGTCGGCCAGGTCGGTGACCGGCACACCCGCAGCCGCGACGGCCTTCGCCGTGCCACCGCTGCTGACGATGCGCCAGCCTGCGGCATGCAACCCCGCAGCCAGTTCGACGATGCCGGTTTTGTCGTACACGGAGAGCAGGGCGGTAGCCATGCGGGCCAATGTAGGTCGGTACCGACGGTGCGCGGCCCGGACGTTTACAAGGTGTACGGTTCCGCGTGAGCTGAGGGTTCAAACCGTCACACACATCGGGAGGCTTCCGTGGATCTCAGTAAAGTCAGCAAAGGTGGGCAGGTCTGGGCCGTGGGTGGCTTGGTCATGTTCATCTCCTCGTTCCTCACCTGGTTCTCCGTCGAGTACGCCACCTTCACCGGTGCCACCGCGTCGCTCGATGCCAGCGGCTGGGACGTCGGGTTCCTGTTCTGCGGGCTGTGGGCCATCGTCGGCCTCGCCGGTGCGGTCGCCCTCGCGCTTCCCGCCTTCGGCGTCGCCGTGCCGAAGCTCCCCGGCATTGCGTTCCTCAGCGCTGGGGCACTCGCCGCGCTGTTCACACTGTTGAAGCTCCTCATCGGCGAGTCCGATCCGTGGAGCCGCAGCATCGGCCTGTTCATCGGCATCATCGGCGCGATCGGTATGGCCGGCGGTGGCTTCTTGATGTTCAAGGAGTCCGGTGGCGACATCAGCGACCTCACCGACATGAACAAGCTCAAGGGCCAGTTCGGTGGTGGCAGCACCCCGCCGCCGCCCCCGCCGCCCCCGGGCATGACGCCCCCGCCGCCGCCTCCGCCGCCCGCCGGCTGAGCGTCGTCGCACTCACTTCTGGCTCGGTGCCCCGCCTTCGGGCGGGGCACCGTCGCGTCCGGGCTCTGTTCCCACCCTTTCGTCAGGCGAACGGCACGTCGGTGCTCCACAGCGGGCCGCCGCTGCCGGAGTGCACACGGCGCTGGCCGGGGCTGGTGCCCGCGGCGTCTCCGACTGCCAGCCCTGCACCCTCGTCGAAGTGGTACAGCGCCGCGGTGGCCCCATCCACGGTGAGCCGCGCCGTCGGCCGGGTGAAGGCGCCGGTGTAGCGGATGGTGGTGGACACTCGCACCTCGTCGAGCCAGCCGTCGAACGAGGGGTAGGCGCTGCCGGCGTCGTGCTTCTCGGCGCCGAACACGAGGAACGGGTCGGCCGGGTAGGGGGTGCTGCGGCCGACGCGGTACGAGAGGTCGCCATCGGCCGCCGACGACGAGTTCTGCCCGTCGATGGCGCCGTCCACGAACACCACCATCTTCCCGTTCGCCACCGCACGAGTGACCGCCACATGGTGCCAGGCACCGTCGAGCACGTTCGTGCTCCCGCACACCGTGGCGCCGCTGCCCCCGCTGGACGCGCCGAACGCTACCCGGCCGTTCATCAGCGAGATGCCGTAGTCGCCGTAGTCGCCGCCGCCATACACGTCGCGGTCGATGGCCACATGGCCGTTGATCCACGCGTCGTTGCCGGTGTTGCACACACCATTGGGGTTGTCGGCGAGCGTGCCCTTGATCCAGAACTCGATCGTGAAGTCCCCGGCGCCGACGTTCACCGCAGTGGTGGCCGAGATCGGCACCTTCACCCGGTCGACGTCGCCGCTGCCCGTGCCGAAGAAGCGCAGGCTGCGGTTCGCCGGCAACGGCAGGGTGGTCGTCGTGGCGGCTGCGGTCGTGGTGGTCAGCCGGACTGCGACCTCGGTGGCGGAGGCCGGCTCGTCGATCGCCGTGATGTCGGCCCACACCACCGCGGTGCCGACGGCCAACACGACCACACTGCCGCCCGCTACCACCCAACGTCGTCGTCCGACCACGACGTCAGCGTATGGTCACACCGGGCCGAGGTACCAGTTCTGCGGGTGCGCCACCGTGGCCTCCCAGTCCACGTCCACCTTGGCCCCCGTGGCGTCGACCAGCAACGCCACGGGGCATCCGGGGCGCAGGCGGCACGCCGCCAGGTCCGGCAGCGGCACCTGCAGTTCCACGCGCTGCATGCCCGCCGTGGAGGCATGATCCACCGTCAGGCTGACGATCGGGCGGTTTCCGGTCGCCCGCATCGTGCCCTGCGCCGCCACCAGCGAGGCCAACGTTGACAGGCGCGAGGCTCTCAGTTCGACGACATCGGTGGACCGCTTCGATCGCGGGTAGAACTCGATCGCTCCGTCCGTCGGCCAACGGTCGGCGTCGGGCCAGGCGACGACGCGGTCGTCCACGATCGTGCCGCCGCCGGGCGCGTTGCCCCACAGGATGAACGCTTCACCGCGGCGCTGCGGGTGGGCCTTCACGTTCACCGTCTGCCCCGGCACCACGCGGGCCTGGAATTCGGGCGGGATGTCCTGGCGGACGCAGGTGCGAACGGTGCCGTCGGGCCGTGCCACCTCGAGGCCGATGTACGCCGCCTGCTGAATCGGCTCGTCCTGCCCGCCGAGGGGTTGGATGTCGGCGATGCCGGTGATGCGCGCCTGGCACCGCACTTCGAAACCCCGGGTGCGAGCGCCGGGGTCCGAGCTTCCCCACTGCATCTGGGTTGCGTCCAACACCTTCTCGGCAACGCCGAAGAGCTTCGACCATTTCGCCATCGCGGCACTCCCATCATGAACGCGAGTGTGCGTACCGTACCTCTGCGCCACGCCCGGCGGCGGAAACCCGAGCAACCCTGTCACACCCTCCCGGTACAGTCGCCCGTGCATGTCCGAGTCGCTGATCACCGCCCGCAACCTCGTGAAGCGCTTCGGCGAGTTCACCGCCGTCGCCGGCATCGACGTGGAGGTGCGCAAGGGCGAGGTGTTCGGGTTTCTCGGGCCGAACGGCGCCGGCAAGAGCAGCACGATGCGCATGATCGCCTGCGTGTCCCCCGTCAGTTCGGGCGAGCTGCGCCTGTTCGGGATGGACCCTGCAAAGGACGGGGCTCGCATCCGGGCTCGTATCGGCGTGGTCCCGCAGATGGACACGCTGGACACCGAGCTGACCGTGGAGGAGAACCTGCGCATCTACGGCCGCTTCTTCGACCTGCCGCGGGCGGAGTGCCGGCGGCGCGCGGCGGAGCTGCTCGAGTTCGCCCAGCTCACCGAGCGCGCCAAGAGCGTGGTGGACAACCTCAGCGGGGGCATGAAGCGCCGCCTCTCCATCGCCCGCTCGCTGATCAACAACCCCGAACTGCTCCTGCTGGATGAACCCACCACCGGCCTCGACCCGCAAGCTCGCCATGTGCTGTGGGACCGGTTGTACCGCCTGAAGCAGGACGGCGTCACCCTCGTGCTCACCACCCACTACATGGACGAAGCGGAGCAGTTGTGCGACCGTCTGGTGGTGATGGACCAGGGGCGCATCGTGGCCGAGGGCTCGCCTCGTTCGCTGATCGAGGAGCACTCCACCCGCGAGGTGTTGGAGTTGCGCTTCCCTGCCGGCCGCAACCAGGAGCACGGCCCGCTGGTCGAAGGCCTTGGCCAACGCCACGAAGTGCTCCCCGACCGCGTGCTCGTGTACGCCGACGACGGTGAAGCGGCGCTGGCGGCGGCTCACGCCCGGGGCCTGGAGCCGGAAAGCGCGCTCGTGCGCCGCTCCAGCCTGGAGGACGTGTTCCTCCACCTCACCGGTCGCACGTTGGTGGACTGACATGACCACCACCCCCGGCGCCCTGCGCGTGCTCTCCTGGCACCTGGTGGGCTACAAGCGCTTCTGGAAGGCGAACGTGCTGTCCAGCCTGGTGCAACCGTTGCTCTACATGCTCGGCCTGGGTGTGGGCGTGGGCGCCCTGGTGGATCGCAACACGGGGTCCGCGGAGCTGCTCGGCGGGGCCAGCTATGTGGCGTTCGTGGCACCCGGCCTGCTCGTCACCACCGCCATGTCGCTCGGCGCCGGCGAGAGCATGTGGCCTGTGATGGGCGGGTTGAAGTGGCACCGCGGCTATCACGGGATGGCCGCCACCTCGCTCACCGCGCGGGACATCGTGTTCGGTCACGCCGCCTGGATGGCAGTGCGCTGCGGGCTGGCGGCGGCATCGGTGGCCGCAGCGCTGGCCCTGTTCACCGAGACTCGCTCGTGGGGGCTCATCCCGGCGGTGCTCATCGCCGTATGGGTCGGGTTGGCGTTCGCCATGCCCATCATGGCGTTCTCGATCAACACCGAGGTGGACGGCGCGTTCGCCGCGGTGCAGCGCTTCGTGGTCATCCCGCTGTTCCTCTTCGGCGGCGCCTTCTACCCCCTGTCGCAGCTGCCGGAGGCCGTGGCGTGGGTGGCCCGCGCCACCCCGTTGTGGCACGGCGTGGTGGCGGCGCGGCAGTTCACCCAGGGTTCGGTGGTGTGGGCGGCCGCGGCCGGGCACCTGGCGTTCGTGGGTGCGTGGTTCACGCTCGGAACCGCGGTGGCGGCGCGGCGCATGCGGCGAAAGCTCTACCAGTGATCGCGCTGCTGTGGAGGATCGCCCCGCCGGTGTTGGCCGTGCGCCGGCCGCAACGGATGATCGAGCGTCACCTGGTGGCGTATCGGCGCCAGTGGCTGATCATCGTCAGTGGCTTCTTCGAGCCACTCTTCTACCTGTTGTCGATGCGCTCCGGCCTCGGCGATCTCGTCGGCACGGTGTCGGTCGGGGGTGCGCAGGTGCCGTACGACCAGTTCGTGGCCCCGGCCCTGATGGCGTCCTCGGCCATGAACGGCGCCATCTTCGACAGCACGGGCAATGTGCTCAGCCGGCTGAAGTACGCCCGCATCTACGACGCCGCGCTCGCCACACCGATGGGCCCGGGCGATGTGGCGGTCGGCGAGATCAGCTGGGCGTTGCTGCGCGGCCAGCTCTATGCAGTCAGCTTCCTGGCAGTGATGTGGGCGATGGGGCTGGTCGGGTCGCCGTGGGTGCTGCTGGCCCTGCCGGCCTGCGCGCTCATCGGGTTCGCCTTCGCTGCTGTCGGTTTCGCCGGCACCACGTTCATGCGCGGCTGGCAGGACATGGACGTCGTCAACACGGCCACCATGCCGCTGTTCCTGTTTTCGGCCACCTTCTTCCCCGCATCCAGCTACGGCAGTTGGGGGTGGGTGGTCCAACTGTCGCCGCTGTACCACGGGGTGGCGCTGGTCCGCGCGGCCAACAGCGGGGTGTGGACCACCGGGGTGCTCGGGCATGTTGCCGTGCTGCTCGGGGTGGCCTCCGTGGCGCTGCTGATCGCCGCCCGGCGGATCGACTCCCTGCTGCGAAAGTGACGTCCGCACCAATGGCCGAGTACCGCTTCACCGCCGAACTCTGGCGCTGGCAGGGGAACGCCGCATGGCATTTCATCACGGTGCCCTTCGACGTCGCCGACGAGATCGAGGAAGCCACCCACGGCCGCACCGGTGGCTTCGGCTCGGTGAAGGTGGCGGTCACCGTCGGCAGCACGTCGTGGAGCACATCGCTGTTCCCGGACAACAAGGTCGAGAGCTACCTCCTGCCGGTGAAGGCCGAAGTGCGCCGCCGGGAGCACCTGGAAGCGGGCTCACCGGTCCACGTGCGCCTCGCAATCGTCGAGTAGCCGGGGAGATTCGGCAAGAACTCCTCAAGATGCGCACTGAAGGCCTTACGGGCATCGGCTGGGCGCCGATACGAACGATCGCGCGGGCATCAACGCCGGCGTTTGATCCACCGACACGACCTTCAAGGACGGGCACCCATGCGTACACAGAACAAGGAGGACCGCGGGTTCACACTCGTGGAACTCCTCATCGTCATCGTGATCCTCGGCATTCTCGCCACGATCACCGTCTTCGCCGTCCGCGGCATCACCAGCGAAGGCGAGGAGTCCGCCTGCCTCGCCGACCGCAAGAACATCGAGACAGCACAAGAAGCACACATGGCCAAGGCGGGCAGCTATGTCGCCGAGGACGCCCTGGTCACCGCCGGCCTGCTGCGCTCCGCCAGCGGCAACGTCGATGTCGCGGTCGCCCCCGACGGCGAGAGCTACACCACCACCTATGTCGGCACGTGCGTCGGCGTCGGCGTCACCACCACCGCAGGGTCGGGCCCCACCACCACGGCCCCGGTCAGCGGCCCGCCGAGCAGCGTGGCCGGCATGGCGGTGGACGGCACCTTCGGTACCGGCAGCACCTACTTCGTCGCCCTCGGCTTCGGCACGGTCGGCCGTTCGCGGCTGATCTCGCTGGCCTCCGATCTCGGCAACGGCTACGAAACCCCGACCAACTTCACGGTGCTGTTCATCGACGAGGGCACCCCTGGCATCAGCTCCGCGCAGTTGGAGGCGCTCGCCGCGTCGGGCTACACGACGATCTGGATGATGGACCAAAGTTTGGGCGACACCGTCACTCCGGGCGGCACCTACGGCGGCCTGTCCGCTCCGTACGAGTTGAACGTCACCCTGGCCCGCCCTGTATGGGTGGCCTACAACGCCGGGGACGTCATCGGGAGCTTCGTGACCAACTACGGCCTCACCGCGCTCTGACCCGAGAGGGGTCCAACAAATCGCACAGCGGCCGGGGCAGAGCGGAGCCCCGGCCGCTGGCGCGTCCAGGCGCCTACCCCACTCCGGGATCGGGCTCCCGCTCCGGTTCCGGCTCCGGCTCCGGCTCCGGCTCCGACAGGTTGGCGTCGGTCCACCAGCGGGTGGTCCAGCCGGGTGGCGGTTGGGTCGGGTTCCGCGAGCGTTTTGCCATCGTCGGGTCGTACTCCTCGCCTCGCAGCGAGGCTTCCAGCCGATTGCCGTCGTAGGTGATCCAGGCCACCGGTTCCAGCTCGATGACCACCCGGCCGGGGGTGTCCATGCGGCGGAGGAACTCGGCGATCTCCGCCTCCGTCGTCCGCTGGCGTTCCGCCAGGGCGCGGAAGAACCAGTCCTTCGTCGCCCGGTCGTCGCGCACGGTGGCCACGGTCTTGGCGGTGGTGGTGACATCGCCACCCAGCCAGGTGCCTTCACTGGACACCACCACGCTGCTCTGCGGCCGGGCGCGTAGCGCCGCCACGCGCACTCGGTGTTCGGCGCACGTGACCCAGAACCGGTCGTCGCGCCACACGTAGCGGTGCATCACGCCCACCGGCCACCCGTCGCGCGTGGTCCACATCACGCAGCATTCGGTTTGCGCGGCGTAGAGAAGGGCCCGCTTTGCAGGGTCGACCTCCAAGCCACGCACGTTGCGGTAGTCCGTGCGCGCCTGCGGGCCTTCGGTGCTGTCCACCGCGGCGATCGTACGGCAAGGAAGTCTCAAGAAGTGAACGCTCCGCTTCACAGCGCCACCCTGGTGCCGATTCCGACGGTTGCGCAGGCGTACGCAGGCGTTGACGGGGCCCACTCTCACGAAAGGTCGGGCACATGCAGTACACACAAAGGGAGGACGACCGCGGGTTCACACTCGTGGAGCTCCTCATCGTCATCGTGATCCTCGGCATTCTCGCCACGATCACCGTCTTCGCCGTCCGCGGCATCACCGACGAAGGCGAGCAGTCCGCCTGCCTCGCCGACCGCAAGAACATCGAGACCGCGGAAGAAGCACAGATGGCCAAGCAGGGCAGCTACATCGCCGAGGACGCCCTGGTCACCGCCGGCCTGCTGCACTCCGCCAGCGGCAACGTCGACGTCTCCATCGCGCCGGGCGGCCAGAGCTACACCACCAGCTACGTCGGCCCCTGCATCGGGGTGGGCACCACCGCCGCCGGCGGGCCGACCACTGCCGCGGCGCCGTCGGGCCCGGCCGTTCCCCTCGTCACCAGCTGGAACGGGTTCCCCGCGTCGGTCTACGGGTCCGGCCCGGAGACCGTGGTGGTCGTCGGCTGGGGCACCGCGATGGCCGATGTGAGCTACGCATGGGCCGCCTTCTTCCCGATGTACGAGCCGATCGCCGGCGTGGAATTGGTGATGGTGAACACCAGCGCGGCCAGTGCCCCGACGCTGGCGGAGGTGGACACGTTGATCTCCAACTCGGACCGCATCATCTGGATGGCGGGAGGGACGAGCACGACCTCGGACACCAGCCAGAACGCGATCCTGCTGACGCAGGTGGCGCTCGGCGGCACCAATGCCGTCGTGGTCAACCCGAGCAGCATTCCGGACTACGAGTACCAGCTCGACCAGTGGTTCACGCTCGTCGCCAAGTGACGAGCTGACCACAGCCCACCCGTGCGGGAGCAGCGTGCGGGCGCGCGCCTTCGGTAGCGTGCCCGCATGCAGCTCCGCGTCTTCACCGAGCCCCAGCAGGGTGCCTCCTACTTCGACCTCCTCGCCGTGGCCCAGCGGGCCGAGCAGCTCGGCTACGACGCGTTCTTCCGCAGCGACCACTACCTGAAGATGGGCGGCGTCAGCGGCCTCCCCGGCCCGAGCGACGCCTGGATCACGCTCGCCGGCATCGCCCGCGAGACCACCACCATCCGCCTCGGCACGATGGTCACCTCGGCCACGTTCCGCCACCCCGGCGTGCTCGCCATCTCCGTCGCCAACGTGGATGCGATGTCCGGCGGCCGGGTGGAGCTCGGCCTCGGCGCCGGGTGGTACCAGGCGGAGCACGCCGCAGGCGCGATCCCCTTCCCCGGCCTCGGCGAGCGCTTCGCTCGCCTGGAGGAGCAGCTGGCCATTGTGACGGGTATGTGGGGCACACCCGCGGGCGACCTGTTCCAGCACGCCGGCGCGCACTACGAGATCGTCGATTCCCCCGGCCTGCCGAAGCCGGCGCAGTCGGCGCTGCCGATCATCATCGGCGGCGGCGGGCCACGCAAGACACCCGCGCTGGCCGCCCGCTACGCCGCCGAGTTCAACCTGCCGTTCCAGTCGCAGGAGCGCTTCGTGGAGCAGCGGGATCGGGTGCGCGCGGCGTGCGATGCCATCGGCCGCGACCCCGGCTCGATGACCTACGGCTGCGCGCTCGTGGTGTGCGTGGGCGCCTCCGAGGCCGAGATCGCACGGCGGGCCGCGGCGATCGGCCGCGAGGTGGACGAGCTACGGCTCAATGGCGTGTGCGGTACGCCGGCCGAAGCCGTGGCACGGCTGCAGGAATGGAAGGCCGTCGGCGCCGAGCGGGTGTACCTGCAGTTCCTCGACCTCACCGACCTCGACCACCTCGACCTCATCGCCACCGAGATCATGCCGCACGTGTGAGCGGAAAAGGGGCTTGCGATCGCCGACGGGCCGACGCATACTTGGTATGCCCCTCGCCAGCGCCTGGGGAAGTGGACCCGGTTGCCAGCCCTTTGGTTGGGGAACCGGGTTCTGCGCGTTAGGGGCGAAGTTCGACGACCCGATCGATGACAGCGTCGATCAGCCCAGCCCACGGCGGGCCAGCCCCGAGCGCCCACGCTGCGGCGTCAGCGACCCAGAGCATCGGCTCCGTTGGACCGAGCCGGTGGTCGAAGACGAGACTCGGTTCCGCGAGCCGAGTTCGCACGACAGTCCGCTGATCATCGAGGTCGTGCTGCCGGCTCTCGATCGTCAATCGCGGCACCGACCTCGACTGGAGGTCGCGGACGATCTCTGTCAGGCAGTGCTCACGAGCCTTGAATTCCGTGATGCCGTGGCGACGCTGGCACGTGACAAGCGCGATCTGCACCGGCAGACGGGCGACAGTCTCCAACACCTCGCGCCGAACGCTGTTCAACTCCTGATGGAAGTGCAGACGTCCACCCGGTGGAGCCAGTTCACGAACGGCATGTCGTGCGCCTGCGAGGTGCTGGGCCTCAACGAGCACGTAGGCCATCAAGTAGCGCTGACCGCGGATCGACTCGTCGACGAAGGCGTCGGTGGGGCGGAAGCGGCGGGCCATATCGCCGACGTTACGCAGGGGGTGTGATACGGATCCGAGGACTTTGCCAGTGCCTCACGGGCGCCATTTGGTGCCGGGGAGGTAGTAGCGCTGGGCCCAGATTCCCCTCGGGTCCTCGCCGCTCACGGGCATGCGCCAGGTGGAGATCCGGGTGGTCGGCGCATCGAGTCGCACCGCGCAGAGGGCGCGCGGCTGGTCGTCGGGGCCGACCCCGTCCGCGCCCGCGGACGCGTCGGCCACGTAGCGCTTGGCGATGCTGCGGTAGACGTCGCGCCACGCGTCGTCCTCCCCCGGTTGGTGCCGCACCTCG
>JBPOIX010000089.1:0-13941 GCA_052034175.1 Actinomycetota bacterium
CCGGGCCGCTGTGGCGTGGTGGCCATCCCCAACGAGGTGCTGTACCTGGACAGGGCAGCAGGGCGGCACATGGTGCGCTTCGCCTTCTGCAAACGCCTCGACGTGCTCGACACAGCGGTGGAGCGCCTGGCCTCGCTGCGCTGACACGCGGGGGTCGCCCTCCCAGGGCGCCCCACCGGCCCAGGGCCTCGGGCCGCTTCAGCGACGGTCGGGGAGGAACTGGAAGCGCTGGCGGACGTCCGCAACCACGGACGGCTCGATGTCGGCGAAGAGGATGGTCTCGCCTTGGGAGCCTGTGGCCAGCAACTCGCCGAGCGGGTCGACGATGCGGCTGTCGCCGACGTACTTCAGCCCACCGCCCTCGCCGACCCGATTGCACCCGATGACGTACGCCTGATTCTCGATGGCCCGTGCCTGCAGCAGCGCCATCCAATGGAAGCGCCGCGGCTCGGGCCAGTTCGCCGGCACGAGGTAGAGGTCGGTGGTGGGGGCCAGGCCCCAGAACTCGTCGGCGAAGCGCAGGTCGTAGCAAACGAACAGGGCGATGCGCACCCCTTCGATCTCCACCTGCACGAGCTGGTCGCCGGCCCGGAAGTGGTGGTGCTCCCCGCCGAAGGTGAACGGGTGGATCTTGCGGTAGCGGTGCACCGTGCCGTCCGGCCCGGCGAGCACGAAGCTGTTGGCCGGGCGCCGGTCGGCAGGGTCGGAGCCCGCGGGAACCTCCGGGCAGCTGCCCGCGACCCACACCCCGTGCTCGGCCGCCTGGGCCACCAGGAACTGCGAGGACGGGCCGCCCTCGGGCTCGCCGAGGTCGGGGTTGTCCACCGCGAACCCGGTGGAGAACGTCTCGGTGAGGAGCACCAACCGCGCCCCACCGGCGGCCGCGGCGGCCACCATCGGCGCCAGACGGGCGAAGTTCGCTGCTCGATCGTTCCACTGGATGTCGTGCTGGACGGCGGCGACGCGCATGGCCAGAGCGTAGGCGCCGGGGGGTCTGTTGCCGACGTCACGGCCCCGTGTCGCTCCGATGACACATCCGAGTAGGTCGTCCGGCCTATCCTTGCAGCGATGCATGAACTACGCACAGAGCCTCGCCAACGACGCAGCCAGCAGTCGATCGACGCGATTCTCGACGCGGCGGAGCGCCTGATCCATCAAGACGGACAGGTCAGCTTCACCGCCAACGAGCTGGCCACCGCCGCGGGCATGTCGATCGGCCGGGTCTACTACTGGTTCCCGGACATCCCGGCCGTGGTCGGCGCGCTGGCCGAACGCGCCAGCAACCGCATGGTCACGTCGTTCGCCGAGGTGCTCCAGCAGCAGCAGCACTGCAGCACGCCGCTGCTCGTGCAGCGTGTGGTCGAGGGCCTGTGCGAGTACCTGGACGCCAACCCGGCGGCCGTGGCCCTGTGCCTGACCGGTGGCGACCGTTCCTACGGCACGGACATCCAGGAGCGCATGAACGAGGTGGCGCGCGGCGTGGTGCGGACGCGTGTGCCCGGTGTGCCCGAGGCCGAGGTGGAAGTGGTGTCGCGCACGGTCGTGGGTATCACGCTCGGCATGTTGAAGGACTACTCCCGCGCCGGCGACCTGCGCAGCCTGCTGCGCCAGGAGCTCGTGTACGTGCTGTCGGCGTGGCTCTACTGCCGCTACCCGGGCAACGACGACGCCGTGTGGGGCGACCCGACGCGGCAGATCCAGCCGAGCCGCCGGCCCGCGGCGGGCGGGTACACCGAGACTGCGCCGGTGTACCCGGCGCTGTCACCCCTGGAGCCCTAGGGCCAACAGGCTGACGGTCTTCGCACCGCCGTCGGTCTCCTGCTGGCCGACCTCGCGGAAACCAATGGAGTGGTGGAAAGCCAGCGACGCATCGTTGCGCGGCCGCAGGTTCACCTCGCATGTCAACACCGGCCAGTGGCCGCGGAACTGCTCCACCAGGGTCGCGTAGAACCGGCGGCCGATGCCGAAGCGCCGGAACGCAGGGTCCACGGCGATCCGGTCCAGGTACACGAAGCGGTCGTACTGCTGGCCGAACCAGGTGTAGTTGAGGCTGCCGTACGCCTGCCCCGGGCCGATCACCCAGCAGAAGCCGGCGAACTCGCCGGCCACCTCGGCCACCAGTGCGGCTTCCGCCAGCGCTGCCAGGCGAGCCACCTCGGGCGCGTCGAGCTCGTTGAGGTCGGGCAGGTTGGCGTTGTTCAACGCCGTCACCGGGGCCACGTCGTGGTCGGCGAAGGGGCGAATGGTCACCTGGCGATGCGGCATGTCGCCCGACGCTATCCGGGAGCCGGGCGTGGCTGGACCCCACCGCCCGCGGATGCGGCGTAACCTTCCGCACATGCTCTTCCACTCCAAGATGCAGATGGTCACCGCTGAGGATGCTCTAGCCGGGCGCACCGATCAGGTGATGCGGGTGCCGGAGGCGCACTTCGTGCTCGGCACGCCCCTCACCGGGCCGTGGCCGGAGGGCATGGCTACCGCGGTGGTCGGCATGGGCTGCTTCTGGGGTGCGGAGCGCAAGTTCTGGCAGCTCGACGGGGTGCACTCCACCGCGGTCGGCTACGCCGGCGGCTACACCCCGAACCCGACCTATGAGGAAGTGTGCAGCGGCCGTACCGGCCACACCGAGGTCGTGCTCGTGGTGTTCGACCCCGCCAAGGTCACGTTGGAGCGTGTGCTGCAGACGTTCTGGGAGAACCACGACCCCACCCAGGGCATGCGCCAGGGCAACGACATGGGCACCCAGTACCGCAGTGCCGTCTACCTCACCGACCCGGCCCAGGCCGCCGTGGTGGACACCAGCCGGGCCGCGTACGACGAACGGCTGGGCCACGCCGGCTTCGGCTCGATCACCACCGAGGTCGCCCCGCTCGGCGAGTTCTTCTACGCCGAGCCGTACCACCAGCAGTACCTGGCGAAGAACCCCGACGGCTACTGCGGCATCGGCGGCACGGGCGTCAGCTGCCCCATCGGCCTGCAGGCGTAACCCCCCTCCCTGGCTGTCGGCAAAGTCACGTCATCGCGCTGCCGCGGGTGCGTCTCCTTCGTGGCGACCGCTCACCCCCCGGGCGTTCGCCGTCCCTGTGCACCGGCCGCCCTTCGGGGCGGCCGGTGGCGCGTCCGGGCTCAGGCCGGCCGGTTGGCCGCGTGCCACTCGGCCAGCGCGGCCTGCAGCTCGTCGAGCGAACGAACCATCCGGTGCAGGGAGCACTCCAGCATCAGGTTCACGACCTCGTGTGCGAACCGCATCCGCCAGTCCGTGTGCAGGCCGATGAGGTGCTTGCCGGTCGCGTAGGCGTACCCCAGCTCCCATGCGGTGCCGTCGTCGGTGGTGATGCCGTTGAGGTTCGCAACCACCACATCGCACATGTCGATGCCGCGCTTGTCGTTCTCGAAGATCTGGCGGACGTTGAACTCGTCCTTGGGCGGGTTGTCCCGGTGGGGGAGGAACGTCTCGAACCCGGCTGCGGCCACCAGGGCGTCGACCTTCTCGATGAACCACCGCTCGCCCTCGTCGAACAGCGGCCCGGCCACATAGGCGCGCGGCCGGCGCGGTGCAGCACCGTCAGTCATCGTTCCATCCCTTCTCACGGATCGTGTCGCCATCGGCGTTCATCGGCCGGCCCTGCCAGCGCAGCTCGCCGGGGGTGGCGCTGAGCTTGGCGAGCAGGCCCTGCATCGGCGTGCCGTCCAGCTCCACGATCGCACCCCGAGCCGCATAGTGCGGATCGGCGGCGATCTGCGCCATGTCCATCACCGGGCCGATGGCAGCCTCGGCGGCCTCGAACGCGTCCATCACCTCGGGCCGGGTACGCGCCGCGCACCAGGCGCGCATCAGCGCCTCCAGCTCCTCGCGGTGGGCCATGCGTGCGGCGAACGTGGTGAACCGTTCGTCGCCACCCACGCCCAACAGGTTCAGCACCCGCGCCGCCACGGAGTCGCTGCTGGTGGAGATGCCCACCCACTCCCCGTCGGCGCACCGATACGTGCCGCGGGGAACGGTGTACGGCAGGCCGGCGCCCATGCGCGGCTGCATCTCGCCCGTGAGCGCGTACAGGGTGACGAGGGGGCTCATGAACTGGAACAGGCTCTCGATCAGGCTGACGTCCACCACCTGGCCGACTCGGCTGTGCACCGCCACCATCGTGGCGAACGCCGCGGCCAGGCCGGTGATCTCGTCGGTGAGGGCGATCGGCGGCAGGAGAGGCTGGCCGCCGGGCTCGCCGCTGATGGCGGCCAGGCCGCTCATGCTCTCTGCGATGGTGGCGAACCCGGCCCGGTGGCGGTACGGCCCCGTCTGCCCGAAGCCGGTGACCCGGGTGACCACCAGGCGCGGGTTGCGGGCGTGCAGCACCGCCGGCCCCAGCCCAAGGCGCTCCAGGGTGCCCGGGCGGAAGTTCTCCACCAGCACATCCGCATCGTCCAGCAGCTCCAGCAGCACGTCCAGGTCGGCCGCGGCCTTGAGGTCGAGGGCGATGGTGCGCTTGTTGCGGTTCACCAGCTTCCACCACATGCCCTCGCCGTCGCGCGGGTCGCGCCAGCCAAGGTTGCGCATGCTGTCGCCGCCGTCCGGGCGTTCCACCTTGATCACGTCGGCGCCGAAGTCCGCCAGGTAGCGGGCGCAGTTCGGCCCGGCCAGCACGGTGGCCAGGTCCACCACGCGGAGGTCGGCCAGCGGGCCGCGGCGTTCGGTCACGACAGTGCGTTGAACCCGGCCGGCAGCGGTGCCCGCCCGGTGAGCGCCAGGATCAGCGTGACCGGGGAGGACAGCTGGGTCAGCACGTCCAGCACCACCCGGGAGGTGGCCGGGTGCAGCTCGGCCAGCTGGCCGGTGGCGCGTTGCAGGTCGAGGGTGTGCACCCCGAGCTCCACGACGCGGGTGGCCAGGTACTCGACCAGGGTGATCTGCCCGGCGAAGGTGTTCACCGGCTCGTCGTCCGCGGTGGCGGCCACGAGGGCCACCACCCGGCCGACGGTGGCCTCCGCCTCGCCGACGGGGTCGAACAGTTGGCGGCCCATCTGCCGGGCCCGGCTGAGCACGCCGCGGTGCACGTCCGGGTCGGCCAGCACCGTCTGGTAGTACTCCGTGGCGTCGGCCAGCACTCGCTGTGAGGTCGGCTCGGCCTCCAGGTAGCCCTCGAGGGTGACGAAAGCGCGCAGGGTGTGAGCGGTGAGCTCGCGCACGTTCCACTCGCCGAGGGCGTGGGCGCGGTCCCAGTGCTCCGGGCCGATGGCCCGCACAGTGGAGAGGAAGGTGGTGGCGGCTTCGTCGAAGCCTGCCCTCACCGCAGCGGGATCGTGCAGCATCGGTCCTCCAGGGTACCCAGCGCGTAGGTCTCGTAGTCCACGCCGAAGTCGGCGTAGAGGTGGCGGCACCGTTCACTCCACGCCAGCGCGGCCGGGGTGGAGATGCGGTGCACCACCTGCATGATGCCGCCGTCGTACACCCTGTACTCGGCCCAGGTGCCGGGAAAGTCCTTCACGCAGCCGACCTCGATGCTCGGCGCACCACACGGCATGAACCGCCGCCGGTGGCGGTGGGTGTGGCCGGCGGTGTACGCCACCAGCGCGGGGCGGCGGGCGAACACCTCGCTGAGGGTCGCGCTGGCGTCGGGCTGCAGGCCGAAGTAGCCCTCGCCGCGGTGGTCGTCGGCGCTGCCGAGGAACTGCTGATGGTGGCCCATCACCAGCACCGGGCCGTCGGCCTCGGCGCCCACGGTGTCCAGCCATTCCAGTTGCGCCGGGCGCAGGGTGCCGCCGCTGGCCTGCGGGATCACGGTGTCCAGCAGGGCAACCGCGGCCCCGGGGAGCACGATCAGCTGGTCGCCGGCGTAGTGCTCCTGCCCCTGATAGGCGTCGTGGTTGCCGCGCACCACGTGCAGGCGGTCGCCGAACGCACTGCCGTAGCAGGCCTCGAACGCCGCGAACTCGTCGGCCTGCCCGTCGTTGGAGGTGTCCCCCTTGACGATGACCGCCGCCGGCGCCGCGGCCACGATCTCGGCGACGGCGCCCTCGTTCATCGTCTGCGGGTACGGCGGCTCGCCGGCAGCGCTGCGCTGGATCGGCCCCTCGACGTGGTCGCCGATCCGGCCGCACTCCAGCTCACCGAAGTGGACGTCGTTGACGGTGGCGATGCGGCAGCGAAGCTCGCCCGCGGGCCGGGGCAGGGTGCGCACCGTGTGCCCCATGACCTCGTAGTCGTGGCCCGCCGTGAGCCCTTCGAAGCGACGCACCGTGGTGCCGTCGTGGACGACGATCAGGTCGTCGGCCACGGTCGTCACGTCCATGAATGCACGGTACCGCGGCAGCGCGCCGCTGCTGACGCTGCGCGCTGGTGGGAGAGCGAATGCGGCGCGTTCCATCCGGTTGTCACTCTGGGTGAACCTTTCACTACACTGCTGGAGAGAGTTCGAACACGGCGAGTGATGGGTGACAGTGGCGGCATCGTTGACATCCGGCGTGCACCACCCGGTGGGTGGCCAGGTCGACCCGGCGCGTCTGCACACGGCCATGGTGGTCGTGGGTGCGGTGCTCACCGGCCTGGTGCTGGTCGGCTCGCTGGTGGACGGCAGCTCGGGCTCGATCGCCTATGTCGCCTCGCTCGGCATGACCGCGCTCGTGATCCTGCTCGTGGCGATGCAGCACCAGCGCCAGGCCAGGGCGTGGCGGCTGGTGGGCATCGGAATCACCGTGTGGGCCGCGACCGGCTTCATCCTCACTGCCAAGATCGACGCCGAGTGGACGGAGATCCCCGACCTGGTGATCTCCCTCGGCTACACGATCGGGTATCTGCCGGTCCTCGTCGGCCTCACCGAGTTGACCGATCCTCAGGTGAAAGTGCGCCGCTGGAGCGGCTTGCTGGACGGGGTGCTGATCTTCCTGGTGCTCTACGGCGTGTTGTGGCTGCTCGTGGTGGAGATGTACGCCTTCGACAGCAGCCTGCCGAGGCTCGACCGGGCCTTCAGCGCCCTGTACCCGGCGGGCGATCTGGCGATCGTGATGCTGGTCGCTCGCATCTTCGTCGGTCGGGCGGCGCGGCGACGGGTGGCGCTGTTGTTGGCGGCCGGCGCGATCCTCTGTGCCCTCGCCGACACACTCCTGCTCACCCTCTACCTCATCGACCCGTGGGGCGCGTTCCCGATCACCGATCTGCTGTACCTCACGGGGCTGGCCTGCTACGCCGGGGCTGCAATGTGGAGCCTGCTCCCTCCGCCGCCCGTTGCCGCGGAACATCACGGGTCGAGCCGGCTGCCACTGGTGATCACGACGGCGGCCGTGGTGCCGGCGCTGGTGCTGCTCGGGGTGGTCTCCTTCAGCGACCGCCAGGTCCAGCCGGTGCCCGTGGCCGTCTGGCTGGCCGCGCTCGTCCTCGTGCTGGTGTTGCGGGCCACAGCGGGGGTGCGGGCACTGGAGCGTGCCCACCAGCAGGCCCTGTGGCTGGCGTCCCACGACCTTGCCACCGGCGCCTTGCTCCGCCCGGCCTTCCTCCACGAGGTCTCCGAGGGCAGCCTGCGAGAGCGCAGCGGCACCGTCATCCTGCTGGAGGTCCAGGGGATCGGGGTGCTGGCCGACGCGGCAGGCCTGGACGCCGCGGATGCGGTCTTGGAGACCACTGCCGCCCGGCTACGCGCCGCGGTCGGCGGCGACGCCCTGTTCGCCCGGCTCACCCACGATCGGTTCGCCGCGTTCATGCGGGCCTCGGACTTCGGCCGTGGTCGTCAGGTGGTGGCTGCGCTGGAGAAGCTGCTCGCCGAGCCGGTGACGGCGGGTGGCAGCGTCCTGCATCCGGTGGTGTGCGGCGGCGTGGCCCAAGCGGACGGCGCGGTGATCGATGTGCTGGCCGGCGTCCGCCGGGCGACCGTGGCCCTGCAGCAGGCTCGCCTCACGGGTGCGTCCCGGGTGCTGTTCGATGCCGATGTCACCGGGCGGGCGGAGCCGGTGACCACCCAACCGCAGGCCCGCAGCGCCCGGCTGCCCGTCGGCTAGCGGAACGGGCGGTCGCGGCGCGCCGGCAGCGGCTTGGCCCACCAGCGGGCGCTGAAGCGCCACGTCGGCACGCGAGCCGCGGCGTCGTGCACCAGCAGCACGGGCTTGGGCCACAGGGCTTCGGCGGCGGCCACGATGGCCGCGGCCTCCTCGTCGGTGGGTGCGGGTGTGATCTCGGCGTTCATCGGCGCGCCATCACAGCGGCACGTTGCCGTGCTTGCGACGGGGCAGCTCGTCGCGCTTGCTGCGCAGCATGCGCAGGCCCTGCACGATCTTCTGCCGGGTCTCGGCGGGGTCGATGACGTCGTCCACGTACCCACGCTCGGCGGCGTTGTACGGGTTGGCGTACTTCTCGGTGTACTCGGCCACCAGTTCGGCGCGCCGGCTGACGGGGTCCGCCGCCTGCTGCAGCTCGCGGCGGTAGACGATCTCGACCGCGCCCTGCGGCCCCATCACGGCCAGCTCGGCGGTCGGCCAGGCATACGCCAGGTCGGCGCCGATGGACTTGCTGTTCATCACCACGTACGCGCCGCCGTAGGCCTTGCGGGTGATGATCTGGATGCGCGGCACGGTGGCCTCGCAGTAGGCGTACAGCAGCTTGGCGCCGTGGCGGATGATGCCGCCGTACTCCTGGTCCACACCCGGCAGGAAGCCGGGCACGTCCACGAACGTGAGCAGCGGGATATTGAACGCGTCGCAGGTGCGCACGAAGCGGGCGGCCTTCTCGCTGGACTCGATGTCCAGCACGCCGGCCAGGATCATCGGCTGGTTGCCGACGATGCCCACGGGCTGCCCGTCCACGCGGCTGAAGCCGCACACGATGCTCTTCGCCCAATGCGGGAAGTACTCGAAGAACTCGCCGTCGTCGACGACTTCCTTGATGACCTTCTTCATGTCGTACGGCTGGTTCGGGCTGGGGGGCAGCACGTCGCGCAGGCTCTCGCACAGACGGTCGGGGTCGTCGCCGGTGTCCAGGCTGGGCGGCTCCTCGAGGTTGTTGCTCGGCAGGAACCCGAGGAGGAAGCGCACGTCGTCCAGGCAGGCCTTCTCGTCGGCCGAGACGAAGGTGGCCACACCGCTCTTGCTGGCGTGGCTCATCGCGCCGCCGAGCTCCTCGAGCGTGACTTCCTCGCCGGTGACCGTCTTCACGACGTCCGGGCCGGTGATGAACATGTGGCTGGTCTCGCGCACCATGAAGATGAAGTCGGTCATCGCCGGGCTGTACACAGCACCACCGGCGCACGGCCCGAGGATGACACTGATCTGCGGCACGACGCCGCTGCTGAGCACGTTGCGGTAGAAGATGCCGCCGTAGCTGGCCAGGCTGACCACACCCTCCTGGATGCGGGCGCCGGCGCCGTCGTTGAGGCCGACCACCGGGGCGCCGACCTTGAGCGCCATGTCCATCAGCTTGTGGATCTTCTCCGCGAAGACCTCGCCGAGTGCGCCGCCGAAGACGGTGAAGTCCTGGCTGAAGACGAACACCTTGCGACCCTCGATGGTGCCCCAGCCGGTGATGACACCGTCGGTGTACGGGCGCTCCTCCAGGCCGGCCGCATGGGCCCGGTGGCGGGCCAGCAGGTCGAGCTCTTGGAAGCTGCCCGGGTCCATCAGGTACTCGATGCGCTCGCGGGCCAGCAGCTTGCCCTTTTCGTGCTGGCGTTCGACCGATCGCGGCGAGCCGGCATTGAACGCCTGCTCCCGCCGCTGGCGGAGGTCCTCGAGCTTGTCGGCCATCGGGTTACTTGTCACGGGGTGCAACGCTAGTTCCCGCGCGCCCCGCGCTGCACATGAGGGGTGCGAGGATGGCACGGTGACGCTGCCGCTGGACCCGCCGCTCGCCCCGATGCTGGCCAAGCTGGCCGACACCATCCCCGAGGGTGAGGGCTGGTTGTACGAGCCGAAGTGGGACGGCTTCCGTTGCATCGTGTTCCGCGACGGCGACCGCATCGAGCTGGCCAGCCGCAACGAGAAGCCGTTCAACCGCTACTTCCCCGAACTGCTGGAGCCGCTCCTCGCCGGCCTGCCCGAGCGGTGTGTGGTGGACGGCGAGATCGTGCTCCCCGCCGCGGACGACCGCGGGCTGGACTTCGACGCGCTGCAGCAGCGCATCCACCCCGCGGAATCCCGCGTGCGGCGGTTGGCCGCGGAGACACCCTCCAGCTTCGTGGCCTTCGACCTGCTGGCCCTCGGCGATGCCAGCCTGCTCGCCACCCCACTGGCGGAACGCCGCCGCCGGCTGGCGGAGATGCTGGCCGCGGCCGAGCCGCCGCTGTACCTGTGCCCGGCCACCACCGACCCTGCGGTGGCGCAGCGGTGGTTCACCGAGTTCGAGGGTGCCGGGCTGGACGGGGTGATCGCCAAGCGGTTGGCCGACCCCTACACCCCGGACAAGCGGACGCTGGTGAAGGTCAAGCACCGGCGCACCGCGGATTGTGTGATCGCCGGCTACCGCATCCACAAGGACGGCAAGGGTGTCGGCTCGCTCCTGCTCGGCCTGTTCGACGACGACGGGGTGCTGCACCATGTGGGCGTGACGGCCTCGTTCACCGCCGCGCGGCGGACGGAGCTGTTGGCGGAGCTGGAGCCCCTGACCCATGAAGCCCTCGGCGCGCATCCGTGGCGCGAATGGGCCGAGTGGATGGCCGCGGCGGTGGAAGGTGGGCAGCGGATGCCGGGCGGTGGCAGCCGGTGGAACGCCGGGAAGGACCTCAGCTGGGTGCCGCTGCGCATCGAACGGGTGGCGGAGGTGACCTTCGGCCAACTGCAGGAAGGCCGCTTCCGGCACGGCAGCACCTTCCTGCGCTGGCGCCAGGACCGCACGCCGGAGAGCTGTCGGTACGCCCAACTGGAGGTGGCCGCCCCCGTCCCCTTCGCCGATGTCGTGGGCCGTCACTGACCTCGAGCAGACCTGCCGCGGGTGGGCCGGTCGGGGCTAGGTGGTGGCGGTTGCGGTGGCCGGGGCCTCGCCGCCGACCAACACGTTGGTCTGCCCGACGATGTTCGTGCCGACCCGGACGACCACGGTCCAGATGCCCGGAATCCCGAGCACGAACCCGGCCGACTTCGGCATCACCACCGCGCCGCTTCCGGTGAGGGGCAGGTTGAGGATGGTGAGGGTCGCGCCCCCACTGGCCGGAGGCGGGATGAAGTCCACTTCCAGGCCGGTGAGCCCGGTGGCCGGGGCGTAGACGTCGATCCGCACGTCGTTGGCGCCGACGGACTCGCTGAACGCCACGCCGATGTCGGCGCTGAGGGAGGAGTTGGCGAAACGGTGCGACGCCCTCAGGTCGAACGCGCTGGACCCGGAGTCCACGAGGCCGGCGGGCGTCAGCGCCAGCAGCCACGACGTGAACAGCAGGACCACGACGCCGAGCACCGTCTCGATGCGCAACGCGCGCCGCAACCTGGCTGCGAGGGGCACCGTCATCGCCCGGGCGCGGGAGGCCCGCTGGTTGATGAAGCGCCGGGTCTCCAGGGCAACGAACACCATCAGCGCCACGAAGAGTGCCTTGATGATCAGCACCCGGCCGTGGCTGGTGTCGAAGATGGCGCCCTGGTCGAGGAGGAACATCTGCCCCACCCCGGTGGCGACCGTCACCATCAGGGCGGGCACGGAGAGCCGCCCGAACCCGCGCACAGCGTGGACGAGGTCTTCCTCGCCCGGCCCGCTGAGCACGACCTGGATCATCAGCACCAGGCCGCCCAGCCAGACGGCCATCGCCGCCGAGTGCAGCAACCCGACACCCAGTTCGATCATCCCGAACTGGTCGCGGCTGAAGGCGATGGTGCACACGGCGATGGCCGGCGGGGCGAGGGCCAGCGGCTGGTTGGCGGGGTCGATGGCGCGCTCGGGGCGCAGGACCACATAGCCGGTGGCTGCCACGCTCAGGAAGCGCACCAGGGTGGCGGCCCCTGCGCGGGAGTCCATCAGGCCACCCCACGCCGTCGGCATCAGCGATGCGCCGAGCCCGTCGCCGGTGATCTGGCTGGTGAGGGCGCCGGCGAACAGCGCCGTGGCCACGAGTGTGAGGATCCAGGTGAGGCGCAGGAACTTCACCGTCACGAGGTATTCCACGCCCTCAGGCCAGGCGAGGGCGATGACGGCCAGCGAGCCGAACAGCGCGGCCAGGCCGAGCGTGCTGAGCAGGCGGAACAACCCGAGCGGCCCGCTCGAGCTGCCGCTCTCCGCCGTGGCGGCGGAGTCGGTGGTGCCGCTTCCACCCGGCGCCGGGGTGGTGGCCGCCGTGGTAGTGGTGACGGCGGTGTCGGGTGTGGCGCCCGCCACGGTGGTGGTCGTGGCGGCGGCAGTGGTGGTGGTGACGACTGGGTCGTTGGCGATCGTGAAGCTGATCGTGCCGCTTCCGGCCGGTTGCAGGCTGGTGTCGGTGACGCTCCAGGCCACCGTGCAGGTGCCCTTCGGCAGCGGCGGTACGTCCGCACTGAGGGTGACCCGGTCGCTCAGGAGGATGGCCGTGCTGATGGCCACCGGGCTGGCCGCCTCGCCGGTGGGCCCACACGTCATGCTCACGGAGTGCTTCGTGCCGAGCGGGGTGGCGAAGGTCAGGGTGATCGCCGCCGGCGATTGGTCCAGGGTGGCGCCCTCCGCCGGAGTGGACGAGGTGAGCGTGTTGTCGGCGGCCGCGGCGGGCTGCGCGACGAGCAGCGCGACAAGCCCACCGGTGAGGAGGGCGAGCAGCCAGCGCAGCGCTGGGCGAGCGGTGGAGCGGAGCTCAGTCATCGCAATACCCCCACGCTAGCCATCGGTAGGCTCGCATCGATGGCCACCCAGTCCCTGTACCGCCGCTACCGCCCTCGCCGCTTCAGCGAGGTGAAGGGGCAAGAGCACGTCGTGCGGTCCCTCCGCAACGCCGTGATCAACCACCGTGAGGGGCAGGCGTACCTGTTCTCCGGCCCTCGCGGCACGGGCAAGACCACCTCGGCGCGCATCCTGGCCAAGGTGCTGAACTGCGAGAACCCGCAGGACGGCGAGCCGTGCTGCGAGTGCGCGTCCTGCCTGGCGGTGGAGCGCGGCACCAGTTACGACGTGCACGAACTGGACGCCGCCAGCAACAACGGCGTCGACTCGATGCGCGATCTGATCGAAAAGGCGTCGCTGGGTACCCCAGGGCGCCACAAGGTGTACATCCTCGATGAAGTTCACATGCTCTCCAAAGCGGCGGAAGCCGCACTGTTGAAGACGTTGGAAGAGCCTCCGCCTCACGTGGTTTTCGTACTTGCCACCACAGATCCGCAAAAAGTCAGCGACACCATCCGCTCGCGGACCCAACATCTGCAGTTCCACCTGCTGCCGATGGACGTGATGGAGAACCACATCCGCTGGCTGGCGGGCGACGCCGGGATCGACCTCACCGATGCCGCGCTGCAGTCCGTGCTGCGCCAGGGCGGGGGCTCGGCGCGCGACACCGTGTCGGCGCTGGAACTGGTGGCGTCGGGTGGCGGGGCGCCGCTGGAGACCACCCCGCTGGACGAATTCGTCGAGGCGTTCATCGAGCACGACCCCGGCCGGGCGCTCACCGTGGTGGCGGGGGCGGTGCAGCAGGGCCGCGACCCGCGCACGCTCACCGACGACATCGTGCGCCACCTGCGGGACTGCTTCCTGTCGCTGATGGCCCCGGAACTGGTGCAGCTGCCGGTGCAGCGAGCGGAAGAAGTGACCGCGTTGGCCCAACGGCTGGGTGCGGCCTCGATCGTGAGGGCGATGGAACGCCTTGGCGAGATGTTGGTCGAGATGCGGCACGCCCCCGACCCTCGCCTGCTCTTGGAGGTGGCGCTCGTGCAGCTCACCCACGAGGCCGCCAGCGCGGACATCAGCGTGCTGCTGGAGCGCATCGAACGCCTGGAGCACCAGGTGGCCTCGGGCGCCGGCGCGGCCCCTGCGCCTCGCCCCGCACCGATCGACCCGTCCACCGGCCGCGCGGCACTGGGCGGGCG
>JBPOIX010000432.1:0-8242 GCA_052034175.1 Actinomycetota bacterium
AGGCCGAGGTAGGTGCGCGGCCCGGCGCTCCAGGCGTCGCGCAACGACACCTCCGGCCCGCGGATGTCCATCTTCAGCAGGGTGCCGGTCATCGCGTCGAAGCCGGTGGCGAACACGAGCGAATCGAGCGCGTATTCGGTGCCGCCGGCACGCAGGCCCGTCGGCGTGATCTCGTCGATGCCCGTGTCGTGGATGTCCACGAGCGTCACGTTCGGCCGGTTGTAGGTCTCGTAGTAGTCGGTGTCGAAGCACAGCCGCTTGCAGCCGATCACGTGATCCGGGCTCAACGCCGCGGCGACCGCGGGGTCCTTCACGATCTCGCGGATCTTGCCGCGCACGAACTCCGCCGCCGTGTCGTTGGACTCCTTCGACAGGATGACGTCGGTGTAGCCGCTGATGTAGGTGAAGCCGCCGACGTCCCACCGGCGCTGGTACTCGGCGGCGCGCTCGTCGTCGCTGTCCTCCATCGCCCCCTTCTCGCCACGGGGGTAGAGCGCGCCGAAGCCGCCGGAGAGGGTGCGCCCGAGCGTGCGCAGCTCGTCGTACTTCGCCTTCAACTCCTCCAGCTCACCGGGGGCCAGCGGCCGGTTGTGCGCCGGCACCGTGTAGTTGGGTGTGCGCTGGAACACGTACAGGTGCTCGGCCTGCTGGGCGATCACCGGGATGCTCTGGATGCCGCTGGACCCGGTGCCGATGACGCCCACGACCTTGCCGGTGAAGTCCACCTCGTGGTGCGGCCACTGGCCCGTGTGGAAGGCCTCCCCGGCGAACGACTCGCGGCCGGGGATGTTCGGCCAGTTGGTGCTGCTGAGGCAGCCGACGGCGCTGACGAGGAAGCGGCTGCGCAGGGTGCCCGCGCCGGCGCCACTGGTCCGCACCGTCCAGGTGGCGGTGGCGTCGTCGAACTCGGCGCCCTCGACGCGGGTGGAGAAGGTGATGTCCCGCCGCAGGTCGTAACGGTCGGCCACGTGTTGGGCGTAGCGGAGGATCTCCGGCTGGGCCGCGTAGCGCTCGGTCCACACCCAGTCCTGCTGCAGCTGCGGGTCGAAGCTGTAGCTGTACTCGATGCTCTCCACGTCGCAGCGGGCGCCCGGGTAGCGGTTCCAGTACCACGTGCCACCGACATCGTCGCCCGCCTCCACCGCCTTCGCGGTGAAGCCGAGCTCACGCAGCCGGTACAGCATGTACATCCCGCCGAAGCCGGCACCGATGACCACCACGTCGTAGTCGAGTTCCATCGCCGGAGTGTAGGGAGACCGGAAAACTGTGGTCGACGCGGACGGTTCGGCTGCGTAGTTTCGTCACGTGGAGATCCGCCGACTGGAACCGGAGGACGTGGAGGCGGTGCTCGCCGCCGGCCACCTCTTCGACGACCTGCCCACCGCGGCCTGGGCGGCCGACACCCTCGCCCGCCCGGGCCATCACCTCGTGCTGGCCACGGTGGACGGTGCGCCCGCCGGCTTCGTCACCGGCATCGAGCACGCCCATCCGGACAAGGGCGTGGAGATGCTCGTCTACGAGCTGGGCGTGGACGACGCCTTCCGCCGTCGCGGCATCGCCACCGCCCTGCTGGACTCGCTGGCCGCTCTGGCACGCAGCCGCGGCTGCTATGGCATGTGGGTGCCGGTGGAGCCGGACAACGACGCCGCGCTGGCGTTGTATCGCCAGGCTGGTGGCGCCGCCGCTGAAGCCGTGATCCTCACGTGGGAGTTCGGCGACGACTGAGGCCGAGGGTCAGCCCTTCGCCAGCTCGGCGACCTCGGCGATGCCGTCGTAGACGTCGATGAAGCGGGTGGTCAGCGGCGAGCAGCCGGCGCGGATGATGTTCGGTTCGCGGAAGTCGAACAGGATGTCCCGCGCCGCCAGCTCCTGCACGATCGCCTTCGCCCGCGGCAGCTCGATGGCCACATGGTTGCCGCGCTCGTCGGGGTCCCGCGGGGTGGGCGTGACGAGGCCCCACTGGTCGCACAGCTGGATGGCGAAGAACGTCAGCGCCCGACCCTTGGCGTGGATGTGGCCCATGCCCGCCTCGGCGGACAGGGCGATGCCGACCTCCGCCGCGGCGAGGGCGAGGATCGACGGCGTGCCGAGCAGCATGCGGGCGATGTCCGGCCGCGGCTGGAACGTCGGCCCCATGGCGAACTGGTCCTGCGTGGCGAACCAGCCCCAGATCGGCTGTTCGATCACGTCGTGCAACTCGCGCGCCACGTACGTCCAGGCCGGAGCGCCCGGGCCGCCGTTGAGGAACTTGTAGCTGCAGCCGACGGCCAGCTGAGCGCCGCACGCCCGCAGATCGATCTCGATCGCGCCGACGGCGTGCGACAGATCCCAGATCACGAGCGCGCCGGCGGCGTGGATGCGCGCCGTCTCCGCCTTCACGTCCACCAGCGCCGCGGTGCGGTAGTCAATGACGCTGCGCACGCACACGGCCACGTCGGCGAGGTCGTCGAAGCCGCGCACGACGGTGTGGCCGGTGGCGTTGGCGAT
Source organism: Actinomycetota bacterium (assembly GCA_052034175.1). Classification (GTDB taxonomy): domain Bacteria; phylum Actinomycetota; class Acidimicrobiia; order Acidimicrobiales; family Ilumatobacteraceae; genus UBA668. The sequence continues at coordinate 2,488 of JBPOIX010000432.1, forward strand.
CCCGTCGACCACGTAGCGGTCGGTGGGGAAGTCGTCGAGGCTGATGGCGATGCTGCGCCGCTCCGGGCGCAGGGCGACGGCCGCGTGCACCAGCTGGTACACGTTCATCGTCGTGGTGTCGTGCACCACCACCTCACCCGGCCCGGCGCCGATGAGGGGCGCCAGCAGGTCGCCGACGCGCTGCGGGTAGTCCACCCAGTGGTCCCAGCTGCGGATCAGGCCCGTGGCCCAGTCGTCCTCGTAGACCTCGCGCAGCCGCTCGATGGTGCGCTTCGGCGGCATGCCAAGCGAGTTGCCGTCGAGGTAGATGACGTTGCCGTTCGGGATGTGGAATCGGTCGCGGAAGTGGGCGAGGTCGTCGTTGGCGTCGAGGATGAGCGCGTCGTCACGGGTGATCACAGCCAGCAGTCTGCCAGCCGGTTACTCGAGTTCGATGAAGGCGGGGTGGCGGATGAAGCCGTCGTTGGTGACCTCGGCGATCTCGACGACGGCCCGCAGCTCGGGTCGGACCCATGTGACGCCGCCGGCCTTGAGGTAGGACCGGGGCGGCGGCGTGGCGAACGGGCAGGTGGGGACTGCCAGCGCGCGCAGCGTGCGCGACAGCGCCTCCAGGCGCGCCTGGGTGAAGCCCGTGCCGACGGCGCCGCAGAAGCGCAGCGACCCGTCCTCCTGGGGAAGCCCGACGAGCAGCGACCCGAACGTGCTGACCCGCGACCCTGTGCCGACGTCGAACCCGCCGATCACGACCTCCAGCCGCAGCCGGTTCTTCACCTTGCGCCAGTGGGGCGAGCGCTTCCCCGGCTGGTACGGCGAACCGAGGCGCTTGGCCATCACGCCCTCGAGGCCCTGTGCGGCGGTGACCTCCAGGAGGGCCGCACCGTCGCCGATGCGGTGCGCCGGCACCATCCAGTTCGGCCCTGCCTCCACCAGTGCGCCGAGCAGGGCGCGCCGTTGTTCGTACGGCAGGGCGATGCAGTCCGTGCCCTCGATCTGCAGCACGTCGAAGGCGTAGAACGCCACTTGCGTCTCGTGCCGCTGCAGCATCACGAAGTTCGGCCGCCCGCTCGCGTCGAGCACCACCAGCTCACCGTCCACGATCGCCGACCCGGCGTTCACCGCCGCCCCGAACCCGGCGAGCTCCGGGTAGGTGGCCGTCACGTCGAGCCCCGACGAGCTCTGCAGGCGCACCGCGCCGTCGTGCACGAAGGCCAGCGTGCGGTAGCCGTCCCACTTGATCTCGTACGCCCACTGGTCGTCCTGCGACGTGGGTGGCAGCGCGCCGATGGCGGCCTTCATCGGCTCGACCGGGAAGCGCAGAGCCATCGACGAACGCCCGCCCGCCGTCAGCCCTGCCGCGGCAGGCGGCTGGTGAGCACGCCCTGTGCCTCCAGCGCGTCGAGCGCCGCGTCGTCCAACCCGCAGAGCTCGGCCAGCACGGCGCGGTTGTCCTCGCCGCGGTAGCGCGGCTCGCCGCCGGTGCGCACATCGCTGCCCTCGAAACGCCACGGCGCGTTGGGGATGCGGATCGTGCCGTCGCCGCGGTCGGGGATCTCCACCGTCACGTCACGGGCGCCCGCCCAGTCCGTGCCGCACACGTCGTGCACGGAACGCAACCGGCCGACGGCCAACCGGTTGGCGGACATGGCCTCCTCGATGGCGTGTGCGGAGGGCATCGCGCGCGCCCACTCGTGCAGGGCGTCCTCGATGTCGTCGAGGTTCGCCAGCCGCAGGCCCGTGGTGGCGAACCGCGGGTCGTCGATGAGGTCGGCGCGGCCGATGGACAGCATGTAGAAGTCGAACGTCTTGTTCTCCGCCGGGTGGCCGCTGACCACGACCATCTCGCCGTTGGCTGCGGTGAGGACCGGGTAGTCCATCGGGCGGAAGCTGCGGATCTGGCCCTCCGGCACGGGGTCGTCCCACAGGTGGTCGTGGGCGTGCTCGTTGACGTAGAGCATCGTCTGCGCCATCGAGATGTCGATGCGGTCTCCGCGGCCCGTGCGCTCGCGCTGGTAGAGCGCGGCGAGGATGGCCGCGCCGCACTCCAACGCGGTGTACACGTCGGCGTGGCTGTGCGGGTCGTTGGCGTACTGCCCGCGGGCCGCCGGCTCGGAGCCGGAGTGGCCCTTGCGGGCATCGCCCTGGGCCTTGGTGAACCCGCTCTCCGCGCCCACCACCGGCGCATAGGCACGCCGATGCACCCACGGCCCGGTCTGCCCGTAGCCACTGACGCTGGCCAGGACGAGGCGCGGGTTGCGAGCGCGCAGGACATCCCACCCCAGGCCGAGGCGATCCAGCACGCCCGGGCGGAAGTTCTCCACCACCACGTCCACCTGGTCGACCAACTGCAGCACCAGCGCCCGCCCGGCCTCGTGGTCGAGGTCGAGGCTGATGCACCGCTTCCCCGCGTTCTGCTGCGCGAAGTACGAGCTGATGCTGTTCACCCGCGGCCAGGTGGTGCGCGTGATGTCGCCCTCCGGCGGCTCCAGCTTGATGACCTCCGCGCCGAGGTCGCACAACATGCGCGTGGCGTGCGGCCCCGCGAGCACGCGGGTGAGGTCGAGGACTCGGATGCCGGCGAGTGGGCGGTCAGCGGAGGCTGTCATGCGCAGGCGAACCTACTCGGCCACCCACTCATGGGCGTCGCCGAGGTGCAGTGCGACGGCATCCCAGTCCACCTCGGGCAGGTCGAGGTACACACCCACCCAGCCTTTGGCACCCACGTAGGGCGGTACGAAGTAGCGCTCCGGTGCAGCGGCGACGAGCTGCTGTTGGGCGCCGGGCGGCGCGGCCATCACCACCGCGTTGCGGTCGTCGTGATGATGGTCCCAGGTGGTGGCGAACTGGCGGGCCTTGCGGCCGATGCCCACCGACCACGCCCGCTCGCCGTGGCTGATCTTCCATGTCACGTGCGGCAGGGCGCCGCAGATCTCCTGCAGGCGCTGCCAGACGGCGGGGTCGCTCGGACGGTCGGGCACGCTGGGCATGTCGCCCATTGTGACCGAGTCGGCGGGCGGCCAGGCGCTACTCGGCGACCCACTCGTCGTAGAACGGCGGCATCGCGCTGGCCGTGCCGGTGAACGCGGTGTCCCGCTTGTCGAGGAAGGCCTGCACGCCCTCCTTGCCGTCGCCGATGCTCGTGTAGAACATCGACAGCGAGTCCACCTCGTGGGCGGCCATCGGGTGCGGCTGAGCGGCGTTGCGGTAGAGCATCTGGCGCGTCATCGCCACGGCGACGGGCGACTTGCCGGCCACGAACTTGCGGGCCAGGGTGCGCGCCTCGTCCAGCAGGGCGTCGGGTGCCACCACGTTGCGCACCAACCCACCGGCCTGCGCCTCCGCGGGGTTGAGGATGTCCGCGCTGTAGAACCACTCGAGCGCCGTGCTCATGCCGACGATGCGCGGCAGGAACCAGGTGCTGCAGGCCTCGGGCGTGATGCCGATGCGGCCGAACACGAACCCGATGCGCGCCTTCTCGGACGCGATGCGCACATCCATCGCCAGGGTCATGGTGGCGCCGATGCCGACTGCCGCGCCGTTGATCGCCCCGATCACCGGCTTGCGGCAGGCGAAGATCGCCAGCGTCACCCTGCCGCCCGTGTCGCGCACGCCGGCGTGGATGGCGGGGTCGTCGCGGCGGTCACGCATGTCGGCCAGGGTGGGCTGCAGGCTCTCGTCGAGGCCGAAGACGTTGCCGCCCACACTGAGGTCCATGCCGGCGCAGAACGCCCGGCCCGCCCCGGTGACGATCACTGCCCGGACGACGTCGTCATCGTTGACCGCGGCGAAGACGGCTTCCAGCTCGTTGGCCATCTCCACCGTGAAGGCGTTCATCTGCTCCGGGCGGTTCAGGGTGAGCAGCAGGATGCCGTCGACGTCCAGGTCGAGCTGCAGGGTGTTGAGGTCAAGGTCGAGCACGGTCACACGCACGACTGTAACTGGACCCACACTTGAGTAACTGCCCCGCGCCAGCCGTGCTCTTGTCCCGCCCCCGACCCGAGTGGGGTGCCCCCGACCCGAGTGGGAGCCCCCGACCCGAGTGGTGTGCCCGCCTACCCGAGTGGGGTGCCACCGACCCGAGTGGGGGCCGCAACCGAGTGGCTACTCCCATCCGGGATGCGAGTGACCACTCCGATGCGCCGCTGCACACGGGTATTCGCCGTGTCACTCGGGTATGCGCCGTGTCACTCGGGTAGGCGCCGTCTCACTCGGGTATGCGCCGTGTCACTCGGGTCGGCGGGCACTCACTCGGGTGGGGCGGCAGCCTGGGCGTACGCTCGGGCCATGCACGACGACTCGGCGTTGGTGGAACGGCGCATCCGGCGCGAGCTGATGGAGCGGGTGATGCCGGCGATGTACCGGGCATCGGTGCCGCTGGCGGTGAGCGCGTGGGAAGCGCCCGGCGAGCCGGTGCCCTACACCGAGGCGATGGCGGCGCTCGCCACCCACGGCACGCCGTTCACGGTCGGCAGCCACTACGGCCGGCCGTGGGGCACCACCTGGTTCCGTCTCGAGGGCGAGGTGCCGGCGGAGTGGGCCGGCGCCGCGGGCACGTCGGTCGAGGCGGTGGTGGACCTCGGGTTCCATCCGGATGCCGCAGGCTTCCAGAGCGAGGGTCTGGTGTGGGCGCCAGGCCCGGACGGGCGCGGCCTGCCGGTGCAGGGCATCCACCCGCGGCGAATCGCCGTGCCGCTCGACACCGCGGCGCCCGGAGCGGCAGTGGAGCTCGTGGTCGAGGCCGCGTCCAACCCCGCCTTTCCCCAGCGGCGGATGGACGCCGCCACCAACCTCGGCTCGCTGCGCACCGCCGGCGACCGACCCCTGTACCGCCTGCGCCAGGCCGGCCTCAGCCTGCGCGACGACGAGGTGTTCCACCTCCTGCTCGACGTGGAGGTGCTGCTCGGCCTGATGGCGGCACTCCCCCCGACGGACAAGCGTCGCCAGCGCCTGCTGCGGGACCTCCAGCGGGCGTTCGACCTGATCGACCTCGACCATCCGGGGCACACCGCCACTGCGGCCCGCGCCACGCTCGCGCCGGCCCTCGCACTCCACGCCCGCGACGGCGCGCACCAGGTGGTCGCGGTCGGCCACGCGCACATCGATTCGGCATGGCTGTGGCCCATCCGCGAGACCGTGCGCAAGTGCGCCCGCACCTTCGCCAGTGCGACTCGGATGATGGACACCTACCCCGAGTACCGCTTCGTGTGCTCACAGGCGGTGCAGTACCAGTGGATGGAGGACCACTACCCCGCGCTCTTCGAGCGCATCCGCGAACGGGTGGCCGCCGGGCAGTGGCAGCCCGTGGGCGCGATGTGGGTGGAGGCGGACATGAACCTCCCCAGCGGCGAGAGCCTCGTGCGCCAACTGGTGCACGGCCAGCGCTACTTCGAGAGCCGCTTCGGGCAGCGGTGCCGCGAGGTGTGGATCCCGGACGTGTTCGGCTACCCGGCCTCGCTGCCCCAGCTGTTCGCCGCAGCGGGCTGCGACCGGTTCATCACCCAGAAGCTCAGCTGGAACAAGCAGAACCGCTTCCCCCACAGCACGTTCCGCTGGCGCGGCCTCGACGGCAGCGAGGTGCTCACCCACTTCCCGCCGGTGGACACCTACAACGCCACCGTCGTCGGCGAGGAACTGGTGTTCAGCGAGCGCAACTTCAAGGACCACGGATGGAGCGACTGGTCGCTGATGCCGTACGGCCACGGCAACGGAGGCGGCGGCCCGACGCGGGAGATGATCGAACGCGCTCGCCGCTTCGCGG
>JBPOIX010000039.1:0-12467 GCA_052034175.1 Actinomycetota bacterium
ATCGTCTGGCCGAGCAGGCGGTACTGGCCGTGGCCCTGCATCTCGATCAGCATCGTGTGCCCACCGGACACCAGCATCACCACGAGGGGGAACTCCAGCGTGGGGTCCTCCAGGAAGGCGGCGTAGAGGTGGGCCTCCATATGGTTCACGCCGACGAACGGCACGTCCCAGGTGAGGGCCAACGCTTTCGCCGCGGACACGCCGACCAGGAGGGCGCCGATGAGCCCTGGCCCCACGGTGCAGGCCACGGCGTCGATGCGATCCTCCGCCACCCCGGCCTCGACGATCGCCCGGGCGATCATCGGGTTGAGCAGGTCGAGGTGCGCCCGCCCGGCGATCTCCGGCACCACACCGCCGAACTCGGCGTGAAGGTCCACCTGGGTGCTGACCGCGGAGGACACGACGTCGTACCCGCCCATCACCAGTGCCGCCGCAGTCTCGTCGCAACTGGTCTCGATGCCGAGCACCAGCGTGCTCTCGCCCACCTCCAGCGCGCTCATCGCCCGGCCTCCGGGCTGAGGTCGCGCAGCAACGCCCGGAACGACGGCTCCAGCAGGCCATGGCGCCACATCACGATCGCGTCCTCGGTGTTCTCGTAGTACTTCTTGCGCACCCCGGCGGACTCGAACCCGAACCGCTCGTACAGCGCCTGCGCGGCCGTGTTGCTGACGCGCACCTCCAGCGTCAGCCCGGTGCAGCCGCGGCCGATGGCCGCCCACGCCAGTTCGGCCAGCATCCGCGTGCCCAGGCCACGGCGGCGCGCTGCCGGCGCCGCAGCGATGTTCGTGATGTGCGCTTCGTCCAGCGTGATCATCATCCCGCCGTACGCCACCACCCGGCTGCCCTCGCGTGCCACGAGGTAGCAGCGCTCGCCGCGGGCGGCCATGTGCAGCTCGCTCTGGAACACGCCTTCGGTCCAGGGCGCAGGGTACGACACGCGCTCGATCTCCATCACGCCCGGCAGGAGCCGCCGGCGCAGTGGCTCCACCACCAGGGTGGGCGCCCCCCGCCGCGGCAGCAACCGCGCCAGCACGCTCATCGTGCGGCCTCGCGGGTGGTCCAGTTGATCTGCGCGTCCGGGGCGCGCAGATAGAGGGGTTGGATCTCGGCGGGCTGCACCCAGTCCTCGCGCAGCGCCTTGGCGTGCGCCAGCTGCACCAGCGGCGCCGCGGACGGGTGGGAGAGGAACTGCTCGGCGAAGTCGCAGTGCACCCCGCCGTGGATCTCCTCGCGGTAGCGCAGCGCGCCGTCGCCCACGCACACCACCTGCTGCCCGCGGGCCATCACGTCCGCGACGAAGTCGTCCACCGAGCCGCACACCGGCTCGCTGACCCGCTGCACCCCGCCCGGCACGGGCTTGTAGAACGCGTAGAACACCTCGCCCTTGCGGGCGTCGATCACTGCGGCCAGCGTGCGGTCCGCGTGGCGTAGCGGGAAGGCCAGCAGGTCGAGCGAGGAGATGCCGATCATCGGGATGCGCAGCGCCTGTGCCATCGCCTTGCCCGCCGCCAGGCCGACGCGCATGCCGGTGAACAGGCCGGGGCCGACGTCCACGGCGATGGCCCCGAACTCGTCGATGCGAATGTCCGCCTGGGCGCAGAGGAACTCGATGGCGGGGATGAGCGTCTCCGCGTGACGCCGCCCACGCGACACCTCGAACATGCCGAGCACGCCTTCGTGCCCGCCGATGGCGACGCTGACCTGCTGGGTGGCGGTTTCGATGCCGAGGATCAACACCGGTACATCCTGACGTCGGCCTCCAGCCGATCCCACCGTTGCGCCCACGAACGGCCGGTGGCGCTGATGTCGATGTCCCGCACCTCTTCGTCGTCGGGGTCGCTCTCCAGGTGCACCACCAGGTGGTCGCCGAGGGCGCCCGCCACCACATCGCCCCACTCCAGCAGCACGATGCCGTCGTACTCCAGCAGTTCGGCCAGCGCCAGGTCGGCCACCTGGTGCTGGGTGCTGAGGCGGTAGATGTCCGCGTGGTGCAGCGTCAACTTGCCCGGCGCGTCGTAGCTGTGCACCAGGGTGAACGTCGGCGAGGTGATCGGCTCCGTCACGCCCAGCGCCGCACCGAAGCCCTTGGCGAACGCCGTCTTCCCGGCACCCATCTCCCCCGACAGCACGATCAGGTCGCCGCGGCGCGCCACTCCGGCCAACGCCGCGGCGACGGCGCGGGTGTCCGCCAGGGAGTGAGCGCGCAAGTGCAGCATCAGCCGTGAATGCTAGACACGCAGGCATGGACACCGTCGTTGCCGCGCAACAGGTCTGTAAACGGTTCGGGGCGAAGGTGGCCATCGACAGGGTGGACCTGGAGATCCCGCACGGCGCGTTCTTCGGGTTGGTGGGGCCCAACGGTGCAGGCAAGACCACCCTGATCCGGATGATGGTCGGCCTGCTCCGGCCCGACAGCGGCAACGTCAACGTGCTCGGCACCTGGGTGTGGCCCGACCCCGCCCCGGTGAAGGACCGGGTGGGCGTGCTGCCGGATGACCTGCGCCTGTTCGAACGCCTCACCGGCCGCGAACTGTTGACCTACCTCGGCCTGCTGCGCGGGCTGGAGCGCGCCACCGTGGACCAGCGAGCGGCCGACCTGCTCGGCACCCTCGGCCTGGAGGCGGACGCCGGCACCCTGGTGGCGGACTACAGCACGGGAATGCGCAAGAAGGTGGCGCTGGCCGCCGCCCTGCTGCACGCACCGAAGGTGGTGTTCCTCGACGAGCCGTTCGAGTCCGTCGACCCGATCTCCTCGCGAATCATCACCGAGGTTCTGGAGGCCTACCGCCAGCGCGGCGGCACCGTGGTGTTCTCCAGCCATGTGATGGACACGGTGGAGCGCCGCTGCGACCATGTGGCCATCGTGGCCGCGGGAACGATCGTGCGCAGCGGCACCCTGGACGACGTGCGCGGCGGCAAGCGGCTGGACGACGCCTTCGCCGAAGCCGTGGGTGCGCCGCTGGGCCACGCCGGCGACCTGGAGTGGCTGCAGGGGTGATCCGGCTGTTTCGCCTCGGGGCGCGCATGCGCTGGACCATCACGCGCAACTCGCTGCGCCGGCGCGGCAGCGCGCTGTTCGTGCTGGCGCTCGTGTCCAGCGCCATCGGCGCACTGGGCGGCTTCATCACCATCGCCGGGGCAGCCGTGGCGGAGGCGGACGTGCGGCGCGCCATCCTGCTGTTCGTCTTCACGTTGGGGCTGATCGCCTGGGTGTTCGCCCCCTTGTTGATGGGCGGCACCGACGAGACGGTGGACCCCGCCCCGCTGGCACTCCTGCCGTTGCGCGGCAAGGACCTGGCTGCCGTGATGGCCGGCGCGGCCACCACCTCGCCCGCCACCCTGGCGGTCGCCGTGGCGCTCCTGGCCACACCCGCCGTCGGGGCGGGCGGCGGCGTGCTCGGGGCCCTGGTGGCGCTGCTCACCGCCGCAGCCCTGTTCGTCACCGGGCTCGGCGCCTCGCGCACCCTGGCCGCCGTGATGGGCCTGGCGCACCGCACACGCCGCGGGCGGGACATCTCGGTGGTGGTCGCCGCGCTCAGCGGTGTGGCCCTGTGGGCCATCTCCCAATCGGCCGCACCGGCCATCCAGGCTGGCGCCGCGGAGGCGGACAGCACCCTGCTGCGAGTGCTGGAACAGACCCCGCCCGGCTGGGCGGCAAGGGCCGTGCTGCACTGCCGAGAGGGCGACGTGCTGGCGGCGCTGCCGTGGACCGCGGCGGTGGCGGCCGTGGGTGCGGCGCTGGTGTGGGTGTGGGCGCGGCTGGCCGGGCGCCTGCTGGTGGGAGGGGCCACCCGCAGCGGCGGGCGGGCCGAAGTGGCAGGCGCCCCACTGTGGCCACGGGCCGTCGACCCGGCCTCCGCGGCGTTCGCCAAGGAGTGGCACTACCAGTGGCGCTCGCCGATGCGCCGCACCCAGGCGATCATCGGGGTGGCCCTCTCCGCCGGCTTCTCCCTGCTGCAGGTGCTGCCCGTGCGCGACCCGTCGCCGAAGCTGATCTACAGCGGCCTGATGGCGCTGCTGTTCTCCGCCAACAACGCGTTCAACGTGGTCGGCTTCGACAGCCCGTCGCTGTGGCTGGAGTTCAGCGCCGCCGGTGGCATCCGCCGCCACCAACTCGTCGCCCGCCTCGTGACCTACGGGTCGGGCACGGTGGCGTCATTGGTGGCCGCCGGGTTCACCGTCGCCGCAGCGAAGGGCCTGTGGAGCGAGCTGCCCCTGTATCTGGCGTTCACCCCGATGGCCGTGGCCTGCCTGCTGGGTGTGGGCGCAGTGATCTCCGCCGCGGCGCCGTTGGCCGCGGTGGACGGCGACAACCCGTTCAAGCGCCCGGCCGGCAACACGGGCTGCACGTACGCGCTGGCCGTGATCGGGGCGATGGCCGGGATGGCCGTGCTGGTGGCGCCGTTCGTGGTGCCGGCGCTGCTGTGGGATGGCAACTGGCGCTTCGTGCTGGCCGCCGGCGGCGCGATGTGGGGTTGGCTGGTGTGGCGCCACGGGGTGGCGCGTGCCATGCGCACCCTGGAACGGCACGGGCCCGACCTGATGGCCGAGCTCAACCCGCGGCTGGCCGCGTAGCCGAGGCGGCTACGTGTGCGGCAGGGCCGGGCGGCGTTCCACTCGAGCCGAGATGCCGCACACGATCTCGTAGGCGATCGTGTCCAGCGCGTCGGCCCATTCGGCGGCGGTGATCCGCTGGCCGCCCTGCTCGCCGAGCAGTACGGCTTCGTCGCCCGGGCGCACGTCGTCGTCGCCGCAGTCCACCATCAACTGATCCATCGTCACCACCCCGGTGATCGGCCGCCGGTGGCCGTGGACCAACACCGTGCCACCCACCGCGTGCAGCCGGCGCGGCACACCGTCGGCGTAGCCGAGGGGCAGCGTGGCCACCGTGGCGTCGGCGGTGAACTCGTGGCGCAGGCCGTACGAGATGCGCTCGCCGGCGTGCACCCGCTTCACATGGCCGACGCGGGCGTGCAACGACAGCGCAGGGCGCAGGCCGAGCGCCGCCACGCCGTCGTCCACCCCCGGCCCGGGCGAGATGCCGTAGATGGCGATGCCCGCGCGCACCAGGGAATGGCGCGCCGCCGGATGGGCGATGGCGCCCGCCGAGTTCGCCGCGTGCACCAGCGGCGGCCGGATGCCGGCTGCACGTAACGCGGCCAGCACCTCGTCGAAGCGGGCCAGCTGGTGCGCGGTGAAGGGGTTGCCCGGCTCGTCGGCCACGGCAAGGTGGGTGAACACGCCGGCCAGGCGTGTGGCGGGCGACGCCTCGACGGCCCCCGCCAGCGCCACCACATCGCTCATCGACGCGCCGACGCGGCGCATGCCGGTGTCCACCTTCAGGTGCACCGGGTGGTCGCGCCCACCGGCCGCGGCCACGGCTGCCAACCCTTCGGCGGAGTACAGGGTCAACTGCAGGCCGGCGGCGATGGCCTCGGCCAACTGCCCGTCCGGCTGCTGGGACAGCACGAGCACGGGCGCGTCGATACCTGCGGCACGCAGCACCAGGCCCTCCTGCACCAGGGCCACGCACAACCCGTCGGCGCCACCGGCAAGCGCGGCCAGGGCGGCGGTGACCGCGCCGTGGCCGTAGCCGTCGGCCTTCACCACGGCCCACAGCGCGCTCGGGGCGACGTGAGCGCGCAGCGCGCGGACGTTGTGTTCGATCGCGCCCGCGTCCACCTCCGCCCACGCCCAGCGACTCAACCGGCCAACTCCTCGAACACCTGTGGCAGGTGGTCGGCGATGTCCCCCGCCACCATGCCCGTTGCCGGCGCCAGCCGGGCGGCATGGCCGTGCAGCCACGCACCCGCGGCCGCCGCCTGCACCGCACCCATGCCCTGCGCCAACAGTGCGCCGATGATCCCGGCCAGCACGTCGCCCGTGCCGGCGGTGGCCAGGCGACGGTCGCCGGTGGTGACCACCAGCGTCGTTCCCTCGGGGTCGGCCACCACGGTGGCCGGGCCCTTCAGCAGCACCACGCAGCCGGTGTCGGCGGCCAGGCGGCGGGCCGCCACCAGCCGGTCCGCCCCGGGCGCGGCGCCCATCAGCAGTGCGAACTCACCGTCGTGCGGGGTCAGCACCGTGGGGACGGAGTGCCGCCGACGCAGCAACGCCGCGGCGCCCTCGGCGTTCCAGGCCATCGCGAACAGGCCGTCGCCGTCCACCACTGCGGGCAACGCGGCTTCCACCACCAGCCGGCGGGTTTCCGCCGTGGCCGCATCGTCGCGGCCGAGCCCGGGGCCGACGACGAGGGCGTGGAAGCGGTCCAGGCTGTCGAGCACCGTGGCCACCCAGCCGACCATCGGCACCGGGCGCTGCACGACCTCCACCGGGGCGTCGGCCACCAGCGTGCCGGGCGACGAGAGGTGCACGATGCCCGCACCAGCGCGCATCGCGGCACGGGCAGCCAGCCGCGCCGCGCCCGTCATGCCCCCGCTGCCCGCCACCAGGCGCACTGCACCGCGCCACTTGTGGGCGTCCACCTCGCGGCCCGGCAGCCAGGCAGCGACATCCGAGGCTTGCACGAGATGGGCATGGGCGTGCTGCTGCACAAGTGAGTCCAGGCCGATGTCCGCGACCTCGACCTCGCCCGCCAACTCGCTGCCCGGAGCAAGCAGCAGCCCGGGCTTGAGCGCGGCGAAGGTGACGGTGCGCGTGGCCGCCAGCACCGCGCCCGCGGCCGCGCCGGTCGTCGCGTCCACCCCGCTGGGGATGTCCACCGCCAGCACGGGTGTGTCACCCACCTCCGGAGGGTCCCAGGTGCCACGGAACCCGGTGCCGTAGGCGGCGTCGATCACCAGGTCGGCCGGTGGCAGCTCCGCCGGGCATTCGGCGGCGTCGAACACCCGCACCTTCACGCCCCGGGCGGCCAGCCGTGCGGCCGCCACGCGACCATCGGCGCCGTTGTTCCCCTTGCCGGCGATCACGTGCACCACTCGGCCGTACGTGCCACCGAGCATGCGCACGGCAGCGCGGGCGACGGCGGCACCCGCACGGCCGACGAGCACGTCCTCCGCCACGCCCTCGGCCGCGGCGGCGAAGTCCACCGCCCTCATCTCCTCGCCGGTCACGATGGGCACCATGAACGGGACGCTAGCTACTCGGCGACGACGTGAGCGATGGCGACAATGGCCGTGTGGGTGAGGCTGAGGTGCCAGCGGGTGATGCCTCGGTCCACCGCCAGTTCCAACGCACGGCCGGTGACGCGCAGGGACGGGGCGCCGCTCTCGGCGCGCGTGACCCACACCTCGTGGAAACCGAACGCGCCGAGGCCCAGGCCCATGGCTTTCATCACGGCCTCACGGGCAGCGAAGCGCGCAGCCAGCGACGGCACGGGGTCGGCCTTCGGAGCCACATACGCCAACTCCTCCGCGGTGAACAGGCGGTCGCGCATCGTGGGGGTGCGGGCCAGCGAGGTGCGGAAGCGCTCCACGTCCACGGCATCGATGCCGATGCCCTTGACGCCCCCCGGCCCGGCGTTCACGGAAGGCGCCAGTGGTCGGCGGTGTCGGAGATCGGCAGGATCAGCAGGTCGGCCACGGGCAGGTCGGCCAACAGGTCGTCACGGAAGGCGCCCTCGGTCTCCGTCACCCAGTCCACCAGGCGGTCGTAGCGGCGGTCGTACCCTTGCAGCACCCCGCGCATCGTGGCCGCGGGGAGGCGGTCGTGGAAGCGCACGTGCAGCAGGGTGATCCCCGTGCACTGGCCACCCTTCACCTCGGGCACCAGCACCACGGTGCGGCCATCGCTGCGGCCGCGGGCCACCAGCACCTCCTGCTCGCTGGCCACGCGGCGCTTGGTGCCGCGCAGTTGCGAGTTGCGCTCCACCCGGCTGGGCACATCGCGGGACAGGCCGCCACGATCGACGATGGAGATGGTGGCACCGGCGCCACCCTGCAGCGACGGGTCGCCGTCCACCCCGTAGCGGGTGTACCCGACCACGGCGTCGACCGCCGGGTCGAGGTCGGCCAGCACCTTCAGCGTGCGGTAGCTGAGCCGGTCGCGGCCGGCGCCGGCCTCCAGCACGGCCTGCACCAGGGCACGGTCCAGCACGCCTTCGTCGTTGCGGCTGATGCCCACCGTCACCGTCTTGGCCTGATGCTTGATCGCATCCACCGGGCGGGTGAGCTCCTCCACGGCGCGGGTGAGCGCGGCGGTCACGTCGTCCACCAGCATGCTCGGCGTGGCGATCTTGCCGGTGGCCCGCTGGTAGGCCTCCAGCGGGGAGTCCGTGGCCAGGTCGCGCAGCAGGCCCACCAGGCGGACAGCCGTCGAGGCCTCCAGGTGGCCGTCGTAGCCGCCGGCGCGCAACCCGTCGAGGAAGCGCTCGGCGTGGGCCGGGATGCCACGGCGCACCGCGGCCAACACCGCGTCGCCGTCGGCGTGATCCGCCAGCGCATCCTCGATGACCTCGCGGGCCGCGCGCAGCGGGCGGGCGCTGGCATCGATGGCCAGCGCAGCCTCGTAGCCGAACAGGTGGCCGGTCATCGCCGACAGCACGAACGCCAGCGCCGGATGCACGCTGGGGACCGTGAGCACAGCGCTGGCCGCAGCGAAGCGTTCGTCCGCCTCGGTGGCCACCACGATCGGCGTGGCCTTGTGCGCCTTGTAGATCGCCACTTCCTTCGCCACGTCGTCCGCGGTGCCACCGACCAGCCCCGCAGCGCACACGAGGATCAACGGCTCGCTCGACAGGTCGATGTGCTTCTTGTCCTCCGTCACGTCGCAGGCGATGGACTTGTAGCAGAGCTCGCTGAGCTTGATCCGCACCTCCGCCGCGGCCACGGTGTTCGGGCCGTTGCCGACGATGGCCCAGTAGCGCTTCGCCGGGGCGAAGCGGCGGGCGGCCTCCGCAATGGCCGGGCGGTTGGCGATGACGTCCACCATCGCGTCGGGCACGGCGCGCAGCGAGGCCAGGAGGTCGGCGCGGCGTGCGGGGGTGCCCTTCCCGGCCGCCTCGGTAATGGCGCACGCCAGCAGCACGCCCGCCGCGACCTGGGCGTAGAACGCCTTGGTGCTGGCCACGCTCATCTCCACGTCGCGGCCGTCGCTGGTGTACATCACCCCGTCGGCCTTGTCGGTGAGGTCGCTGTTGCGACGGTTGACGATGGCCAGCACGGAGGCCCCACGCCCGCGGGCCAGGTCCACCGTGCGGTTGGTGTCCGTGGTGGTGCCACTCTGGCTGACCGCCACGACCAGGGTGTCGCTCATGTCGAGGCGGAGGTGGAAGCCGCTCAACTCGGTGGCCGTGATCGCGTCCACATCAAGGGAGCCGTCGGTCAGCGTGTCCAGCACGTCGGCCATGCTGCGGCCGGCCACCGCCGCTGTGCCCTGCCCGATGACCCGCACCTTGGAGAGCTCGCCATTGGCGAGGCGGGCGGCAATCGCTGCGGGGAAGGCGCGCTCGCCCAACTCCACCCGCACCCCGCCGCCGGGCATGTCGACGATCTTGCCGCGCAGCGTCTTGCGGAAGCTTTGCGGCGCTTCGGTGATCTCTTTCAGCAGGAAGTGCGGGGCGTCGCCGCGGTCGATGTCCCGCGTGGTGACCTGGGCGGTGACCACCTCGCTCTCGGCCAACGGCAGGTCGCTGCCGTCGTACGCCATCCGGCGGATGCCCGCCAGCTCGCCGGCCCGGGCGCCTTCCAGCACGAACACCTGGCCGCGGCTGCCCGAGGGCGACACCGTTTCGCCGTCCACGCGCACATAGCGCATGGTCTCCTCGACCACGCCGTACGGCTCGCTGGCCACGATGAACATGTCGTCGCCGAGGCCGACGTAGAGCGCCTGCCCGCTGCCGCGCAGGGCCAGGTACACATCGCCCGGCGAATCCGCAGCCTGCGCGGCGATGGCCACACTGCCTTCGAACTCGGCCACCGTGCGGCGGAAGGCCTCCGCCAGCGCCACCCCCCTGCCGGCGTGCAGCGCCATCACCGCAGGGATGACCTTGGCGTCGGTGGTGATCGGGCCGGCGATGCGCAGATTGTGGGTGACCTTGAGGTCGGCGTGGTTGTCCACGTCGCCGTTGAGCACCGCCACCGTGTAGGGGCAGGGCTCGCCGCCGGGCTGTTCGGCCTGCTCGCCGTTCACCGGGTGACAGTTCGGTTCGCTGATGATGCCCACGGAGGCCCAGCGGGTGTGGCCGAGCACGGTGACCCTGGCGCCCGGGTTGGCGAGAGCCTGCCGCAACAGGTCGTCCGCCTGGACCGCGGCGCGCAGCGCCTTGACGTTGTCGCCCAGCTCACCGATCTCGGCCGCAGCCTTGTAGACGAACCCGAAGCACGGCCCTGCCACGCGCACCGACCCGCTCTGGAAGAGGGGGTCGCGCCGGCGGGCATCCAGCGCGGCCACGACGGCCGGGTCCGCGGGGTCGAGCCCGTGCCCCCAGACGAAGACATGGATGCCGGCGCTGTCGCGGCCGCGGACCTCCATCCGGTCGATCGCGCTGCGCGCCTGCTGGACGGCCAGGTAGCCGGCCACCGCCGCGTCCGCGGCATCACGCCCGGCAAGTGCGGCCACCGCATCCGCAGTGCGCAACCGATCCCGGCGCACGGCCCACACCGCGTCGCGCAGGGCCAGCAAGGCGGCGCTGGCGGCTTCGAGTGCCTCCGGGGCCATGCCCTGGGGGTCTTCCAGCTCACGCTCGCGGGCGGCGATGCGCGCCTCCAGCCGGTCCAGGCGGGCCGCGATGGCGGCCGTCAGCTCATGGCGGCCCACCAGTGCCCGCATGCCCGGCATGCCATGCAACAGGCGGTCCGCTTCGGCCACCGGCACGGCTGCCGCACCATCGCCGTCGGCTGCCGCCGCGGCGTCCAGCAGGGCGAGCACCTCGGCGGCCTCGGGGGCGGGCCGGCTGCTCGGCCGGGAGACGATCGCAACGATGCCGCACATATGACGAACAGGTTACCGACCGGCGACCCCCTGGGGCCCGCGGGTCGAAACCTCGGGCCCGGCGGGCTCGGAGCGGTCAGGCCCAGCGGGCGCGGACGATGTCGGCGAGGTCGCCGGCCACCCGGTGGGCCACGTCGTCCGTCGCCGCCTCGACCATCACCCGGATCAGCGGCTCGGTGCCGCTGGCTCGCAACAGCACCCTGCCTTCGCCCTCCAGCGCAGCCTCCGCGGCAGCCACTTCGGCCGCCAACTCGTCGGCCACCTGCGGGTGCCGTTCCGCCACCTTGACGTTGACGAGCACCTGCGGGTAGCTGGTCATCACCTCCGCCGCCAGGTCCGCCAGCGAGCGGTGATGGCCATGGACGAACGCCGCCAGGCGCAGGCCCGCCAGCAGGCCGTCGCCCGTGGTGGCCACGTCGCGGTAGATGATGTGGCCGCTCTGCTCGCCGCCCACGCTGAACCCGCCCGCGTCCAAGGCCTCGAGCACATACCGGTCGCCCACCGCGGTGGTGACCACATGGATGCCCGCGGCTTCCATCGCCCGGTGGAAGCCGAGGTTGCTCATCACGGTGACGACGACGGTGTCGTGGTGCAGCGTCCCCTGCTCCTGCAGTTGCAGCGCGGCGAGGGCGATCAGCCGGTCGCCGTCCACCACCCGGCCGAGATGATCCACGGCGATCACCCGGTCGCCGTCGCCGTCGAACGCCAGCCCGAGCTGTGCCCCGGCGGCAACGACGGCCGCCTGGAGCGACTCGGTGTGGGTGGCGCCGCAGTGGTCGTTGATGTTGCGGCCGTCCGGCTCGGCGTGGATGACGGTGACCTCGGCACCGAGCGTGCGGAACACCTCGGGCGCGACCGCGCTCATCGCCCCGTTGGCGCAGTCCAGCACGACCCGCAGACCCACCAGGGGCTCATTGGTGTCCACCAGGTGGCGCACGTACACGTCGGCGCCGTTCGCCGTGCTGGTGACGACCTGGCTCATCACCGGCAACCCGAGGTGGTGCATGGCGTGCTCCACGGCATCCTGCTCGGCGTCGGTGAGCTTCTGCCCGCCGGCAGCGAACAGCTTCACCCCGTTGTCCTGCCACGGGTTGTGCGAGGCGGTGATCATCGCCGCTGGCTCGTGGAGCAGCGCGGACAGGAGGGCCAGCGCAGGCGTGGGCACCACCCCCACCGTGCAGACCACCGCACCGCCGAGCAGGTGCAGCCCGGCCCGCAGCGCCTCTTCCAGTTCGGGCCCGCTCTCGCGGGAGTCGCGCGCCACCAGCCATCGCTCGCCACCCAACACCTGCGCCGCAGCGAACCCCAGGCGGGTGACGTACTCGGTGGTCAATTCGGTCAGCGCCACGGCGCGTACCCCGTCCGTGCCGAACTTCAGCGTCATCGCGTCCCCCTCCCACGGGTGTGTGTCACACCTTCGGACCCGGAGCACCAGGTCACAGGCCGACAACCTTTACCTACACCCGGCGAGGGGTTCCTCGGGGCGAAAACGGCGACAGCGCCCCGGCCACGAAGGGCGCGGAGCGCTGTCGGCACGACCGGAACGCTGGATCAGCGCTTGGTGTACTGCTTGGCCT
>JBPOIX010000368.1:0-4613 GCA_052034175.1 Actinomycetota bacterium
ATGACTCGATTGCTGCTGTCGTCGGACGGCTCGAAGCCGCCGACCCCGCCGGGCTCACCGGATCCCAAGCCAGGGCCTCGCTGGCCGCGCTGGCGCGGGTCACGAACTGGGTGGTCGCCACACGAGCAGTGCTCGTGCAACGGCTCGACGCGCTCGCCGGCGGTGAACCACCGGGGTCCAGCGGGCCGGGCGACGGGAGTGGGGCGGGCGGGGCGGAGGCCGGGGCAGGCGAGCCGGAGGCCGGGGCGGGCGGGGCGGAGGCCGAGGCCGAGGCACGTGCGAAACCGGTCGAGCTGGAGTTGGCCGACGCCAACCGCATCAGCGAACGCGAAGCGGCGCGGCAGGCAACCCTTGCTCGCGTGCTCGCCCGCTTTCCCGAGTTCGCCGCAGCGCTGCGACGGTCGGACGTCGCCGAGAGTCACCTCCAGGTCCTCGGGCGGCTGTGGCAGCAACTGGAGCTGGCCGACCGTCACCGCCTGATGGAGCTCGATGCCCGCCTGGTGCAGCTTGCCCGGTCGAACGACCCGGAGCGGTTCCGTCGCCTTGCAGCCTCGGAGTTGAACCGGCGGCGGGAGCGCGACGGCACCGATCGCCTCACCAAGCAGCGGCGCGCCACCGGCCTCACACATTGGGTCGACGACAGCGGCATGTTCGTGGTCCGCGCCCGCTTCGACCCCGAGCGCGGGCAACGCCTGCTGTCGCGGATTCGCCATCGCCGCCAGGCCATCGTCGATGCCGGCAACGAGCCTGCCGACTGCCCGACCGCGGGCGACCTCCGTTGGGAGCACCTCGATGCCATCGCCCTGTACGACCTGACACAGACCGGCGAAGGCGCCAGCTCGCCCGCGGGTGAGGGGCAGGCGATGTTCAACCCGCCGGACACCGAACTCATCGTCATCGTCGACGAGGCCACCCTGCGCGACGGCCTGCACCCGGACACCCGCATCGATGTCCACGGACACGAACTGCCGATCAGCACCATCCGCCGGCTCGCATGCGACGCGGGCATCATCCCCACCGTCCTCGGTGGCGCCGGCGTCCCGCTGGATGTCGGACGCGTTCGACGCCTTGCCACCCACGCGCAACGAGTTGCGCTGCGAGTGATGTACCCCACCTGCGCCATCCCCGGATGCGACATGCCGTTCGACTACTGCCAGCCGCACCACCTGGACCCGTGGACACGTCGGGCTTCCGGCCAACCTGGCGGGGCGACCGCCCTCGACAACCTCATTCCCCTGTGCGCACGCCACCATCACGCCGTGCATGAAGGTGGGTGGCAGCTCCGGCTGCAACCGCACACCAGGGAGTTGCGGGTGGAACGCCCGGACGGCACCGTTCTGGTCGGATGGCCGGATGGTTCGGACCCCACGCAGAGGACGGACGAACACCGCTCCACCTCGCCACCCGCGGCATGAGTCAGCGGGTGGTCGCAACGAAACACCACAGTCGAACGCGTTCGACCGTCAATGCCAGGCGGACTCGGAGGGCATGCCGAGGAGGACCCGCCCCAGTGTGCGCCGGCGCTCGTCGTTGTCGAACACGGTGTGGCAGGCGATCGTGTTCACGTCCCGCCGGGCTCGCTGCAGCGGGTTGTCCAGGAAGTGCGACGACGACCCGGCCGCCTCGCACAGCAGATGCACCGCCTCCTGGCACATCTCCACCACAGGCGCCACCGCTGCCGTCCAACGGACCCGGCGGGCTTCATCCGCGTTGTGACGCCGGGCCAACACGTCGGCCAGCACGGACCGTGCCAGGGCCTCCGCTGCTGCCACCGTGAGGTCGGCCTTCGCCAGACGCGCCTGACGGCTGGCCCGGTTGGACTGCAGCTCGAGGGTCGCCAGGTTGTAGCGGGTCTGCAGTTGGCGCCCGTACTCCGCCACGCACGCCTTGGCCTGTCCCAGTGCGGGAAGCGCGGCGGCGAACGACAGGATCGGCGCCATCGGGGTGGAGTACAGCGGCCCCGCGTGGATCGCCGACCCGGGGGCATTGGCGTTGAGCATCTCGCGGATGGACACCGCCCGATCCCCTGGCACGAACGTGGACCCGATGAGCACGTCGTTGCTGCCCGTGGCGCACATCCCGTCGATGTGCCACGTGTCCTCCACGGTCACCTGATCTCGAGGGAGCGCGATGAACAACGCATCCAGACCCGCCGCACGTTGCACGATGGCGCCGGCGATCACCCAATCGGCGTGCATGATGCCGGTCGCCCACTGCCAGCGGCCGTTGAGCTCGAACCCGCCCTCGACCTCCTTCGCCTTACCCGATGGCGACAGCATCGCCGGTGCAAGCACGTATGCACGGTCGGCGAAGACCTCCCGCTGGAAGCTCTCCGGGAACTGGGTGAACATCCACACGTGCTCGATGTAGAAGTCGATGATCCAGCCGTGGGAGGCGTCCGCCTCGCCAAGGATGAGCCCGACCTCGAAGAACGTGTCGAGGTCAAGTTCGCTGCCGCCGTAGCGCCTGGGCGACATCATCGTGAACAGACCGAGATCCTTCGCTGCCTGGATCACCCGATCATCCGGGGTGCGCGCCAGCTCCGCGCTCCGCGCCACCTCGCGGATCAGCGGCACCAACTCGTGCGCTGCAGCCACCATGTCCTCGTGGGTCTTCACGGTGGCGAAACTAGTAGCGACCTCCGAAGTTCTCCGGTGCCGAAGGTACCTGGGGCATCGTCGGTGGGCGGCGGGAACTGGACCTGGCGGGTGCCTTGAGCCAGGGCGGTCCGCGGCGTCGGCCGCCGCTCAGCGGTCGAGCCATGCGGCCAACTCGGCATCACCCGACGCATGCCCCATCTGGCGCGGGGTGCGGCCCTCGTGACCGACCCAGTCCAGATCGGCACCCCGCTCCACCAGCAGGCGGACCACCGACCCCTGTCCCGATCGACACGCGTGCCAGCAGGCATTGGTCACGTCGGAATGATCCGATCGGTCCTCGGAGAGCCACCGCCGGACCTCACCCTCGTCACCGAGCGCTGCGGCTTGCCAGATGGTCATCCTTGCGCCGTGCTGCACCAGCCGCCGGGCAGCGTTCCACTGGCCGAACACCACCGCATCAGCCAGCGGGGTCCCGCCGGTCAACACCGCGCCGTCCACCTCGATGTCCGCACCCGCGGCAACCAGGGCATCGATCGCCTCCAGGTCGTCGGCGCTCGCCGCCCAGTGGAGCGCTGTCTCGCGGTGCCCCGCCCGCGCGCCACGGAAGCGTCCGTCGACCGGTGCCCCCGCCCGAACAAGCAGGGCGATCGTGGCCGCCACCTCCGGGTAGTGCCCCGGCCAGTCGGTGGCGATGTGCAAGGCAGTGCGGGACTCGGCGGCGGACCCGAACCGTTCGTGCACCAACCATCCGGCACGCTCCATCAGTGCCACCAGCGCCGGCTGGTCCCCCGCGTGAACACCAGCCGCGAGCTCCACCGCAAGAGGATGTTCCGCGCTCAGCATGGCACTCCTCCCGCCGGCGGTTCGCGGCGCTGGGCCAACGCCCTTGTGGCGTCGGCAAGGGCGTCGAAGAGCGCCAACAGCTCCGGGGTCCGCTCCTCCACCGCTGCTCGTTGCCGGGCGACCCCTACCTCGTCGCCGCGGGCGATCGGCCCGGTCAAGGCCGCCGGACCCCCCAGCTCAGCCCAGTTCTCCAAGGCGGCCCGCACGAGCGGGACCAGGATCCGTCGCTCTGCGCCGGTGCTTCGCAGCACCGTCTCCGCGGCGTCCTCCAGCGTGACCAGGAAGTTCGACGCCATCGAGGCGGCAGCGTGGTAGGCCGCGCGGTCGTTGTCGGCGATCGTGAATGCGGACATCCCCAGAGCCTCCGCGAGGGCATGGGCGAAGGCCAGCGCCCGCTCCGTCGTCCCGGCGACCGCGGCCCCGGCGCCGGTGAAGCTCGCACCGGCGAGTGTCACCGTCATCAGCGGATGCAGCCCGAACGCTTCGTGCGGCACCAGCAGGTCGAGCCCCCAGGCACCCGCACAGTGCCCCACCATCGGCCCCGGCCGCACGGCACGAGCGGCCCCTGCGATCTCCCGGTCCGGCACGGCCAACAGCACTGCCTCGAAGACCCTCCGGTCCCCCGCGCCCAGCCCGTCCCCAACCCGGCGATCCCCCGACGACCCCGCCCCAACCAGTCCGCCCGACCCCTCGGCACGCAGGCCCTCCCCCACCGACCCGTCAAAGCCACGCCCGAACGGGCCGGCCGCCCCAGGCAATGCCGCCACGAGCGCCCGGCCCATCCTGCCGTCGCCGACCACCGCCAGACCCCGCCACCGCAGTTCCTTCATCACGCCAAGCTTGCCAGCCCACCCCTCCCCCCGGGTGCCAGCCAGACCGGGACCCACGGGCACCGACCAGCCGACCAGCCGACCAGCCGAAAAGCCAGGCCAGGCCAGCACCGACTGGCCAACGACGGTGGAGGACACCATCGGCATCCTGCGCGGCCGAGCGGATCCCGCGCGGCCGAGCGGCAGTGCGCGGCGGCCGGCAGACCTTGTGCTCTGGCGATGCCACCCGCCCCCGCCCACACTGCATGCTGGAGTGATCTGCAACAAGGAGGTCCTCACCGTGACCAGCATGAACCCCCCGCCCACCCCCAACGACCGCGCCTACCTCGTCGTCGATTCC
>JBPOIX010000357.1:0-5772 GCA_052034175.1 Actinomycetota bacterium
TGCTCCCGCCGGAGTTGGCGAAGGTCTGTTGGGTCAGCGTGCCGTCCACCATCGCGTAGACGTCCTGCCCGAGCGTCGCCAGGATGTCGGTGCCGGCATGGGTTCGCCCGCCGCTGCGCGGGTCGCCGAAGTTGTCGAGGATGTCGCAGCGCGGCAGCACTTCCATCGGGAAGTTGGGCGGGGCGACCGCCTGCAACCGCTGCGCCGTCTGCGTGGCGCCGACGCCGTCGTCCAACGATTGCAGCGACGCCGCCGTGTCCGCAGTCGTCTGCATCACGGCGGGCGCTGGGGCAACTGCGGCGGGGGCAACTGCGGCGGCCGGGACGGTGGTGCGCGCTGCCAACGGGGCCACCAGTGCGGCGGCGGCCAGGGCGGCACCCACGGCGCGCCATCGAGGGGAAGTGAAACCGGTCGGCATGTGCTGCATCTGTGGACCTGAGGCTGAGTCGGGTCCGCCCGGCGTGCAGGCTACCCCTGGGAACGCACCCACGGGTGGGCGCGGTGCACAGTGGCCACCCGCGTGCTGCACCACTCGTACCAGTGCGCCAAGCCCAACCGCTGTGCCTCGCGATGCTCGGCGACTGCCTTCCACGCCACGGCATCGGCTTCCGTGGCCCAATAGCTGACCGTGATGCCAACTCCGTCGGCACCGCGGACGGACTCGATGCCGAGGTAGCCGGGCTGCTGCCGGGCAAGGGCGTCCATCCGTTCCCCCATTGCCGTGTAACCCTCGACATCGGCGGCGGTGCGGCGGTTGGTGAAGATGACCGCGGTGTACGGCGGCTCCGGGGTGGCGGCGAACATCCGTCCACTTTCCCATGAACCGATCGAACCTCGCACCCCGATAAGTGGGGTATGACCGCCACCCTCTCCCCGCCCCGGCCCACCGACTGGACCGCGCCCGACCCCACCCAGCGCCGCCAAGCGCCCCGCAGCCGCCGCACCACCTGGCTGGTGGCCATCGGTACTGCCGCGGCGATTGCCAGCGTGGCCGTGGGCAACCAGGCGGTGTTCGCCATCGCCCTGCTGTTCGTCATCTCCTGGCCGCTGGAGCGGCTGTTCCGTCGCCACCCGGTGCCCGTGCGCCGCCTCGCTCTGCGCACCGACCTGGCCTACGCCGCCGCCCAACCCGCCCTGCAACTGATCACCCTGGTGGTGGCGGTCGTGGTCGGGGTGCTCTCGTTCGGCTGGCTGCCGGGGCTGCTGGCCAAGCCGCTGGTGACTGCCGTTCCCCCGCTGGCCCAAGTGGTCGGTGGGTTCCTGCTGTTCGACTTCCTGTCCTACTGGACGCACCGTTGGTCGCACACCGTGCCTCTGTTCTGGCGCTTCCACGCGGTGCACCACAGCACGAAGCACCTCGACTGGGTGAGCGGCTTTCGCGCCCATCCGCTCGACGGGGTGTTCATGGCGCCCGTGTTCGCCTTCTTCATCGCCGCCGGCTTCGACAACCGGGTCACCGGAGCCTTCGCCATCCTGCAGTTCCTCGTAGGGCTCGGCGCGCACCTCAACGTGCGCTTCCGGCTGCGCCCGCTGTGGCCCGTGGTGATGACCCCGGAGTTCCACCACTGGCACCATGAGCTCGACCCCGTGGCGCACCACACCAACTACTCGGTGTTCCTTCCCGTGTGGGACATCATGTTCGGCACCTACCGCATGCCGCGCACCGAACGGCCACAGCACTACGGCATCCCCGGCCCCATGCCCGATGGCATCGGGAAGCAACTCCTGTTCCCGATGCGCGGCCTGCGCGGGGAGTGGCGCACCTGGCGTGCGGCTCGCAGGTCCCGCCGGGCAGACCGGGGCGGCCGCCCGGTGGCGCAGGCCTGACCTCCGCGGCTGGCACGCTGGTGGGCGTGAGTGCACCCGAGCGCAGCGACGCCGACCTGCTGGCTGCGGTGGCCGGCGGGGATCGCGACGCGCTCGAGGTGCTGTACCACCGCCATGCCCGCTGGCTGTGGCAACGGCTCCACGCTCGCTGCGGCGACCCGGACATGGTGGACTCCGCGCTGCAGGACACGTTCGTGTCGGCCTGGCGCAGCGCCCGCAGCTACCGGCCGGTGGACGGCACCGGCGAGGCGGGCGGCTGGCTGTGGTCCATCGCCGTGCGCCGCCTGATCGACCTGCTGCGCCGGCGCGCCGCGCCGCTCCCGATGGCCGAGCTCCCTGAGCCCGAGCCCCTCCCCCCGCCGGGCACGCCGGCCTTCGCCCTGCTCAGCCGCCTCCCGGCCGACTTGCACTCCGTCGTCCGCGCCGTCTACCTCGACGGCCTCACGACGGCGGAGGCCGCAGTGCTGCTCGGCATTCCCCAGGGCACCGTGAAGACCCGCTTGATGCGTGCCCGCCCACTCCTTCAGGAGGTGTTGCGATGATCGACGACCGCGAACTCGACCAGCGTCTGGCTGCCAACCTCGACGCCGTGATGGGCGAGATCACGGCGCCACGCCGCAGCCGGCTGGAGCGGACGCTCCTCGCGCTTCGAGTACCCGAACCCACGGCACGTCTCGTGGCAGCCACGCCGTCGCTGCGCGGGGCCTGGCTGGCATCGGTCGGTGTGGTCCTGCTGTTCGCGGCACAGGCGGGGGCGGAGCAATGGCGCCCGGGCGACCAGCTCGCCGTGTTCCTGGCGCTGGCCCCGCTCGTGCCGGTGGTCGGTGTGGCGCTGGCCTACGGCAGCCATGCGGATCGGGCGCACGAGGTGGCCGTCGCCGCGCCGCTCAGCGGGCTGCGCCTCCTCCTCCTGCGCACCCTCGCCGTGGTGGTGGCTGCCGCCGCTGTCACGCTGCTCGCCGTCGTCGCCGCGCCGACACACGGCTGGATGCAGCTGGCGTGGCTGCTCCCGGCGTTGGCAACCTGCACGGTGACCTTGGCGATCGGTGCGCGGGCCGGAATGCGCCGTGCCGCCGGCGGGGTGGCGGTGGCCTGGCTGGTGCTGGTGATCATCGTGGCGCAGGCCGCGGACGATGGCGTCGCGCCGTTCCGCTGGGCCGGGCAGTGGGCTGCCCTCGGGGTGGCGCTCGCCGCCACCGCGTCTCTCGCAGTGGAGCGTCGCCGGCTCGATCGGTGGGTGGCGGAATGAGCGCGCCGGTGCTCCACCTGCAGGGCGTCGACCACCGAGTCGGGCCACGGTTCACACTGCGCGTCCCGTCGCTGACGATCGGCCCTGGCGTCACCGCCGTCCTCGGGCCGAACGGCTCCGGCAAGTCCACGTTGCTGCGCCTCCTCGCCACCGTGGTCGCGCCGGCCACCGGCACGTTCACCGTGGGTGGTGCCGCGCCGGACGGGCCCGCCCTCGTGGGTGTGCGGCGCCGGCTCGGCTATCTGCCCCAGGACGACAGCGTGCCCCGCCGGCTGACGGCGTTCGACCATGTCGACCTGGTGGCCGTGATGCGCGAGCTGGCGGACGATCCGCGCCGGCGGCGGGCGATGGTGCATCGGGCGCTCCTTGACCAGCAACTCGAGGACCTCGCCGGCGAACGCTGCGGGCGGCTCAGCGGCGGCCAGCGGCGACGGGTGGCGATCGCCGCGACGCTCGCCGGCGACGCCGACCTGCTCGTGCTCGACGAGCCGGACGCCCATCTCGACGACGACCATCGCGCCCGCCTTGCGGCACTCCTGACGCGACGCGGCAAGTCGGCCACGGTTGTCGTCGCCACCCACGACCGGGCCTGGATCGAGGCGTTCGCCGACCGGGCCGTGCACGTGGTCGACGGAATGGCCGGCGCCGCCTAACCCGCGCGCCAGACTGGGCCGATGAGCGGCTACACGTTGCGGGCAGCTACGGAGCACGACATCCCAGCACTCACCCGAGGCCGTGTGCGGATGTTCGAGGACATGGCGACCTTCGCCGGCACGACCTTCGACCCTGCCGAGGCGACTCGCATCGGCGACGAGTCGGCGGCACTCTTCGCCGCCGGCTGGGGCCGGGAGCACGTCGGCTGGCTCGTCGAGCACGACGGGGTCGCCGTCGCCAGCGCGATGGTCAGCGTGCAGCCGTGGCTCCCCCACCCGCGCTACCCGAGCGGCGAGCGGCCGTACTTCCACTCCGTCCACACCGACCCAGCCCACCGCGGGCACGGTCTCGCCCGCCTGCTGACCGAAACGGCGATCGAGTGGGCCCGCGACAAGGGCTACACCCACTTCGTGCTCCATGCCAGCGAGCAGGGGCGACCGGTCTACGAGCGCCTCGGCTTCACCAACTCCAGCGAGTGGATCCTGCCCCTGCGGTAGCGGGGCGCGAGCCTTACGGCGCGTCGGCGAAGTCGCCGTCCACGATGGCTTTGTCCTCCGGGTCGGCGATGGGCACTGCCAACGCAGCGGCCCATTCCGAAAGGCCTTCCTCCTCGCGGCCCAACACCCGCAGCGCACGCGCCCGCGCCTCGTGGGCGTACGCCAGGTCGAAGTCGACCAGCCCGTGCTGCACGCACTGCGCCATGTCCGCATCGGCATAGTGCAGCGAGCGTTCGGCGAGGCCGGCCACCAGGTGCACCTTGGCCAGCATGTACAGGGCGCGGGCCTCGTTGGCGGGGCCGGCGCCACGCGCACGCTGCCAGTGATAGGCCGATGCGTACGCCCTCCGCAGCAGTTCCTCATGGTCGGCCGGTGTCAGCCCGTCCTTGCCGAGGAGGTCCCAGATGCTGTTGTTGCACGTCACACCCTGCGCGCGGTGCCAGTCGCCGGAGGGGTCGGTGCTCACCTCCGGCTCGGTTTCACCTGCAGGCGCCGGCAGGTCCTCACCGGTCTCCAGCAGCGTCTTGAGGCCGTCCAGGATCCAGACCCAGCCGTCCTTCACGCGCGCCCACGTGAGCGGGCTGCGGGCCAGGTCGCCGTGCACCACGTCCACCCGGGTCAGCTGGTCGCCGGCCTCGGCCAGGGTCCATTCGACGCGCGAGGGCGGCTCCTCCGCCAGGGCCGCGTCGTACAGCACGTGCCATGTCTGCACCAGCCGATGGGGTGGCTCGCACACCTCGATGGTGCCGTCGATCGCCGGGGCACCGCCGACCATCGTGGTGCGGTAGGGCTGCCCCTGCGCGGGCGGGGTGTCGAAGGCCGTGCCGTGGAAGTAGCGGCGGGTGAAGGCCGGGTCGACCAGGGCATTCCATACCGTGTGGATGGGAGCCTTGATGTAGATGCGGTACTGGTGCCGGGTGACGGCCATGGGGGCTCTCCTTCGAGTTCGGTCAGGCGGTGTGGGCTTCCAGGTCGGCCTTGAGGTCGACCAGGGCGCGGGTGAACGGTTGGGCGTACTTGCCGATCCAACGGTCCGCCACCTGCTGGATGGGGACCGGGTTGAGGAAGTGCAGCTTGGTGCGCCCTTGGCGGTGGGTGGTGACGAGGTTGGCGTGCTCCAGCACGTCGAGGTGCTTCATCACCCCGAAGCGGGTCATCGCCGGGAACAGCGCGCAGAGTGCCTGCACGGTCTGCCCGTCGCAGATGAACAGCGCGTCCAGCACGGCGCGGCGCGTCGGGTCCGCCAGGGCCCGGAAGACAGCGTCGAGGTCGGCGTGCATCGCCACAAGATAGGTGACCAATTGGTCACCTGTCAAGGGCGGAAAACGGCAAACGACCGGCCGCGCGGGGCGAACCCGTCGCGACCGGTCGTCCGTCGAACTGTCGACGTGAGACCTCCGTGCTCAGGTGAGCACGGGGAGGAAGGTGTCGTGCAGCATGCGCTTGGCCACGTCGAGGCCGCCGCCCTCACCCAGGCCGTTCCAGTCCCAGCGCACCGGGCCCCAATCCGGGTACGGTGCCAGGCCGCCCTGGAACGTCTCGAAA
>JBPOIX010000336.1:0-6180 GCA_052034175.1 Actinomycetota bacterium
GTACGCCATGATCGAGCTGGTGAACACATAGGCACCGACACGTCCGTCGAGCAACGCCACGAGGCCCTCGATGTCGCTGCCCCCGGCAGCCATCACGAACCCGCTGACGTCGAACACAGCGTCCCAGTCCCGGCCGGCGAGGACGGATCGCATCTGCGCCATGTCGGTGCGGTCGGCCTTGAGGTGTTCCACCCCGTCCGGCAGGGCCGTGGGCGTGACGCCACGGTTGAGCACCGCGACCTCGTGCCCCTGGGCGACCAGCAGGTCGACGAGGTGCTTGCCGACAAAGACGGAACCACCGAGTACGAGTGCCTTCACGGCGGCGATCATACTTTACGCGGTCTACAGTTAGCCCCTGTGACGATCCCCGACCACACCAACCGCTCGCTCACCGAACTGCTCTCGCTCAACGGCCGCGTGGCCGTGGTGACAGGCGCCGCCCGCGGCATCGGCGCACAGATCGTGCGTCGCTTCGCCGAGGCCGGCGCCGACGTGGTGGCCGGCGACCTCGATGTCGACGGCGCGGCCGCGCTGGCCGCGGAGGTCGCCGCCGCCAGCGGCCGGCGCGTGCTCGCCTGCCACCTGGACGTGTCGGACTCCTCCACGCTGGCTGCGGCGGCCGAGCTGGCCGTGGCCGAGCTCGGCGGGCTGCACCTCTGGGTCAACAACGCGGGCATCTTCCCCACCACCGGCCCG
The DNA here is from genome assembly GCA_052034175.1 of Actinomycetota bacterium. Classification (GTDB taxonomy): domain Bacteria; phylum Actinomycetota; class Acidimicrobiia; order Acidimicrobiales; family Ilumatobacteraceae; genus UBA668. The sequence continues at coordinate 697 of JBPOIX010000336.1, forward strand.
GCCATCGACGCCACCGACGAGTTCATCGACCGCATGCTCATCGTCAACACGCGCGGCACGTTCGCCGGGGCACGCGAGGCGGCGCGGCGGATGACCAGCGGCGGCGTCATCATCAACATGCTCTCCACCACCGCCTTCAAAGGGAACGTGGGCATCAGCGCCTACATCACCTCCAAGCACGCGCTCGTCGGCACCACCAAGGCGCTGGCCCTGGAGTTCGCGCCGATGGACATCCGCGTGCTCGGCGTTGCACCCGGCTTCGTCACCACGCCCGGCACGGACGACCAACTGGCCCCGCTGAAGGCCGCCGGCGTGGACATCGCCAAGCGAGTCGCCCACACCCCGCTCGGCCGCGCCGGCGTGCCCGACGACATCGCCCGTGTCGTGCTGTTCGCCTGCACCGACCTGGCGGCGTACATGACCGGTTCCACCCTCGCCGTCGACGCCGGATCCCTCGCCAGCTGACCTACCCATCCCCGTGAGGGCCCACACGCCGACGCTGGCGGAGGATCTTCGGTTCACCCGAGGAAACTCCGCCAGCGTTGCCGTCACTCGGCATCCAGCAGCGCGGCGCGGAGGCGGGGGACAGTGTCGTCGGCGATCGGGAAGCTGCGCACCCAGGCCTCGAGCGAGCCGTGGCGCACCAGCGAGCGCCGCACCAGCTCGGCCATCGCGCCCGCGGGCGAGGTGAACAGGAACGGCGGCGCCTTCCACGCGGGCGCGTCGTCGTGCAGGCGCTCCGTCATCAGCCACTCGTAGCGACGCCGAGTGGGCAGGTCGGAGCGGCCGTACTCCTCCGCCAGCACGTCGGGCCCGAAGCCGAGCGCGGCCTGCACCAGCGCCACGATCACACCCGTGCGGTCCTTGCCATAGGCGCAGTGCACCAACACCGGGCCCTGGCCGACATGGGCGGCCACGAGGTCCAGCACCTCGGCGATCTGCGGGGTGGAGCGCGAGATCATCTCGTCGTACATGTCGGCAATGTGGCCGGGCTCGGAGAGCGGCGGCGGGTCGTCGAGGTCGATGACGCGGTCCACCAGCGGGCGGTGGAACGTCACCTCCGGCACGAACGGAGGGCGGCGTACGAACTGGTTGTCCTGACGCACGTCGATCACCGCCGCCAGCCCCAGGGCCGCCACCGTGGCGCGGCCGCGCGCAGTGATGCGGATCGGGTCGTCGCTGCGCCACAGGACACCACGGCGCATCAGCCGTCCGTCGCGCCGCCGCCACCCGCCGGCGTCGCGGAAGTTGACGCAGCCCTCGACCGCGAGGTGGCCGTCGGGCAGCGGCGCCCAGACCGGCGGCGTGAGGTCCGCCTGGTCGACCAGCGGCGGCTTGTCGGGCAACGGCGTCATCCCAGTCAGGCCACTCACGTCGGCCCAGCCACAGCGGCCGCCGCGGCCAGCACGGCGCGCATCCCGTCCGCGGCGCGGCGGGCGGTCTCCTCGGCCGGAAGCTCCCAGAGCACCGTCGACGCCACTTCGAGCGAGATCGGCGCGGTGACGCCGATCGACTGCAACGTGCGGATGAAGCCCACACAGTCGAACTCGCCGTCGCCAGGCGGCACCCGGTAGGTGAGGCAGTCGTCCTTGTAGTTCTCGGTGTTGGTCGGCAGCAGCGGACCGTCGTTCATCTGCACCGAGAAGATGCGCTCCCCGCCCAGCGCGGCGATGAGCGACAGGTCGTTGGCGCCGCGCGTGTGGTGCCAGATGTCCGCGCAGTAGCCGCCATTCGGGCGACCGGCGGCCTCGACGATCTGCTGCGCCTCTACCGCGGACGTGATGTTGGTGTACGGCAACCACTCGATGCCGACCTTGACGTCGAACTCCGCGGCGCGGTCGCACAGGGCGGCGAACTGGGTGACCGCCTGGTCGAAGCTGCAGTCGTACGGCCCGATGATCTGCAGGTAGCGGGCGCCGAGCACCTCGGCCATCTCGAAGGCGAGGGCCTGCATCCGGGCGGAGTCCTCCGCGTCCGGCCCGCTGACCGCCCACCAACCCTTGAGTGCTTCCAACTCGGCCAGGCACAGGTCGTGACGGTCGAAGGCCGCCACGATGTCCGCCGGCGAACGACCCTCCTCCTCACGCAGCCGGGCGTACTCCGGCAGGTAGAGGCCGATGCCGGCGAAACCGGCTGCGGCCGCCGCGGCCAGGCGCTCGTCGAACGCACCGAACCGCGGGCGGCTGAAGTGCGACCACACGAGGTCGGGCCAGGCGAGCGCCTGGGGGGAGCGTGCGGTGGGCACGGCGTGGCGACCGTCAGCCCTGCGACCGGGCGATGCGGTGGTGGGCCACCTTCGGCCCACCGACCCAACCGCACAGTTGCGGGTCGCACTCGAACAGCTCGCCCTCGACCCAGGCGCCATCGGTGCGGAACAGGCCGGTACGCCCGTCCTTGGTGGTGACGCGCACCAGGCCGTTGCCGTCCTGCTCGTACAGCGCCTTGGAGAAGGGATGGATCATGCCCAGCATCGGTCAGCCCTCCACCCACTGGCCGAGCACGGTGTGCAACCAGCGCACCTTGCTCTCCTGATACGTGGCCAGGGTGGAGCCCTTCTTCGCGCTCTGCACCATGCCTTTGTGGACCATCGGCATGTTGAACCCGTCCTGGTCGAACACCTTGGCCAGCATGCCCAACTCGGGCGCCATCGTGTAGCTGTCGTCCGGGCCGAGGAAGGTGGTCTTGGCCGGCATCGGCCGCTCGCCACTGAACGGGGCCAGGAGGAAGATCTCGTGCAGCGCGGTGGTGTGATCGTCGCCGTTCGGGCGGAAGCGGTACACGATGCGGTTGTATGCGCCCCACGGGTGGAAGTTGGGGAACAGGGTGTAGTCGATGTTGTCGATGAACTCGGCGTCGCTCCAGGTGTCCACCTGGTCGCCCACCACCGGCCGCCACCGCTCGCGGGCCGCCGCGGCGGCCGTGGCGCGTGCGTTCTGATCCGAGCCGAGGGTGATGAAGCTCTCCTCGTCCACCCGGATGTCCAGCATGTAGCGGAGGATCTCCTCCTCCGTGGGCTCCCAGGCCAGCAGCGGGCTGGCCGTGCCACCCGGGGTGATGATGCGCGAGTAGGTGTCCCACACGTCGACCTGGCTGTTCACGTCGCCGAGGTACGGCAGCGCCTGCGGGTGGGTGCCACCGACGTGGTAGCTCTCGCAGAACGCTTCCTGCACGATCTTCCAGTTCGCCCGCACCACCTTGCACACATGGCCCTGGATGTAGCGGCCCTCCATGTCCCAGCGGGCGAAGTGCTCCGGTAGGCCACTGAGGTGTTCCTCCAGCGGGCCGGCCTGGGGGTCGGGGTTGATGAACACGAACCCGCCCCAGGTGCCCACCTTGGCCTCGGGCAGGTTCCACACGCTGTCGTCGATGTGCTCGAAGTCCCACCGGGCCGGCACCTGGCCGAGGCTGCCGTCGAGCTTCCAGGAGAAGCCGTGGAACGCGCAGCGCATCTCGCTGCAGCGGCCGTTGACGTCCTTCAGCTGGCGCCCGCGGTGGAGGCAGGCGTTGTAGAACGCCTTGATCTCGTTCGGGGCCGAGCGCATGACGATGAACGACAGGTTGGCAATGTCGTAGACGACGTAACTGCCGACGTGGGGGATCTGCTCCTCGCGGCACGCCATCTGCCACACCCGCTTCCACAGGCGCTCCACCTCGCGTTCGTGCCACTCGCGGCTGGTGTAGCGCGAGTTGGCGATGTCCTCGTCGCCGAGGTACTTCGGGCTCTCCTCGCGCAGCGACGCCGGCACCGGGTGGGTGTCGGTGTCCCGCAGCTGCTGATAGGTGATGCCGTTGGACCGGGCTTGGCCGGGCTGCGACGGATCGGGCATGGCAATCCTTCCGGGGCGGGAATGGGATCGGAGGTGGCCGCTCGCCGACGGCGACGGTGTTACTTGAGACGGACTCTAGCTTGGCGCGCGGTGGGCGTGCTGCGGCGAGCTGAACATCAGCCGTTCGGCAGGACGACGGCCCGGCCCTCGAGGGTGCCCTCGTGCAGCGCGTGGTACGCGTCGGGTGCGTGCTCGAAGGAGAACGTGGTGAGCTTCGGCTTGAGCACGCCCTGGCCGGCCAGGGCGATGACCTCGCGCAGGTCGCTGACACTGCCCCACATGGACGACGACACCTGGACCGCCCACTTGGTGGACCACAGGTGGTACGGGAACACGCCGCCGGCGGCCCCGATGAGCTGCACCCGGCTACCGGCGCGGGCCAGTGTCATGGCCGCGGCCAGCGTGGCCTCGGCGCCCACCACGTCGAGCGTGAGGTCGATGCCCTGGCCCTTGGTGATCTCCATCACCTGGGCTACGAGGTCGTCGCCCGGGGCGAGCACATGGTCGGCGCCCAACTCCTTGGCGAACGCACGCACGGACGGCTTGGCGTCGACGGCGATGATCGTGGCCGGCGACACCGCTTTGAGGATCTGCACGGCGAGGTGCCCCAGCCCGCCGACGCCGAGCACCAAGGCGTGCGAGCCCGGCAGCAGGACGTCCATCGAACGCTTGATGGCCCGGTACGGGGTGACCGCGGCGTCGGTGAGCGGGGCCGCCAGCACCGGGTCCAGTTCGCCGAGCGGCGACAGCTGGCGGGTGTTGTCCACCACCATGTACGGCGCCATGCCACCGTCGACGCCCAGGCCCCAGCCGGCGCCAGGGAGGCTGCCGAGGTTGTCGCAGATGTTGTCGTTGCCGGCGAGGCAGTGGCGGCAGTAGCCGCACCCGAGCGGGCCGTACACGGCGACGGCCTGGCCGACTTCGAAGCCCGTGGCGCCGGTGCCGAGCGCCTCCACCCAGCCGGTGGTTTCGTGGCCAAGGGTGAACGGGATGTCCGCGTTCATGATGCCCGGGTCCATACCCTGCACGGTGAGGTCGCTGTGGCACAGGCCCGCGGCAGCAACCTTGATCAGCACCTGGCCCGGCTTCGGGTCGGGCTGCGCCACCTCTTGAAACTCGAACGGCTGCTTCCAGCCGACCATGCGATACGCCTTCATCGTTCCTCCTGGACGGACGATTTCCCCGGGCGGAACTGTACCCCATGACAAGAAAGGTGCGAGGATCGAACCCATGGACGCGCTCGACATCATCGAGATCCACCAACTGCTCGGCCGCTACGGGCACTCCATCGACGCGCGGGACTGGGCGGCGTTCGCCGCGCTGTTCGAGGCCGACGCCGTACTCGACTACACCGAGGTTCGCGCGCCGCACGTGCTCCACGGCATCGAGGAGATCGCCGCCTGGTTCCGCGACGCCAACCACCCCTCGGCACACCATGTCACCAACATCGTGGTCGACGAGATCGACGGCCCCGCTGGCCGGGAAGTGCGCGTGCACAGCAAGTTCTTCGCGCCATACACGCGGGAGTCGCATTCACCGAAGCGATGGTTCGGCGGGGACTACCACGACGTGGTGGCGCGGGGCGCCGATGGACGGTGGCGCTTCGTGAGCAAGCGTTGCGTCGGCCGCTGGCAGTTCACCCCCGACGAACCCGGCG
>JBPOIX010000183.1:0-3349 GCA_052034175.1 Actinomycetota bacterium
GGGAGACATACCACTCGACGGCCGAGCGGGGCCGATTGTGGCGGGTTTGGAGGAACTCCGGGCCCCGTACGACGGCTTCGAGGAGGGGCCGGATCTCGAGGCCGGCGTCGGTGAAGACCTGCGCCAGTTCGGCGAGCCGAGCGTCGTCCGGGGCGACCCCGATGAAGGCGGTGTAGATCGCCGAGGCGATGTGGCGCGCACAGGCGGGATGGTCGCAGATGGCGTCGATGGCCTCTTCCGCCGTCTGCACGCTGCGCCCCAGGAACTCCACCGGCTCGTTCAGCGCGCTGTCGGGGTCGAACACCACCTCGTCGTCGTGGTCGCCGTCGATCCACCACCCGGCGAACGCCTTCGCCCCGGCGCGCACGTCGAGCTCCGTGTAGGCCCCGCTGGCGCGGCCGAGGGCGAACAGCTCCATCACCTCGCGGGCGTAGTTCTCGTTGGGCGCCTCCACCGTGCTTCCGGCGCCGTCCAGCCAGTAGAGCATGGCCGCGTCGACGGTGATCTGCTGCAGCAGGCTGCGGAAGTTGCCGAGCGCGTGCTCCCGCAAGAGTCGGTGCTGGCGCCACATCAACGCCGGGGACGCCTTGTCCAGGCTGGACGTGAGGAGCCCGTGCCAGAACCACACCATGCGTTCGTGCACTCCCGCCGTCGGCGCGGCCATCGCCTCCAGCCACCAGTAGGGCAACTTGGAGTAGTCGTCGTCGCTTCCCAACTCCGGCGGCTCGAGGTTCTGCGCGTCCTCGGCCAGCAGCGCGTCGACCACGTCCGGCGCGGCCCATCCGTCGAACTGGGCGAGGCGTTCGGGGTGCGTCCCGAACGTCAACCGGCGGAGTGCGTGGGCGATGAGTGCGGCGTCGTCTGCCATGCCGGCATCCTGCACGGCGGCGCATGAACCGATCATGAACGGCTTCTTCATCGCGGGTTCATGCGTGATGTGCGACGATGTCGGTTCGTGCGTCTGCTGCTGGTCGAGGACAACCCGTCGCTGGGAGGTGTGGTCCAACGCGGGCTGGCGGAGGAAGGCCACGCGGTGGACTGGGAGCGCACCCTGGCTGCGGCCCGCCGTGCCGTGGCCATCAACTCGTACCATCTGGTCGTGCTCGATCTCGGCCTCCCCGACGGCGACGGCCTCTCCCTGTGCCGGGAGCTGCGCAACGGCGGGGGAGGGACTCGGGTGTTGATCCTCACGGCCCGGGACACCACCGGGGACAAGGTGCTCGGGCTCGATGCCGGCGCCGACGACTACCTGCCCAAGCCTTTCGATTTCGCCGAGCTTGCCGCCCGCGTGCGGGCGTTGCTGCGCCGGCCGGAGCACGCCCGTGCGCCCCTGCTCCATGTCGGTGGGATCGAGCTGGACCCCGCGGCGCACACGGTGCGGCGCGCCGGGGTGACGGTGCCGATGACGGCCAAGGAGTTCGCCCTGCTGCACTACCTGATGGACCGCCAGGGCGAAGTGGTGTCGCGCACCGACCTGCTCGACGCCATCTGGGATACCCACTACGACGGCTTCTCCAACGTGGTGGACGTCCACGTCGCCAATGTGCGCCGCAAGCTGGAGACGCCAGGGAACCCGGCACCGATCGAGACGGTCCGCGGTGTGGGCTACCGGTTCGGAGACCCCCTGTGAGGGTGCGTCGCCTCCGCTGGGTGATGGCAGGGCTGTTCGCGGTGTTGATCGCCGTGCTGGGCGTGGCGCCGCTGTTGCTGTGGCAGTCCGAGCGCTCGGATGCCGTCCGCCAGGAGTTCGAGCACGACCTCGTCGGCCAGATGGAAGAGGTCCTCCACGGGGAGGTGCTCGGCCAGCGCCCCGAGGGCTTCCCCACCTGGTTCGTCAACGTCAACGACGGCTGGAGCGACCCGTACATCGAGACCGAGATCGAACCGCCGTTGTTCACCTGGGTGCGCGAAGCCGGCACCGAACCCTCGTTTCGCAGCTACAGCCTCGACGGCGCCGACACCTACTTGGCCTACATCCGGCCGCTCGTGGAAGGCCAGGGGTGGGTGACCCTGGGGGAGACGGACGGGCGTGACGACGAGCTGGCATCGCTGGCGCGGACCACCTGGCTGCTGGGCGGAGGGCTGTTGGCCGTGGCGTTGGTGTTCGGCTGGCTGCTGTCCGGCCTGGCGTTGGGCCCGGTGAAGCGGATGCTTGCGGATCAGCAGGGCTTCCTTGCCGACGCAGCCCACGAGATGCGGACACCGCTGTCGGTCATCCTCGCCAGCAGCAGCCAGGCGCTTTCGCGGCCCCGGTCCAGTGAGGAGTACGTGCGCTCGCTGGCGGAGATCCGCTCCGCAGCCGAGCGGGCGAGCACCGGTGTCAACGAGATGCTCGACCTGGTGCGGTTCGAGTCCGGCCAGATGATGCCACGGATGGCCCCGTTGCGACTCGACCTGTTGGCCGAGGAGGTTGCCGCCTCCGTGCGCGCCGACGACTGCGTGATCGAAGCCGAGCTCGGCGACCCGGTGGTGGTGGAGGCGGACATGGCATTGCTGCGCCAGGCGGTGGACAACGTGGTCCGCAATGCATCTCGCCGCGGGACGCGAGTGGTGCTCCGCACCCGCCCGGACGGGCACGACGGGGTGATCGAAGTGCTCGACGACGGGCCGGGCTTCGACCCGGCAGTGCTGACCCGCGTGTTCGACCGCTACCAGCGCGGCGACCGGCGCGGTGAAGCAGGGCTCGGGTTGTCCATCGTGCGGGCCATCCTGGTGGCCCACGGTGGCGGTGCCAGCGCCGCCAACCGCCCCGAGGGCGGTGCCGTGGTGGCGTTACGGGTGCCGCTCAGCCGGACGGTGTTCCAGTAGCAGGCCGGGCGGGCGCCCGCACACCGGCGCAGGCCCTCAGCGGGCGGCGATGGGCGTGTAGGCGCGCTCTTCGACGCCGGTGTACCACTGGCGCGGGCGGCTGATCTTCTGGTCCTTGTCGCCGAGCAGCTCCTGCCAGTGGGCCAGCCAACCAACGGTACGCGGGATGGCGAAGAGCACGGTGAACATGTCCACCGGGAAGCCGAGTGCCTGGTAGATCAGGCCGGAGTAGAAGTCCACGTTCGGGTACAGCTTGCGATCGACGAAGTACGGGTCGTTCAGCGCGGTCTCTTCGAGCTTCAACGCGATGTCCAGCAGGGGGTTCTTGCCGGTGACCTCGAACACGTCGTACGCGGTCTTCTTGATGATCGTGGCCCGCGGGTCGAAGTTCTTGTAGACGCGGTGACCGAAGCCCAACAGCCGGCTGCCCTTGCCGCTCTTGACCTCTTCGATGAAGGCGGGCACGTTCTCGATCGAGCCGATCTCGGTGAGCATCCGCACCACGGCTTCGTTCGCCCCGCCGTGGAGCGGGCCGTACAGC
>JBPOIX010000040.1:0-3316 GCA_052034175.1 Actinomycetota bacterium
GCCGGCCGCCGCCATCGCCCAGGCCGCGGCCTTGGGCGCCGCGCTGGCCAGCGCCAACGTGGACATCGTGGGCGGCACCGACATGTTCGTCGACCGCATCCTCGGCGCCACGGCGATGGGCAAGGCGGTGGACGGGTTCACCGGTAGCAGCGACGCCACGAAGGCGATCGCCAAGCCGTACCTCAATGGCGAGCGCGACCTCGTCGAGACGTTGGCCGGCGCAGTCGGCGGGTCCCAGGGGCTGGCCAACCTGTCGTTGGCCCGCTTCCTCGGCGTGCTGGCCGACCGGGTCGGTGGCGACGCAGGCGCGCTGCTGGCGGAGTTGGTGGGCACGCTGAAGGACCGCGGGCTGGACACCATCTCCCTCAACCAGCTCACCAAGTGAGCTGCTGATGACCGACCCGACGCCGTCGGAGGCGAGCCCGGCACCCGCTGGGCTCGCCGTGCCGGCTTCCACCTATCAGTTGCTGCGCGACCGCCTGCATGCCGTCGCCGACCGCCTCCTCGCGGCCGCCGACGAGGTCAATCGCTCGCGGGCCGAGGCGTTCGCCTCGGTGCCCCTGGCGTTGGCCGAGCAGGACCGGTTGCGCACGGAACACCCGTCCACCCCGCGCGACGTGGTGGCCCTCGGTGATCTGCTGCTGTTCGGCTTCAACGTGCTCGGCACGCTGCAGCGAAGCCGGTCCGTGGCCGACGCGTTCTCCCTGTTCCGCGTCACCCGGGCGTCCGCCTCGGACTGGAACTTCACCGAGGTGCCACCGGGGGACAGCGAGTGGTTCCTCGGCGACCCTGGCTTCACCCGGGACGTGGGGGAGCTGTTCACCTACTACGCCGACGCTCGCCTGCTGAAGCTGCAGATGGTGAACGGGCGGCTGCTGATGGTCTTCTCCGTCGGCAGCAGCGATGAGGACGTGAGGGTGCTGCGCTGGCAGCTCGGCGCGGGCTCGCCGTCGTACATCGATGCCTACGGCGAGCACGACCTGTTGAGCACCGAACCGTTCGACTTCCAGTGGCAGGAGGCGCCGCGGGATCTCATCGTCGAGGGGCGCTGGCGCCACTACGCCATCGACGGGCTGCTCTACGTGGGGCTGGACAAGCGGCGCATCGAGTTCCGAGTCGACGACGCAGTCGAGGGTGGCCGCACCGTGCACACCGAGACGGTGAGCGAGGATCAACAGCTCGACGAGTTGCGGGTCGGCTACGCCGTGCTCGGCGACGTCGTGCTGGTCCGCCTGCACCCGTACCGCGAGGCTGCCGAGCGCTTCTTCATCTACAACCGCCTCACTCGCGCGGTGGCCCGCGCCGACTCCATCGGGCGCAACTGCCATCAGCTGCCGGAGGGCCAAGGGGTCGTGTTCCCCGGCGGCTACCACCTGCAGAACGGCGAGACGAAGGTCTTCACCGTGCCCACGGAGCACGGTGCCGGCACGGCCACCGGGTTCGCCTTCCATGCGTCGCACAAGAGCCCGAACGGCGAGGACATCCTCTACTCCTACTACCGTGCGGACGGCGGGGAGTACCTCCTGTGCCCGTACAACGTGGTGTCGCGCACGATGGCCACCCCCGTGGTCTGCGACGGCTACGCCCTGTTCGACGACGGCCTGATCCTCACCATCCGGCACGCCGCCGAACCCCAACGTGTGCACACCGTCGGCGTGTACACCAGCCCGTTCTGCACCCCGGAGCACTACTCGCCGCCGGTGGCCGGGGACAGCTTCCATGGACGCGTCGGTAACCCGGAGCTGGTGCGGGTGCTGGGGGAGACGTTCTCCCTGGTCCGCGACGCTCGCGACCCGCAGTTCAACGAAGCGGTGTTCGAGGCCTTGGTGGCGCGAGCCACCGTGCTGCTCGACGCGCACGGATGGCTGGGCGAGGCCGAGGCGCATGGGCTGGACAAGCTGCTCGTGGAACTGCGCAGGTCCGCCGGCGACGTGCTGGACGAGTTCGCCGCGGTGGTGGCCTCCAAGAAGGAGGCCGCGGACCGCCTGCGCGACGCCGACCGCCTGGTGGCCAACCTGGTGGCGGACGCTGAACTCGAACTCCGCGACGCCGACACCTACATCGACCGCCTCGCCGCCGCGCGGGGGGCGATCGGCCATCTTGTCGAGCTGCGCGACGTGCGCGAGATCGACCTCGCGGCCCTCGATGCGCTCTCGGCCAAGGCCACTGCGGTGCATGAACGGCTGGCCCACCGCGCGGTGGAGTTTCTCGGCGAGGACGATGCGCTGGCGTCGCTGCTCGATGTCTTCGCCACTGCCGAAGCCGGCGCGCCTGGCGCCGCCAGCGTCGCTGCGGTGGCACCGCTGATCGCCGCTGTCGAGGTCGCAGGCGAGCGGGTGGTGCTCCTCACGGACGTGGTCGGCGGTCTGGACGTGCAGGACACGACGATCAAGACCGCAGTGCTGGGCCGTCTGTCGGACGCGCTGGCCCGGCGCAACGGGGCGCGCGCGTCGCTTGATGCCCGCGCCGCGCAGCTGCGAGTTGCCGAGAGCGCTGCTGCGTTCCAGGCGGGCATGGCCGTGGTCACCCAGCGCAGCCAGGCGCTGTTGATGACGGCCGCCGACACCGCCACCTGCGACTCGGCGATCGCTGCCCTGTCCGCGGAGTTGGAGAACCTGGACCTCGCGTTCGGCGATGTGCCTGCCCATGCCGACGCGGTGGCGAACAAGCGGGACGAGGTGGTGACGGCGTTCACCGCCCGTCGGGACAGCATCACCTCCGAACGCAACCAGCGGGTCACGCGGCTGGTGGCCTCCGCCCGGCGGCTGATCGACACCGTCACCACGAGGGCGGCCGTGTTGGCCGACCGCGCCACGGTGGACACCTTCTTCTCCACCGACCCGCTGGTGGCCAAGGTGCGGGCCACGATCGCCGACCTCGCCGGCCTTGGCGAAGCGGGCCCGAGCGGCGAGCTGGATGTTGCGCTCGGCGCGGCGCGGGATCAGGCGCGGCGCATCGTGGCCGACCGCGCCGAGCTGTTCGAGGCCGGCAGTGTGCGCATCGGCCGCTGGAGGTTCGGCGTCAACACCGAACCCTTCGAACTGCGGCTCGACAGCGACGACGACGGCACCCTGCGCCTGCGGTTGAGCGGGACCGACCTCCAGCTCGCGGTGCCGGCGGATGCGTTCGCCGGGCTCAGCGCAGCCGACCGCGCCGTGGCAGCGCAGACGTACCCCACCGAGACCGTCGAGTTGCCGCGGGCGTTGTACCTGGCGTTCGAGGCTTTGGCTCTCGGTGTGCCCGTGGACGGCATCGCCGCCCATGCTGCGGGCCGCATCGACGACGGGTACGAGCCGGGCGTGCACGACTCGGACGC
>JBPOIX010000011.1:0-6056 GCA_052034175.1 Actinomycetota bacterium
AGCCGGGTGTGCGTGCCGTAGTAGGCCGCCAGTGCGTCGCCGCGGGCGATCACGACCTGCAGCAGCAGCGACACGGCCAGCAGGGAGGCCAACCCCGACGCCACCACCAGCGTCGGCCGCCCGAGGCGCCGGCCCAGCCACAGCAGGCCGAGCAGTGCCAGCGGGTAGACCACGTAGAACTGCTCCTCGATCGCCAACGACCAGAAGTGGAGGAAGGGGCTGCCGTGCACGTCTGCGGCGAAGTAGTCGGTGGCGTCGCCGAGGAAGTGCCAGTTGGCCACGTACAGCAGCGCCGCGCGAGCGTCTGCCACCAGCGACACACGGGTCAGGCGCGGCAGCACCAGCAGCGTCGCCGCGGCGACGACCACCACCAACAGCACCGCCGCCGGCAGCAAGCGGCGGACACGGCGGGCGTAGAAGCGGCGCAGCCGGACGGTGCCCGAGCCGCGGTACTCCGCCAACATCACATTGGTGACGAGGTAGCCGGAGAGGACGAAGAACAGGTCCACGCCGACGAAGCCGTTGGCCACGCCGGCCACACCGGCGTGGAACAGCACGACGAGGGTGACGGCGACGGTTCGCAGGCCGTCGATGGCCGGGCGGTATCCCCACCCGGGGTGTGGATCGGCCGTCATCGGCGGCGACTGTAGTGGCGCAACGAGGCCAGCATCCGGCCTTCAGTCGGCGGAGGTCGGCGAGGGGCGCATCGGCAGGGTGTCGCGCCACACCCCGTCCACCATGTGCAGTGCCGCTGCCACCGCGCCGCTAGTGGGCACCAGCCCGATCTCCCCGACGCCCTTGATGCCGTAGGCGGAACGCGGTTGGGGCACCTCCACCAGCTCGACCTCGATCGGCGGCACGTCCTTCGGGCGCAGGATGCCCAGCTGGCGCAAGGTGGTGGGGATGGGGAAGCCGCGTTCGTCGCTCGGGAAGTCCTCCGTGAGCGCGTACCCGAGGCCCATGTGCACCGAGCCTTCGATCTGCCCCTCGCACAATCGCGGGTTGACGGCCTTGCCGACGTCGTGGATGGCCACCACCTTCTCGATGGCCCCGGTCTGGCGATCGGCCACCACCACCTGGGCCGCATAGCCGAACGCGGCGTGGATGGTGGGGTTGGGTACGGCCGGGTCGCCGAGCTTCTGCGTCCAGTCCACCACATGCTCGGCGTAGTGGTCCACGTCCTCGGTGCACCCAGCGGCCAGCGCCACGGCGCACGCGTTCTGCACGCTGGCGGCCACCATCAGCGTGCCGCGGCTGCCGGTGGTTTGCCCGAAGCCGAGTTGGCGTGTGGTGTCCACGATCACCTCGATGCGCTCCGGGTCGATGCCCAGTTCGGTGACGGCCGTCTGCAGCGCCACCGTGTGCACACCCTGGCCCATCTCGGTGAAGCCGTGCCGCACCTCGACCTTGCCATCGGCACTGCGGAACCGGACCACCGCGGCGCACACTTCGCGCAGGCCGTTGCCGAGGCCCGAGTTCTTCAGCCCGAGGCCGATTCCGACGGCCTTGCCGGCAGCGAGCGCGGCATCGATGTGCGGCTTGGCGCGGTCGAGGCATTCCTCCGCGCCGGCACACCCGTCGTCCATGATCTGCCCCGGCCCCCACACCTCGCCCGGGTGGATGACGTTGCGCTTGCGCAGCTCCCAGCCGCTGATGCCCACGTGCTCCGCCAGGCGATCCATCACGCCCTCCATCGCGAACTGCGCCTGGTTGGCGCCGAACCCGCGGAACGCGCCGCACACCGGGTTGTTGGTGCGCACGGCCGTGCACTCGACGTCGATGTTCGGCACCCGGTACGGCCCGCTGGCATGCCCTGCGGCCCGTTCCAACACCTTCATCCCCACGCTGGCATACGCGCCGGAGTCGCCGATGCCGCGCACCTTCACCGCCGTGAGGTGGCCCTCCGCATCACACCCGGCCCAGTACTCGAGGCGGATCGGGTGCCGCTTGGCGTGGATGAGGAAGCTCTCCTCGCGGCTCAACGTGCACTTCACCGGCCGTTGCAGCAACCACGCCGCCAGCGCGGTCTGGCCCTGGTTGCTCATGTCCTCCTTGCCGCCGAACGCGCCACCGTTGGACACCAACTCCACGGTGACGTCGGTGGTGGCCACGCCGAGCATGGCGGCGATCTGGTCGCGGTCGTCCCACACGCCCTGACCGCCCGAGTACACGTGCAGGTGCACCGTGCCGTCGGCCCCCACGGTGGGCACGGCCAGCGTGCTCTCGGGCTCGAGGAAGGCGTGCTCGATGCGCTGGGTCTGGAACACCGCATGCACCGTGTGCGCGCTGGCCGCCAGCGCGTCGTCGACTTCGCCGCGGGCGTCGGCACTGACCGACAGCACGTTGCTCTTCGTGCCGTAGACCGCCACCTCGGGGTCGGCGATCGCGGCCACTGGGTCGGTGATCGGCCGCAGGACGTCGTACTCCACCTGCACCAACGTCGCGGCCTCACGAGCCTGCTGCTTGGTCTCGGCCACCACCACAGCCAACACGTCGCCGGCGTACGAGGTGCGTTGCCCCTCGCCGATGAACACCGGCCAGTCCTTGTAGATGATGCCGACGTACTGCGCCGCGGGGATGTCCGCCGCGGTGAACACGGCCACCACGCCTGGCGCCGCGGCAGCAGCCGCGGTGTCGATGCGGCGGATGTCGGCGCGCACATGAGCGGTGAGGTGGACGGCGGCGTGCAGCATGCCCGGCACGCGGATGTCGTCCACATAGCCGCGGTCACCCAAGGCGAGGGCACCGGCTTCGTACTTGGCGCCACTGGTGCCCACACCGCCCGGGTGGCAGGGGTTCACCGGCGTGCCCTTGGCGACGGCGTCGATGGCGTCGAGCACCTTCACGTACCCCGTGCAGCGGCAGAGGTGGGCGCCGAGGTGGCGGGCCATGTCCTCGCGCTCCAGCGCCGCGCCCTTCTTGTCGATCTGCGCTTTCGCCCGCACCACGATGCCGGGTATGCAGTAGCCGCACTGCAGGCCACCGCATGCGGCGAAGGCGTCGGCGAACCGTTGCCGCTCCTCTGTGGCGAAGCCCTCCAGGGTGACGACGTCGCGGCCGGCCACCTTGGCGACCGGCTGGGTGCAACTGACCACGGCCTTGCCGTCCAGCAGCACCGTGCAGCAACCGCACTGGCCGGACGGTGAACAACCGTCCTTCGGTGAGGTGACGTCGAGCTCCTCCCGCAGCGCGGCAAGCAGGTGCGGATGGTCGGCGCGCACGGAAACCGGCGTGCCGTTGAGGACGAACTCGACGCTCACGGTTTACATTTTGTCAAACCGGGAGCCATCTCGCGCGAACGGCGCGTGACAGGTCGGTCAGAGATCCTGTTCCGCAAGGAACTCGTCGGTCATATCCGTGACCTCATCGGCCGGAGGAATGGTGACGTCGTCGAGGGTTTCGATCTCGGTCATGACCATCTCCATCTCCATCGTCATGTCCGAGACAGGGAGCTCCATCACGAGACGGCGGAGCATGTTGTCCTCGGTGACGTAGACGTCGTAGACCAGTTCCTCGGGCAGCTCCGAGCCGATCTCGTCGAACTGGTCGGCGAGGTCCGGGTTCGCCTCCAGGGCGGCATCAATCGGCATCGTCACGCGGTAGTGCTTCAACTGCTCGCCGCGGAACTCTTCCATCCCGATCTCTTCCACGTTCTCCGCGCCGACGAGCGTCTTGGCCATGCTGACGGGGTCCGAGGTGCCGCCACCGGTGAACATGTCCTGCGCGTCGGGAACCTGGCTGAGGTCGACACTGATCCAGCGCGTGGGGGCGAACCCGCCGCCACCGAGCGCCTCCGCGTCCACGTACATCAGCTGAGCCTTGCCGTCGATTATGAACGCCATCGGCGCGTCGGCGAGCGGCGTCTCCATCTCCATCGACATCAGCTGCGCGTCGAGGTCCATCTGCCCGGTGATCGCGATGTCCATGAACGACACGTCCATGTTGATCTCGTACGCGAACTTGGTGGCGGTCTGGGATCCGTCCACCGCGGCGGCGAACGAATAGGACTCCCGCTCGGAGCCGCCACGGCTGAGGCCGAAGGCGACCAGGCCGGCCACCACGGCCACGAGCGCCAGGCCGCCCACGAGCCAGCCCTTCTTCGAACGCTTCGTCGGCGGCACGACATCGAGCACGGTGACCTGCGGCGCGGCGTGGGCCGGCGGCTCGAAGCCGCTCGGCGCGGCTGCAGGGACGGGCGGGGGGAGGATCGGATCGCTGTCCATCGCGTCAGACTAGTGAGACGGCGTGTGGCGTGGGCCTCACCCAATGCCGCGATCGCGTTACAGAAACAGCAGCTTCACCAGCGCCACAAGACCGACGGTGACGATGACCCCGCGCAGCACCTGAGGCGGCAGCCGGCGGCCGTACCGCGACCCCAACAGCGCCCCGATGGTGGAACCGATGGCGATGCACGCCACCACCTTCCAATCCACCGACGTGCTGGCGATGAACACCACGGCCGCGACCGCGTTGACCGTGAACGCGAGCACGTTCTTCGCCGCGTTCAGGCGCTGCAGATGGTCGTCGAGGAAGACACCCAGGGTGGCCGTGAGGATGATGCCCTGGGCCGCACCGAAGTAGCCGCCGTACACACCGGCCCCGGCCACGAGCGCCACCAACGGAAGGGTGACCGTGGCGTGCCCTGCATGGCCCTCGCCCCGCCGGCGGGTGACCCACTTGGAGATGCGCGGCCCGGTGATCACCAGCGTGAGGGCCACGATGATCAGCACCACGACGACGGCGTCGAACACATCGCTCGGCAGCACCAGCAGCAGGGTGGACCCTGTGGCAGCGCCGACCAGCGAGGCCGGCACCAGGCGGCGCAGGCGGGCCTCCTGCCCGTGCAGCTCACGCCGGTAGCCGTACACCGCGGACAACGAGCCGGGCACCAAGCCGACGTTGTTCGACACGTTGGCCAGCAGCGGCGGGTAGCCCAGGGCCACGAGCGTGGGGAACGTGATCAGCGAACCGGAGCCGACCACGGCGTTGATCGCGCCCGCGCCCATGCCCGCGAGCAGGATGAGCACGGCGTCGAGGACGGACATTCGGGCAGGCCGGGTTCAGTCCGGGAGGGTGACGCCGCGCTGGCCGGTGATCGGGCCGTACACCTCGGGGCGGCGGTAACGCTCGAAGTCGAACAGGGTGTCCTTGTACTTGGCGCACCAGTCGAGGTCGCAGCGGGCCACGATCACCTCGTCGTCGGTGGTGAGCGCCTGGGCCACGATCTGGCCGCTGGGGGCCACGATCATGCTCTGCCCGAGGGAGTCCACCCCTTCCTCCACACCGCCCTTGGCTACGCCGACCACCCAGGTGCCGTTCTGGTAGGCACCCGCCTGCATAACGAGTGCGTTGTGGAAGCCCTGGAGGATGTCCTGGCTGGGGTCGGGCACATAGTGGATCGGCGTGTTGTAGCCGATGAGCACGAGCTCCACGCCTTGCAGGCCCATCACCCGGTAGGTCTCCGGCCAGCGACGGTCGTTGCAGATCGCCATGCCGACGATGCCACCGAACGCCCGCCACACCGGGAAGCCCTCCGGGCTGGGCTCGAAGTAGTAGCGCTCGGCGTGCTGGAACGGGCGGTCGGGCTCGTGGTGCTCGTGGCCGGGGATGTGGGTCTTCTTGTAGGTGCCGACGATGCTGCCGTCGCGCTCCACCAGCGTCTGCACGTTCCAGCGGTGCACGGAGCCGTCCTCACCCGTCTCCAGGTGGGCGTAGCCGAGGCAGAAGCCGACGCCGAGGCGCCTGGCCTCCTCGAACAGCGGCTGAGTAGCCGCGTTGGGCATCGCGCGCTCGTACCAGTGGTCCGCTTCGGCGATGTCGTCGACGAACCAGCGCGGGAAGAAGGTGGTGAGCGCCAGCTCGGGGAAGACCACCAGTTCGGCGCCCATCCGGTGCGCCTCGCGCAGCATCGCCACCAGCCGCGCCACCACGTCGGCGCGGGAGTGGTCCTTCTGCACCGGCCCCATCTGGGCCGCGGCGACGGTGAGGTGGCGAGACATTGCCGCCAAAGTAAACCACCGGAACGGACCTACTGTTGTGTCCATGCCCGCCCCGAT
>JBPOIX010000008.1:0-8183 GCA_052034175.1 Actinomycetota bacterium
CATCGACGTCGAACCCCCTCAAGTTGGCGCTGGCACTGCATCGGGTGCGGTGCCAGCGCCAACTTATGCGACGATGCGGGCATGACGCTCGAACTGATCCCGCTGTGCACCGCCACCGTGTCGCTGGCGCCGACCATCAATGTCGCACCCGACCTCGTGATCGGTGAGGTCACCGGCATGACCGTGGTGGGCGAGCGCATCAACGCCACGATGAAAGGCAACGCCGCGGCGGACTGGCTGAAGGTGTCGCCCAACGGCTACGGCACGCTCGACGTGAAGGTGACGTGGGAGACCGACGACGGGGCGATCATCCATGCCACCTACACCGGCCGCCTGCAGTTCGACACGATGGCGGTCTATGCCACCCCGCTGTTCCACACCGGCGACGAGCGCTACCAGTGGCTCACCCGCATCCAGGCCGTGGCGAAGGGTGCGTTCCAGGCGGACGGCACGCTCGTCTACGAGATGTACGAGCTGCGCTGACGCCGTGCGCCTGCGGCGCTCGGTGAGTGGGGCGGCGCGGGTCAGCGGGGGCGGCCGAGGGAACTGCCGCCGTCGATGGCGATCACCTGGCCCGTCACCTGCGCGGCCCGTGACGAGCAGAGGAAGGCCACCGTGTCGGCGATCTGAGCCGGCGTCTGTTCACTGGCCATCGGCACCGCAGTGCCGACCATCGCTTCGAACATCTCGCGGCTGAGCATCTGCTCCCAGAGGCGGGTGTAGATGAAACCGGGGGCGACGGCATTCACGCGGATTCCGTGCGGGGCCAACATCAGGGCCATGCACTTCGTCCAGTGGATGAGCCCGGCCTTGGCTGCGCCGTAGGCGAACAACGGGCTGGCCATCACGCCGGCGATCGAGGCGGTGTTGCAGATGGCGCTGCCCTTGGGCATGCCCGGGCCGACGACACGCGTGACGACGTGGGCGCTGGTGAGGTTGAGATCGACGCTCTCGCGCCACAGGTCGACCGGGCCGAACGGGTTGAAGGGGAGGGCGTCGGTGCGGTCGGGGTGGGGGCGGCTGCCGCCGGCATTGTTCACGAGCACGGTGGCCTGTTCGCCGAGCGAGGCCACGACCGCGCGGACCTGCTCCTCGTCGGTCACGTCGCACGCATGGAGCGACACATGGTCGCGCGCCTCCACGTCCGCGATGTCGAGGTCGAGCGCTGCAACCTGGGTGGCGGTGCCGTCGGCGAGCAGTGCATCCACAATGGCCGCGCCGATGCCGCGGGCCCCTCCGGTGACGATGGCGAGAGTCATGCGCCGCACGCTACGACGCTGGCCGCGGCGAGATCGTGGCGGAGCCTTCAGCCGGTCAGACTGCTCACCCCGTCGCTTCGGTCGTCTCCGTGGGAGCGGTATCGGGAACGGTGGGTGTCGGCCACTCGGGCATCGTGAGGTCGGGCAAGCTGAGCTCAGGGAAGGGAATGGTCGTGGGCAGCATGACGAACGGCGTGTTGTCGGGCACGGACGGGATGTCCGGCTGTCGGTCCACCGGCGGGTCATCCTTCTCGAAGAGGCCCTGCAGGTCGAGTGAGAAGAGAATGACGGCGCCGACGGCACCCAGCGCAATGAGCGCCCGCCGCCAGCGAGACGTGGCAGCGTGCGACTCCGCATCGCGCCATCGGTCGATGAGGTCCTTGACCAGTTGGCCGGTGAGCGCGAGCGCCAGCAGCGCGGCTGCAAGCAGCCATGGCAACAGACCGAACGCCGCGAGCAGGCTGACGGCCAGCACAACGAGCAGGGCCAGCGCCAGTGTCGGGAACATCCACGCTCGCGCGCGAGTGGGGAGTGGAAGCGGCGTGAGCCCGAGCTCGGAGGCCTTGAGCAGGTCGAGACTCGCCGAACCGAGTGGTCGTGAGCGCAGCGCTGCGGCGAGCGCCTCTGGCCTCTTCACCTTCAGTCCAACGGCGAGGCAGGGTTGATCGGGCGCTACTGGAGGGGAGCCGGGCAACTCCGCTGCCGAGGAAGTGGCTGCGAGGAGAGCCTCACGAATGAGCGCGCTGCCCGAGACGTGGGGAATCGACTGCTGGGCGGTGAACACCACCACGACACTCGGAGGCTCACGTATGGCGGAGAGAATCGGAATGGTCGACCTCCGATGGACCGTCCACAGTGCGTGCGTCGGCGGACTTCCGAGTAGGAACCGCGCCCGGTCCGGCCGAGCGTCTGCTCTGGTGTGCACCAACACGGCCTCGATGGACTTCTCGGAGAAGCGCACAGGCTCAGCGAGCACTCCGGGGAGCCGGACGATCAGCCCGAGGCTGTCCAGTTGTAGCTGGCCGTCACCGCATTCGGGCGCGTAGATGCGTCGGTAGGCCCCGAACTTCGCTGCGATCCATCCGACGACCGCAGTCGGCACGATCACCATCAACAGCATCACGGCGCGGCCGGTGGACGGCACGTCGAGGAAGGCCACGGTCATCACGGTCGAGCCTGCGAGCCCGCAGGCGAACATGAGCGACCACTGCACCACCACCGCGGTGCCCGCCCGCAACTCGCGCCGAGTCCTGGCGGAGGAGATGGTGAAGACCTCGCGTCGGCGCGAAGGCAGGAGCGCTCGTGAGCGCCGGCGCCAGTTGCTCCTCGACCGGCGGCTGCTCACCCGAGAGGCCCGCGGCCGATCAGCTCGCCGTCGCCGGTGTTGAGGGAGTGGTCGAGGCCAAGGCGGTAGCGCAGCACGGGGTTGCACGCGGCTTGCACGTCCGCCGGCAACGACCGGGTGAAGTTCCACTGCGGCCGCAGCCACGGTTGGGCGTAGTAGGCGAACAGCAGGGCACGGTCTTCATCGGCGGTGACGTTGCGGCCGGAGGTGTGCCAAACGCGGCCGTCCATCGCCACGATCGAGCCGGCGGGCGCCTCGAACGGCACCATGTGCGCCACGAGGTCCTCCGGGCGGTCGACGTCGTATGCGGCGAACACCTCCGCCATCGTGGCGAAGCGGTGGCTGCCAGGCAGGTGCAGCGTGCCGCCGTTCTCGGCCGTGACGTCGGTGAGGCACCAGATCACGTTGAGGCTGCCGGGCGAGGTCCACGGCTCGGGGGCGACGATGGCGAGGTCGCTGTGGACGGCCATCGACCCGGCGCCCGGCCTGGCGATGTTGGCCGTGAAGTTGGAGACGATGTAGGCCTGCCCCAGCAGTGCCGCGGCGACGGCATCCGCCACCGGGTGGGCGATGAGCTCGGCGAACAGGGGGTCGAGCGCAATCAGGTTGAAGACGCGCACATTGTGTGCGTTGGGGTCGAGCACGGGCATGAACGTGGGGATGCCCTGCCGCCGGCTTTCCTCGGCCGCGGCCCAGAGGCGGTCGAGGGCGTCAGCGGCCTCCGGTGCAGTGAGAACGCCCGGCAGCACGGCCACACCGTCGCGACACAAGCGGTCCGCGGCAGCGGCTACGTCCTCCGGCGTCGGCCCGGCGTTCATGGTGCGCGAACCTACAGCGGGCCGCCGGAGCGGCTGCTACCGCACGAACCGAGGAGAACCGCATGCCCCGCCTGCGCCAGGTGAGCCGCGCCGACACCACCGACGAACTGGTGCTGCGCATGTACGACCAACTGTTCGGCGACCGCGACCCGGTGGCCGAGCCGGGGACAGCCACCGGCACGCCGGGCGACTGGTGGACCGTGTTCGCCCTCGTGCCGGACATCTTCCGCCACTCGGTGCAGGGCTTCGGCGTGTACCGCAGCCCGCAACGCTTCCTCGACCCGGTGCTGCGGGAGCTCGGCCAGACCCGCGCCGGGTTCACCCGCGGCAGCCAGTTCGTCTTCTCCCAACACTGCAAGTCGTGCCGCGCGCTGGGCATGAGCGAGGAGATGATCGCGGCCATTCCGTCGTGGGGTGTGAGCGACCTCTTCAGCCCCGTGCAGCGGGCCGTGCTGGCCTACACCGACTGCCTCGTCCTCGACGGTGGGCGGGTGCCCGACGACGTGTTCGCTGCACTGCAGGCTCACCTCAGCGACGAGGAGATCCTGGAGTTGACGTACATCACGTCGTTGTACGAGATGCACGCGGTGATGTGCCGGGCCCTGAAACTGGAGTTCGACGATCGCGACGAACCAATCGTCGAGGTGGCTGCGCCGGAAGGCATCCAGGCGTACGACGTGGGTGCGGCGATCTCCGCCGGCGGCGAGTGAGGGTCGTCTCGGCCGCGGTCTAATGTGCGGTCCCCCGATACGAGATGGAGAACCCCGATGGCCAGCGTGAGCACCTACCTCAACTTCCTGGGCAGCACCGAAGTCGCCTTCGCCTTCTACAAGGAGGTGTTCGGCACGGAGTACATGGGCGCCATCATGCGCATGGGCGACATGCCGCCGATGGAGGGCGCTCCCGCAATCCCCGACCATGTGCGACCGCTGATCATGCACATCGAGTTGCCGATCCTCGGGGGCCATGTGCTGATGGGTACGGACATGGTGGCGGACTTCGGGCACACGGTTGTGGCCGGCAACAACGTGTCGATCAACCTCGAGCCGGATACCCGCGCCGAGACCGCGCGTCTCTTCGCTGCCCTCAGCGAGGGCGGTACCGATGTGCAGCCGCTGCAGGACATGTTCTGGGGTTCGCTGTTCGGCACGTGCATCGATCGCTTCGGGACCCGGTGGATGTTCAACTGCGCCGAACCCGCACACTGATCACCCCTCGACTCGACCCGAGGTGGCAACGGGTGCGCCGTCTACCGTGGCCAGGGCATGGCTACCCACGAACACCCTGAGGACGGCGCCCATCTCGACCCGCTGATGCATGTCGCTCAGCCCGACCACCCGGACGCCGTGACAGAGGCTCGGGCACGGGCGGGGCGCGCGGTGCGCGACGTCGGCCATGCGCTGGTGGGGCATCACGCGCCGATCACCCTGCTCGACGAGCTGACCGCCACGCTGGACTCACTGACCGCTGAGTTGTCCGCCGGCGCGGAACGGTCCAGGGCGGAGACGCGTCGCGACGGCCAGTGGGGCAACCCGCCGGCCGACGGCGAACAGATGACCACCTACGACGAGCGGCCGATCTCCGGGCGGGCCAGCCCGTGGGGGCTGGACATCGAGGTGCACCGCGACGGGGACGAAGCGGTGGCCACCCTCACCCTGCGCGCCGGCCACGAAGGGGCACCCGGTCGCAGCCACGGGGGCATCGTGGCCGCCCTGTTCGACGACGTCTACGGCTTCGTGTTGAACATCCTGATGCAGGCCGGGTTCACCGGCGAGTTGGGGATCCGCTACGAGGCCGGTGTGCCGATCGGTGTTCCGCTGGAATGCCGTGTCCGCCTGGCCGGCCGTGAGCGCCGCAAGCTGTTCATGACCGGTGAACTCACCCAGCCCGACGGCAGCGTGGTGGCCCGCTCGACGGCGACGTTCATCGCCATCGACCCCGAGCAGTTCGCGCTCGGCGCTCAGACCGTGGCGAAGTAGATCGCCGGAAGGTCGTACTCCGCAGTGGCGTAGAGCACCAGGCTGGAACCCTCACGCACCACGAAGCACAGGGTGCCGCTGAGCTGCCCGCCGCTGAAGACGTCGGCGAAGCGGTCCATCTCGCCGGGGACGACACCACATTCCCAGCCGACCTCGACGTTGGCGTCGCCCACGCCCTTCATGGTCACGTCGAAGGCGCTGGCCCCCTCGCTGCCGGAGTAGGAGTACGTGGCGTCGACACCGACGAAGCGGAAGCCCTCCGGCGGCGGCTCGTTGAACGAGTTCTCGGCCAGGATGGCATCGGTGATGTCCCTCACCGGCCCGTCAATGCGCACGCTCCATCCGCTGCCGACCTCGACGGCAGTGCCGAGCGGGGTGGGGTCGAGGCGGGGCTTGCTGGCGGCCGCTCCTTCCTGCGGGCCGGTGAGCGCGGGCAGCGCGGCAGGAGCGGTGGGCGCAGCGACCTCAAGGAAGATCTCGTCGCTGTCGTTGAACCAGTCGCCAACGCCGTAGAGCGTGAGGTCGCCGGCCTCGGCGGCGGGCACCACGAAGCACAGGTTGCCCTGGACCACGCCGCCGGCGAAGACGTCGTTGAAGTACGCCAGTTCGCCGGGGATCACGCCGCAGTTGGCATCGAGCTCGGTGCGCGCGGCACCGATCGCGGCGATCGTGGGAGTGAACGTCGAGGCGGGGTCGTCCAGCCCGTAGTAGCCGAGCGCCACGGTGACGATCGTGAACACGGACCCTGCCGGCGGCGGGTCGTTGAACTCGTTCTCCGTCGCCACCATCTCGGTGGCGTCGGGCACCACTCCCAGCACCTGGAGCCGCCACCCACCACCGATGTCGGCGATCTGCCCGGCGGGCACGGGTGCGTCCAGCGTGCCGCGCTGACCTGCCGGTGCGCCGGCCACCTGGTCGCCGCTCGGCACCGGGTCGGCTGTCACCGTGGTCGATGGGGCGGGCGTGCCTGCGGTGACATCCGGGCCGCCTGGCGTGGTGTCCTCGGGGCTGCCCTCGGTCGTGCCCTCGCTGGCTTCCGGCACGCTGACGGTGGTGCTGGCCCCGGCCGGCGTGACCGTCTTGGTGTCGTCGTCGCCACCGGCAAAGGCCACCACCCCGACCACTGCGGCGGCGAGCGCGCCGGCCACCCCGAAGAGGGCCCACTTGGGCACGCCACGCTTGCCGGGTTCGGCAGGGAGCAACGCCTGCACCTGGGTGGCCATAGGCGGCGCGCCCGCTGGTGCGGCGCCGGCCGGGGGCCACGCCGGCGGGGAGGTCGGCACGCCGGCCTGGGGTGCGCCCGAAGGCGCCGTGGGTGGGGCGAAAGGCTCGTGCCCGGGGGGAGGCAGGTTCGTCATGCGTGCACCGTACGGCCATCCTGCTGCCGCCGCCAGGGCCGAATGCACCGGTTGACACCTCGGCCACGGTGGCGCAGGCTCTCGCCGTGACGATCTTCTACGACGCCGACCTGCCCGTGCTGCTGCCCCAGGCTGCGGAATCGAGCGCGAAGGTGCGCGAACTGTTGAACGAGGCCCGCTCTGCTTCGCCGTTGGCAAAGGGCCCGTTCGGGGCGATGGTCCTGCGCCATGAGGAAGTGACGGCACTGCTGCGCGACCGGCGTCTGCGCGGGCCGGGCATGGACTTCGCCCGGATGACCGGCATCCCCGAGGGCGGCAGGGCATGGCAGCGACAGGAGCAGATCCTGCTGTTCATGGAGGGCGACGATCATCACCGTCTGCGCCGCCTCGTGTCCGCGGCGTTCACCCCGCGGGCCGTGGAGGCGTTGCGCCCCTTCACACGCTCCGTGATCGCCGGTCTCGTCGATGCCGTCGAGGCCCAAGGCGAGTGCGACGCGGTGGGGGCGCTGTGCGACCCGTACCCGATCCCCGTGATCAGCGCGCTTGTGGGTGCGGAGATGGACCGCTGGGAGGACATGAGCCGCTGGGCTTCGTCGATCCTGCTGTCGCTGCGGTTCGACGCGGCGAACTACATCGCTGAGATCGAGCAGGCGCAAGGCGAGCTGGATGACTACATCGAGGGGTTGATCGAGCAGCGGCGCGCAGCCCCGCGCGACGACCTGCTCTCCCGGCTGATCGCCGTCGAGGAGGAGGGCGACCGTCTGTCGCCGTCGGAGCTGCTGTCCGTGGTGGCGATGATGCTGGTGGCCGGGACGGACACGACACGCAACCAGTTGAGCAACATCATCCACACGTTCTCCGAGTACCCCGACCAGTGGGCGCTGTTGCGCGCGCGGCCCGAACTGGTGCCGGCGGCGGTGGAGGAAGCCATTCGTTGGGAACCGGCGACCGAGGCGCTGCCGCGGTTCGCGCTGGAGGCCATCGAGCTCGGCGGCTACCAGGTTCCTGCGGGCACGATGGTGGTGCTGATGTCGATGTCCGCCAATCACGACACGTCCACCCTGCCCGGCGGCGATCGCTTCGACATCGCCCGCGAGAACCCTGCGGGGTGGCATCTGCTCACGTTCGGGGGCGGCATCCACTACTGCCTCGGCGCCAACCTCGCCCGGCTGGAGTTGGTGGAGGCGGTGGCCGAGCTGAGCGCCCGTTTCCCGGTGCTGCTCCCTGCCGGCACGCCCATCGCGCATCCGCTCGGCTCGCCGATCACCGGCTACGCCAGCCTGCCGATCTCCTGGCGCCACTAGCTGTTCAGGCCGCCGCGGCCCAGAACCGCTTTGCGTAAACGCTGTCGACCCGGGAGCAGGGCGTTCGCGCCCAACTTCTTGACACAAACGAAGTGGACTCGTGCATGACCGGTTTGTGTC
>JBPOIX010000161.1:0-5101 GCA_052034175.1 Actinomycetota bacterium
CCCGCACGGCGGCCGCGTCCAGCAACTCCGCGGCGTGGTAGCCGTTGTCCGCAGCTTTGGCCTGCAGGCGGGGGAGGGACGCCGCCTGCTCGTCGTCCCACGCCACCAGCACCGCGCCCGTCTCCTCCACGGAGATGCCAACGGTGGGTGCGTAGGCGCGCAGCAACTCGTAGCCGCGGGCGACGAGGCGAGCCTCCACCGAGCCGGGCGTGGCGTCGAAGCCGGAGTGGAGGATGGCGGTGTTGGCTTTGCTGGTGCCTGCGCCCACGTCCGGCCCCGCTTCCACCAGCGCCACCTTCAGGTCGTGCAGGGCCAGCAGCCGGGCCACCGCGCACCCGACCACGCCACCGCCGACCACGGCCACGTCGAACGGACCGCGCACGGTGGTGGTCGCTGTGGCGCCGGGCATCACAACCCCATCGTGGCCGCGGCCACGGCCTGCCAGGAAGCCAACCGCTCCTCGGCTTCGGCAGGGCCGATGGCCGGCTCCACCACCGCGCTCGGTGCCCACGCTGCCGCGGGTGCGTCGGCCATGGGGAGCCCGGCGCCGATGGCGGCGAACGCGGCCACCCCGAGGGCGGTGGCGTGGGGCGAGGGGTAGACCTCCACAGGGCACTGCAACAGGTCGGCCTGCACTTGCAGCAGGGTGCGGCTGCGGGTCAGGCCGCCGTCCACGCGCAGGCGGGTGAGCGGGGCGCCGAGGTCGCGGCCGGCGGCGGCGGCCAGCAGCGCCACTTGCGCCGCGATGCCATCGATTGCGGCGCGCACCAGGTGCCCGCGGTCGGTGCCCAGCGAGAGGCCGGTGAACGCGGCCTTGGCTTCTGGTTTCCAGTAGGGCGCGGCCAGCCCGGCAAGGGCCGGCACGAAGGTGACGCCCTGCGAGTTGGGCACGCTGCCGCCCAGCCGGTCGAGGTCGGCGGGCTCGGTCATCACGCCCATGTCGATCAGCCAGCCCACCGCTGCGCCCACCGTGTACACCTGCCCGTCGAGGCACCAGGTGAGGGCGTCGCCGATGCGCCAGGCCGCGCAGCCCACCAACCCGTTGGTGGAGCGCGTCGGCGTGCTGCCGGTGCAGGCCAGCATGAACGCGCCCGTGCCGTAGGTGCACTTCGCCTCCCCGGCGGAGTGGCAGGCCTCGGCGAAGAGGGCCGCCTGCTGATCCACGCACGCCCCCGTCACGGGCACGTTGCCCCCGAACACGGAGGTGGTGCCGAGGGGCTCGGCGTTGCCCACCACCGTGGGCAGTTCGGCGGGGTCGATGCCGAACAGGGCGCAGGCCTCCGGGCTCCAGCCGCCGGTCTCCAGGTCGAGCAGCAGGCTGCGGCCGGCGGTGGCCACGTCGGTGGCGAAGGCGCCGCACAGGCGGTGCAGCAGCCAGGTGTCGGTCGTGGTGATGGCCGGCCCGGCGCCTACTCGCGCTCGCAGCCACACCATCTTCGGTGCCACGAAGTACGGGTCCAGCTCCAGCCCGGTGAGGTGGGCCAGGCGGGGGCCGTGCGCGGCCCGGCGCGTGCACACGTCCACACTTCGGCGGTCCTGCCACACGATGGCCGGGCCGTGCGGGCGGCCGGTGGCACGGTCCCACGCGAGGATCGTCTCGCCCTGGTTGCCCAGGCCGATGGCCGCCAACGCCGGTGTGCCGGCCGCGGCCAGCGCCTGCCGGCCGGCGGTGAGGACGCTCTGCCACATGGCTTCCGGGTCGAGTTCCACGCCGCCGTCGGGTGTGGCGTGCACGTCGAGGGGTGCCTCGGCCAGGCCGAGCACGGTCCCGTCGTCGCCCACCACGACGGCCTTGGTGGCGGAGGTGCCCTGATCGATCGCCAACACGGCCATGCCCGCGAACACTACGCAGCGCCACGGGTAGTCTCCGCGTCATGGCGTTCACGGGCTTCCCCGCCGAGGCGTTCGACTTCTACGCCCGGCTCCACCTCGACAATTCACGCACCTTCTGGCTGGCGAACAAGGCCACCTACGACGGGCCGGTCAAGGGCAGCATCCAGGCTGCGCTCGACGAGCTGGAGGAGTACGGGCCGTTCTCGGTGTTCCGTCCCTACCGCGACGTGCGCTTCGCCAAGGACAAGACGCCGTACAAGGAGAACGCCGGGGCCTACGGCGAGAGCGAAGGGGGCACCGGGTACTACCTGGCGCTGGACGCCAACGGCATGTTCGCCGGCGCCGGCTACTACCAGTTCGCCGCCGACCAGATGGAACGCTTCCGTGCCGCGGTGGATGCCGAGCACACGGGCGCCGACCTGGCGGCGAAGGCGGCAGCGTTGGCGAAGGCCGGCTACACGATCGGTGCGATCTCTGAGTTGAAAACGGCGCCGCGGGGGTATGCGAAGGACCACCCGCGGATCGAGTTTCTGCGGCGCAAGGGCCTGTTTGTGGGCAGGGAGTGGCCGCAGGCGAAGTGGATGCACGGCAAGGCCGCGCTGGGCAAGGTGCGCGCCGTGTGGGAAGCCGCCCGCCCGGTGACCGACTGGCTGGACACCCACGTCGGCCCGAGCACCCTCCCGCCCGAGGACTTCCGCCGCTGACACATCCGCAGACGCGTGGGGGTGACGCCGAAACTGCCACGACAGAGTCAGGGCCGCCTCATTCGGGGCCAGCGACTGCCCGCCCAGCGGATCGCCGATGGGTGCGAGGGCTGCTTGTGGTGGTTGCGCTGCTTGTGGTGGCCGCAGCGGTGTACTAGAAGGCTGTTGTGGAGCCGACACGTACCGCGACTCGATTCGAGTTGTCTGTGGAAGGTGGGAGCAACCCGCTGGTTGTCGGGGTCGATGATGATGCCGGGGTTGTCACGGTCTCCGGCGGGCGGAATGGTCTCTCCGAGTTGGTGATCTCGGGCGGTTCTCTCCCGGTGTTGGCAGGCGACGTCGGTGCAGACGTGGGCGACGCCACGTGGGTGGAAGTGCCGCTCACGGTGGTCGACGCCCGGTTGAGTGCTATTGCGGCACCCGACCGCGCCCTGTTGGCGCTTTCGCGGGATGTCACGGAGTGCCGGCGGCCGAGTTCTGACGCGGCGTTCATCGTCGGCGTATTGCTGGGCGAGGGCGACGCAGATGGTTCACTTTGTAGGCGAGAGGACCTGACGGTCTTCGGATCCGCCGGCATTGGTGCTTTCAAGACCTTCACGCGAGCAGGTGGCGTGTGAGGGCGCTCGTCTTTCTGGGGATGTACAAGGAGTTCGGGCAACCGACGCCGGTATCAATCATGGACTCCCTCGGGCTCTGCCCAGATTCCATTCGAGATGGAGTCGCTGGCTATCTCGATTCGGGAGTAACCGTTGTCGCAGCCACTTCGTTCTTCGACGATGTCATCGACTCCGATCGACTCCGAATCGCGCAACGTCGATTCCTCACGGATGGGTACTTCGTCTGGCCGGGATGCCTCGGATATTACGTTCGAGAATATGGTTTGGAGGTTCCGAGGGAACTCGTTGACCGTGCGTTGATGCTCGGCGACGTGCAACCGCTCCTCGGTTCCGAGCTGCAAGACATCTACGAGACCCTAGTTAGGATTTCGCCAGTAGCTGAGGGGTGTTGATGTGAGCCGCTTTTCGGGTCTATTGGTAGTCGCACTAGCGCTGGTTGGGTGTTCGGGGCAGGCGTCAGTGGGCAGCGGCGACGAGGTCACGATGCCTGCCGCCCAGCCGCAGTTGCTGATTGAGTTTCGTGACGGCGAGGTGTGCAATGAGATTCGTTCTGCATCCGGCGAGAAAGTGCTCGAGATGTCGTGCGGCCAGATTCCGGATCTGAGCGCGCCGGGCAGCATCATCATTCAATCAGGGGCGAACCTTGACGGCGTGACCTACGAGTCCTTTCTGAGCACGGATGACGTCGAAGTTCGCGCGGTCGACAACTCGTTGGTCCTGCGCGTCGACCATGGGTTCTTGGTGTGGGGGCCCGCCAGCGAAGGAGGCCCTCCGTTCGAGATCTCGGCGCTTGGCGAGACGTATCGCTGCGTCGTCATCAACCTAAGCCTCTCGTGTGCGAAGCCAGGGACCTAGCGAGTCAGTCGCGCTTTGCTCACAAGAGTTTCAGGTCTGCGCTCGCGACTTGAATCTGAATGGGCTTCTCTTGGATCCAACGAGGTGAGGGCGTGGGGGCGGTACACCCAGCGACGATTCCTCACGGATGGGTGCTTCGTCCGGCCGGAATGCCTCGGATATCGCGTTCCTGAGCATGGTTTGGAGATGCCAAAGGAACTCGCTGACTGTGCCGTGATGCCCGGCGACGTACACCCGCTCCTCGGTTCCGCGCTGCAAGGGGACTCGTCATAGGTGCGCGAGGTCTCGGTGAGGTGTTTCGCATGAGGTGTACTTGCGGAGGGGGCCAGTGGGGTATATGCCAGAAGCAGTGTCTGCTATGAAATCCCGTTGGACTGCCGTTCCCGTTGTGGCGATGGTTCTCGTTCTTTCGGGTTGCCAGGACGGCTGGAGAGTTGTTGTCGAGAACCCCTGCGATGTTGGTGCTTCCGTCGCGCTCACGTTTGAGGGGTGGAATGACTGGGTGGTCAGGGCGGAGATTTCGCCTGGTGGCCGGAGGGAGGTGGCTACCATCGGAGAGCCGGCGTACCAGGATTCCTATCGGGCGGAGGTCCGGTTCGGGGACGCCGTGCACGCCGAGCGAGGCGATGTGATGGACATGACCCATGTGAGGGGTGACGGCCTGGTGTACACCATCCCGATTGAGTGGTGTCCGGCATGAGGTCGACTTGCGCGGTCGCTGTCTGTGTGGCCGCCGCCTCAATGGTCGGGTGCGCGGGCGCACGTGGCGACGGCCAGCTGGTGCTCGGAGCGCAGAATCAGTGCGAGGAGGCCCTGGAGGTCTCGGCCGACGGTTCGCCATGGGTGGTGGTGGGGGCAGACGACTGGGCCGAAGTCGGGCGTGTTCCCGCCCGTGGCACGTTTCAGATTGAGGCGCGTCCAGTTGGTGATGAGGATGCGGTGGTCAGTGCAACAGTTACCGCGAACCAGTTGATTCAGGTCAGGGGTGGCCGCCTCGATGTGTTGGTCGACTTCGTCGACGCAGCTTGCACCGATGTCTTGGGTTCTCCTTGAACCAGTTCTTCTCGACGCCCGGTTGCCAAGACGCCGGAA
>JBPOIX010000261.1:0-10807 GCA_052034175.1 Actinomycetota bacterium
TCTGCCTCCGTGCTGGTGCGCGACGGCGACATCACCTCGACGACGGACGGCGTGGTCATCGATGGCTCCACCTCGAGCGTGCAGTTCTTCTCCACCTTCACGCTCGGCCCGATCACCTCCGGCCGCACGCTGGCGGTGCAGAACCGCGGGTCCGGCGGCACGGTCAGCTTCAGCGGGCCGATCTCCGCCACCGGTGGCACGGGCATCTCCTTCACGAGCAACAACGCCGCCAGCAGCGTCTCCTTGCTGGGGAAGATCACGCTCAGCACCGGCGCCTCGGCTGCCTTCAGCGGCAGCAACGGCGGCGTCGTGCAGACCGCGGCCACGAACGTGCAGAACGCCATCACCACGACCAGCGGGGTGGCGATCAACCTCTCGAACACCACGATTGGCGGCAACGGGCTGATCTTCCAGTCGATCAACGTCTCCGCTGCCGCCAGCAGCGGCATCGTGCTCAACAACACGGGCTCGACGGCGGGCCTGAGCGTCGTGGGCACCGGGGCCGCTGGCAGCGGTGGCACGATCAGCGGTGGCACCGTCGGCATCTCGCTGACATCCACGAGGTCGCCGTCGTTCACCCGGATGGTGATCCAGAACACGAGTGGCAGCGGCATCCAGGGCACCGGGGTGACGAACTTCTCGCTCACCAACTCGACGATCAGCAACTCCGGCACCGGCCTCGGGGCCGACACCTCGAGCGTGGCGTTCAACTCCTCGTCCAGCGGCACCGAGAACAACCTCTCGGGCACGGTGACGATTACGGGCAACACGTTCTCCACGCCCTACTACCACGGTGTCGACATCAAGAACTTCGCCGGCACGCTGACGACGGTGACGATCTCGACGAACACGATCACCAGCGCCACGACGGTCGCCGCGTCGCAGGGCACCGGCATCCGTCTCCAGGCGCTGGGCAGTGCGTCGACCGGGTCGGCGATCACCGCCGCCTCGATCACCAACAACACCGTGCAGAACTTCCCGTTCGGCGGCGGCATCATCCTGCAGGGTGGCAACGCCGGTGGGGGGCCCACGGTGACGATGGGCTCCCTGGGTTCGCCGTTGGCCATCACCGGCAACACGGTGGCCGGGCTCAGCCCGGCGGTGCCGATGAACACCCACGCAATCTCGGCCGGCGTGGCCGGGAAGGGCACCGGGTTCTTCACCGTGTCGAACAACGGCACCGTCAGCACTCCATTGACGAACGTCACCGGGCACGTGGTGCTGCTCGGCGTGAACGGCGACCAGGCCGAGGGCACGTTCACGGTGAACAACAACGTGATCAATGGTGGGAACCTCGGCTTCAGCAGCAACGGCATCAGCGGCGCCACCGGCCCCGGCTCGGACGGGGCCACGGCGACACCGATCATGACCATCACCGCAACCGGCAACAACGTCACCAACACCAACGGCTCGGCCATCATGCTGGTGGCTCGGGCGGCAGCGGGCACGCTGCGGGCAACCGTGCAGAACAACACTGCGCAGGTGGCGGGGGCCGGAGCCGGCTCCGGTATCCGCATCGAGGCCGGCAACGGCTCGTCGACCGGCGACAAGGTGTGCCTCACGATCGCCAACAACACGGCGAGCGGTTCGGGCGGCTCGACGGGTATCGGCCTTCGCTTGCACCCCACAGGGTCGCCGCCGAACCTGTTCCAGATCACCGGGCTCAGCCCGTCGCCCGCATCGGCGGCACAGACCGTCACCTACGTCGACGGGCAGAACGCCACCGGCGGCGGCACTGCGATCATCAACAGCCCCGCGGGTACGCCGTTCTCGGCGTGTGCATCATGAGGAGTCACCATGGCTGAACCCTTCCTTGCCGAGGTCCGCCTGATGTCGTTCAACTTCCCCCCGAAGGGGTGGGCGCTCTGCAACGGCCAACTGCTACCGATCAACCAGAACCAGGGGCTGTTCTCCCTGCTGGGCACCACCTTCGGCGGCGACGGTCGGGTGACATTCGCCCTGCCCAACTTGCAGGGCAGGGTGCCGATCCATGTCGGCGGCGGCCACACCCTCGGCGAACGCGGGGGCGAGCAAGCGCACACCCTGAACATCGCCGAGATCCCGACGCACACCCACGTGGTCACCGTCTCCGGCGATCTGGCCACCACCAACCAGCCGGACTCGTCCGTCACGTTCTCTGCGAGTTCCGGTGCCAACCTGTACGCGTCGGCCACCAACCTGGTGGCGATGTCGCCGAGTGCCGTGAGCAACACCGGTGGGTCGCAGGCGCATCTGAACATGCAGCCGTTCCAGGTCCTCAACTTCTGTATTGCCCTGCAGGGCATCTTCCCGAGCCAGAGCTGAGGAGGCGACGATGGGAATTCCGTATGTCGGCGAAGTTCGCCTGTTTGCCGGGAACTTCGCGCCTGCCGGCTGGATGTTCTGCGAGGGGCAGTTGCTGCCGATCTCGGAGAACGAGACCCTGTTCAACCTGATCGGCACCACGTATGGCGGCGACGGGCAGGAGACGTTCGGCCTCCCTGACCTGCGTGGCCGAGTGCCGATCCACATGGGCAACGGTTTCATCCTCGCCGAGACCGGCGGCGTGGAGGAGGTCGCGCTCACCGAGGCGCAGATCCCTTCGCACACCCACCCGCTGCTGGCCACCAACAACCCGGCGGACGGCGCGGCGCCGCTGAACCAGACGCTCGCCGTCACCCAGGCCAGCACGATCACCCCGTACGGCACCGACAACCCGCTCGCCGCGCTCCATTCCTCCACCATCAGCTTCGTCGGCGGTTCGCAACCACACACCAACTTCCAGCCGTACCTGTGCGTCAACTTCATCATCTCCCTCTTCGGGATCTTCCCGTCGCCGACCTGAGGACATGTCATGGCCGATCCCTTCGTCGCTGAGATCCGCATCTTCCCGTTCAACTTCCCCCCCAAAGGGTGGGCGTGGTGCGACGGGCAGTTGCTGCCGCTCTCGCAGAACACCGCCCTGTTCTCACTGCTGGGCACCACCTATGGGGGGAACGGCAAGTCCAACTTCGCCTTGCCCGACCTGCAGGGCCGTGCGCCCATGCACCCTGGGCAGGGCCCGGGCCTGAGCCTGCACGACCTCGGCGAGACCGGCGGCTCGGACACCGTCAGCCTGCTGGAGTCCGAGATCCCCTCGCACAAGCACAACGCGCAGGCTTCCGTCGAGGAGTCGTACGAGATGGCTCCGGGCGCGCAGCTGCCGGCCAGAAGCGTGGGGCTCGGGATCTATCACGCGCCCTCGAATCCCAAGCAGCTCAACCCCAACGCGTTCGTCCCGGCGGGCGGCGACCAGCCGCACAACAACCTGATGCCGTACCTCACCTTCTACTTCTGCATCGCCCTCCAGGGCGTGTTCCCCCCGAGGACGTGACCACGATGGACATCGGCTCTTCTCCCTCCGGCTCCAGCCGTCGGGCCTTCCTCGCGGGTGCCGCGGGCCTGGCGGGCGCGATGCTGCTCGGTGGCGATGCCGTGTTCACGGCTTCCGGGCTGGAGCTGTTGGCGGCTGCGGAGCCGGCTGCGTCCGTGGGCTATGTCGACGGCAGCGCCGGTCGCTCCGCTGCCACTGCCATGGGCGGCGGCGGCCGCGTGGTGCCTGCCACCTCGCTGCGTGCGGGGGCGCTGAATGGACGGACCGTACGCGTGCGGGTGGCCGGGTTGACGCCGGGTGTCGGGGCGGACATCGAGCATGTCGTCGCCGACCTGCACCTGCCCTCTGCGGCCGACCGCCGCACTACCGTCCCGTTCTTCGCCTTCACCCACCGGCGCGACGCGGGTGGTTCGGCGCCCAGCCGCACCATGCTGGCCGCGGCCTCGGGGCTGCGCGCCGGAGTGCGCGTGCAGGTGGCCGATGCCGTCGCCGGTGCCTCCTCCAGGGTCGCGGTGTTCAGCTCGTCCGAGCGTCGCGGCTTCAGCTCGTTGGTGCCGGGCGTCTACCTCGTGGCACTGGGGGGCGGGGTGTGGGACAGCGCTCGCGCGCTCCCCGCCACCGACGGGGCGTGGGCCGGCGCAGCGTCGGTGATCCTCGAGGTCGCCGAGGCGTGAGCCGGCCTGGGCCGAACGTCGGTCTGCGCCCCGAAACCGCCCTCGACGAGCCCCTTCTGTTCGCGTTGTTCGCGGCCACGCGGGCCACGGAACTGGAAGCCGTGCCCTGGAGCGAGGAACAGAAGCAGGCGTTTCTCCGCCACCAGTTCGAGGCGCAGACGGCCGCGTACCGCGGCGGGTATCCGGATGCGACGTTCGAGGTGATCGAGGCGAACGGCCGAGGTGTCGGGCGCCTGTACCGGACGATGCTCGGCGACGAGGTGCGCATCGTGGACATCGCGCTGCTGGCGGAGTGGTGCGGGCAGGGGATCGGCGGCCGTCTGCTGGCCGGCGTGCTGGCCGAGGCGGACCGCGAAGGGCGAGCCGTGAGCCTGCACGTGGAGCACTGGAACCCTGCACGTCGGTTGTACGACCGGCTCGGTTTCCTGCCGGTGAAGGAGGACAGCGTCTATGTGCTGCTCCGCCGCCCCGCCCGCGCTAGTTGAACACGGCCTCGTACTGCTGTGCGCCGTCGCCGGGGCGCGGGCCGAGGGGCACGACGAAGATCTCCAGCTCGTGCAGGACCGGGTGGGCGAGCCGGGCGGTGTGCTGAGGGAGGTGCCCGCCTGGCGGGCCGAGAAACAGCAGGGTGAACGGCTCCGTCCGCAGCGCACCCGCGGGCGCCCCGGCCCGGATGCACGCCTCCAGGGTGAGGGGGTATTCGCTGCCGTCGTCGAGCCCGATGGTGAACACCGTGCCCACGAGCGGTTCGAACACCGCCCGGGTGAGATCCGTGCCGTCCATGTCGCCGTTCGCTGCGCTCAGCACTGCCCGACGAGGGCGGTGAACAGGGCCTGCTGCTGGCTGTCCGTGTCGGCGGAGTCCTCCGGGTGCCACTGGGTGGCCACCACCCAGCGGGCGGCCTCGACCTCGGCGGCGTGCACGAGGCCGTCGGCGCTGCGGCCGACCACCTGCAGCCCGTCGGCCACATGGTCCAGGGCCTGGTGGTGCACGCAGTGGCCCGCGGTGACAGTGGGGCCGCCCACGGCTGCAGCCAGCCGGCAGCCCGGTTCCAGCGCCACCTCGTGGTGGGCGAACCAGTGGGCCTCGGTGCCGATGTGCTGCTGCAGGGTTCCGCCCATGGCCACGTTGAGCACCTGCATCCCGCGGCAGATGGCCAGCATCGGCGTGTCCGCCGCCAGGGCTGCCTGCACCACCGCCAGTTCGACCTCGTCGTGCTCGTGGACGATGCCGTACAGCTGCTCGGCGCTGGCTTCCTGGCCGTAGCGGCGCGGGTCCACGTCGCCGCCGCCGTGCAGCACGACGGCGTCCACCCGCTGCAGAAGGGCCGGCACGTCCTGCACGAGGGAGGTGATCGGTGGCAGCATCAGCGGCACACCGCCGGCGCGGGCCACGGCGTGGAAGTAGCGCTGGCCTGCGGCGAACGGCTCGCCGCGCACGCCCTTGGCCTCGGTGGCGAGGCGGCCGACGATGAGCACGAGCGGGGCGGGCATGGGCGAGAGCCTAGGGGCGCGCCGGCCACTCGCCCGCGGCATGGGCGGCGGCACGGCGGATCAGCTCGTCGTAGATCGCCTGCTGCTGCGGCTTGTGGGTGGCGGTGTCCTCCGGGTGCCACTGGGCAGCGACGATCCAGGTGGCGGTCGGCAACTCCACGGCCTCCAGCTGGCCGTCGGGTGCCCAGCCGCACGGCACCAGCGCCTCTGCGACCTCGCCGAGCCCCTGGTGATGCACCGAGTGGCAGTGTTCCAGGTCCGTGGTGCCCACTGCCTGGGCGATCTTGCAGCCGTCGGTGAGCCGCACCGAGTGCTCCCGCATCCAGTGGTCGCTGTTGCCGATGTCCTGCACGAGGGTGCCGCCGAGGGCCACGTTGAGGACCTGCATGCCGCGGCACAGGGCGAGCATCGGCAGGTCCAGCTCGATGGCAGCCAGGGCCACCGCGATGTCGAGGTCGTCGTGATCGGGCACGATGCCGTAGAGGGTGTCGTCGTCGGGCTCCTGCCCGTAGCGGCGTGGGTCCACATCGCCGCCGCCGGGCAGCAGCACACCGTCGAAGTGCTGCAGCACGGTGCGCGCGTTCTTCGCCAGCTGGCGGATCGGCGGCACCAGCACGGGCACTCCGCCGGCTCGTGCGACCGCCCGCGAGTACGGCTGGCTGCTGCTGAAGGCGTCCCGCTTGCCTTCGTCGGAGAACGTCAGCACACGGGCGCACAGGGCGATCAGGGGCGGCGGCTGTTCCATCGCCCGCCATTCTGCCCTGCGCGCCGCCGGCGACCCCGAATGTTGGCGTTGAGGCCGGACGGGGCGCGGTGTCAACGCCGAAGTTTGGGAGGGGCGGCCAGAAGTCGGCGCCAGTTCGGGGCGCTAGCGTCGACGCTCGTGTCGAACCTGATCCTGCGCAACCCCGCGACCGAAGAGGTCATCGCCGAACTGCCCCACGCCACCGTGGAGGACATGGACGCTGCCATCGCCAAGGCGTCGGCGGCGGGGGAGGCGTGGCGCAAGGTCACCCCGGTGGATCGCACCCGGCTGCTGCGCCGCTTCGCCGACACCGTCGGTGCCCACGCCGAGGAGTTGGCCGAGCTGGAGACGCGCAACATGGGCATGCCGATCGGCAGCGCCCGCTGGTGCGCCAACGCGGTGGCGGACACCCTGCACTACTTCGCCGGTGGGGTGGAGAAGCACACGGGCAGCACCATTCCCGTGGCCGGCGGTGTGGACATGACGTTCCACGAGCCGCTCGGCGTGGTGGGCCTGATCACCCCGTGGAACTTCCCGATGCTGATGGCGTCGTGGAAGGTCGGCCCGGCGCTGGCCGCAGGCAACACGGCCATCCTCAAGCCGGCCGAGATCACCCCGCTCACCAGCATGCGCCTCGGCGAGCTGGCCCTGGAGGCAGGCATTCCCGAGGGCGTGTTGCAGGTGGTGGTCGGCCCCGGCAGTTCCACCGGCTGGCGCCTCGTGGAGCATCCGCTGGTGCGCAAGGTGGCGTTCACCGGTTCCACCGCGGTCGGCCGGCGGCTGATGCAGGGCTGCGCCGAGCAGATCAAGCGGCTCACGCTGGAGCTCGGCGGCAAGAGCGCCAACATCGTCTTCGCCGACGCCGACCTGGACAAGGCCGCTGCGGCCGCGCCGGGCGCTGTGTTCGACAACTCCGGGCAGGACTGCTGCAGCCGCAGCCGGGTGCTGGTGCAGCGCAGCGTGTTCGACGAGTTCCTGGAGAAGTTCATCGCCGCCTCCGCTGAGTGGAAGGTGGGCGACCCGATGGACCCCGCCACGGCGATGGGCCCGCTGGTCACCGCCGGCCACCTGGCCTCGGTGCGCCACTACAGCGACGGGCTGGACACCGTGTTCACCGGGGAAGCCCCCAGCGGGCCCGGCTTCTGGCACCCGATCATGATCGCCGTCGCCGACGACATGGACCCGGTGGTGTGCCGCGAGGAGATCTTCGGCCCGGTGGCCGTGGTCATCCCGTTCGACGACGAGGCGGACGCGATCCGCATCTGCAACGACAGCGAGTACGGCCTCAGCGGCTCCGTCTGGACGCGGGACGGGGCGAAGTCGCTGCGTGTCGTGCGTGCCATGGAGGCGGGCACGATCAGCATCAACTCCAACTCGTCGGTGCGTTACAGCACCCCCTTCGGAGGCTTCAAGCAGAGCGGCCTCGGGCGCGAGCACAGCATGCACGTGCTCGACCACTACACCGAGCTGAAGAACGTCTTCCTCGCCACCGACTGACGCCCCCGGGGCGGCGTGGCCGGCGGTTCCGCACTTACAGCCAGGTGTCGCGCCAGGCCTCGTACATCAGCACG
This sequence comes from Actinomycetota bacterium, assembly GCA_052034175.1. Lineage (GTDB taxonomy): Bacteria > Actinomycetota > Acidimicrobiia > Acidimicrobiales > Ilumatobacteraceae > UBA668. The sequence continues at coordinate 7,836 of JBPOIX010000261.1, forward strand.
GTCCACAGCCGGTTGGTGTGCAGGCGTCGCCCGCGCTGGTGCTCCTTCCAGGCGCGCTGCACGACGGCCGCGTCGAACGCGCCACCCGTCCGGAGGCGGTCCGCCGCCAGCAGGTCGCCCGCCCACTCGCGCAAGGGGCCGCGCAGCCATTCGTCCAGCGGCACCCCAAAGCCGGCCTTCGGGCGGTCGAACAACTCGCGGGGCACGTAGCGGCCGAGCACCTGGCGCAGCAGCCACTTGCCGTCGCCGTCGCGCACGCGCTGATCGGGCCGCAGCGTCCAGGCGAACTCGACCACCTGGCGGTGCAGGAACGGCATGCGCGTCTCCAGGCTGACGGCCATCGCCGCACGGTCCACCTTGGCGCAGATGTCGTCCGGCAGGTAGCTGCGTTGGTCGGCCAGCATCATCGCCGCCACCGGCTCTGCGCCCGCCGGCCAGCGGCCGGGGGAGCCGTGCACCGCAACGGCATCGACGCCGCCCTGCACCACGGGCGAACCGTCGGGCCACACGGCGAACACGTCGCGGTACAGCCCTTCGGCGCCGCGGATGGGTAACAGGTCGGCCACTCGGCGCAGGCGGCCACCGGGGGAGTCGTACCAGCCGTGCGGCAACACACTGGCCGCAGCGCGCATGGCCACACCGGCCGGGCGTTGTACGGCCGCGGGCAGGCGGCCGACGGAACCGGCCAGCCGGGTGACGGCCTGGTAGCGGGTGTAGCCACCGAACATCTCGTCACCACCGTCGCCGCTGAGCGCCACCGTCACGTGCCGGCGGGCCAGCGCCGCCACGAGGTGGGTGGGGATCTGCGAGTGGTCGGCGAACGGCTCGTCGTACATGGCCGGCAAGCTCGGGACCACGGCCAGGGCGTCGGCCGCGGTGACGTCCAGGGTGGTGTGCTCGGTGCGCAGGTGGCGGGCCACGTCCGCCGCGGCGACGGATTCGTCGAGGTGGTGGGCATCGGGGAGGCCGACGGTGAACGTGCGCACCGGCTGGTCTGCCTGGGCCTGCATCAGGGCGACGATCGTCGAGGAGTCGATCCCGCCGGAGAGGAAGGCCCCGAGCGGCACGTCGGCCACCATCGTGCGCCGCACCGCGTCGCGCAGCACCGCGTCCAGTCCGTCGGCGGCCTCGGCGTCCGTGCGGGCCGAGGTGCCGCGCCCTGCGGTGTCGTCGATCGACCAGTACTCCTGTGGCGTCGGCAGGCTGCCCGTCCGCAGGGTGTCGTCGGTGAACTCGACGAAGCAGGCCTGCGGCACCTTCCAGGTGTGGGCGTAGATCGTCAACGGCGCGGGCACGTAGCCGGCGTAGGCGTAGGCGCGCAGCGCGGCGGGGGCGACGGCGGGTGCGAAGTCGGGGTGAGCGCGCAGGGCCTTCAGCTCGCTGCCGAACAGCAGGCTGCCGTGATGGAGGCCGTAGTACAGCGGCTTCTCGCCGATGCGGTCGCGGGCGAGGGTGAGCGTGCGCTGCCGGTGGTCCCACACGGCCACGGCGAACATGCCGTCCGCCCGCTGCAGCGCCCCCGCCACGCCCCAGCGGTCGCATGCTGCCAGGAACACCTCGGTGTCGGAGGTGCCGCGCCAGCTCACGCCTGGGAGCTCTGCTCTCAGCTCGGCGGTGTTGTACAGCTCGCCGTTGTAGACCGCGACGAACTGCCCGGCGGGTGAGTGCATCGGCTGCATGCCGGCGGGGGAGAGGTCCACCACCGCCAGCCGGCGGAAGGCGAAGGCCGGGCCGCCGTGGTGGTCCGCCCAGGCGTCGTCCGCCCACGCATCCGCGGCGTCGGGGCCGCGGTGATGCAGGGGCGCGCCCATCCGCACCGCCTCATCGAGGTCGGTGTGCCGCGCTGCGCCGCCTGCGCGCCACACTCCGGCAAAGCCGCACATGGTGTCAGAGGCGCGGCCGGAACTGAGCGGGAAGAGGATGCGCCGGCCGCATACCGAGCGATACGGTACCCCGAGTGCGTGCCATGTTGATCTCCAACTACTACGACGCCGACTCCGGCTTCGTGGGCGAACGGTTCCGTCAACACGGGTACCAGTTCACCGAATGTCATCGCGAGCGCTCGGCGCGCTGGCCGTCGCTGGAGGGGCACGACCTCGTGCTCTCCCTTGGCAGCGACTGGAGCGTCTACTGGCCGCACGTGGCCAGCGAGGTGGCCGCCGAGGCGGATGTCATCCGTCGGGCGCACGCGCAGGGCATTCCCGTGTTCGGCATCTGCTACGGCAACCAGATCATGTCCCACGCCCTCGGTGGCACGGTCGAACGCGCCCGGGAGCCGGAGATCGGTTGGTACGAGATCGTCTCCGACATGCCCGAGATCATCGCCCCCGGGCCCTGGTTCCAGTGGCACAGCGATGTGGTCACCGTGCCCGGCGCGGCGGAGGAGTTGGCCCGCACCTCTGTCGGCCCGCAGGCCTGGCGCATCGGCAAGAGCTTCTGCACCCAGTTCCACCCGGAGGTCAACGAGGCCATCGTGCGTCGCTGGATCGAAGGCGGCGGCGCCGAGGAAGCGCAGAAGTTCGGTCGCGATCCGCAGGCGATGTTGGAGGAGACACGGCGCAACGTGGCCGATGCGAAACCGAATACGAACACCCTCATCGACTGGTACGTGGAAGCGGTCGTCAAGGGGTAGTCGCGCGGCGTGGTAAACCTACGCCGGGGATCGTCCCGAAGCGGTCGGGGGGGCCGCGCCGATTCCCAGAAATGGGGACGTTCGTGTCCACACACGACGAAGACCGGGACCATCTACACAGTCTCGGTTATGCACAGGAGTTGCACCGTGGCATGTCCACGTTCAGCAACTTCGCCATCAGCTTTTCCATCATCTCCATCCTCGCGGGTGGCATGACGAGCTTCTGGCTCGGCATGGTCACCGGCGGGCCGCGGGTCATCACGATGGGCTGGATCATCGTCGGCTTCTTCGCTCTGCTGGTCGGCATGGCGATGGGCGAGATCTGCTCGGCGTACCCGAC
>JBPOIX010000390.1:0-2483 GCA_052034175.1 Actinomycetota bacterium
GAAGGCCTCGGCATCGTGTCCCCGTGGCAGGTGTCCGCCCGCATGCGCACCACCATCTCGCCCGGGGTCAGCACCTGGTACTTCAAGCACCGAGTCTTGCTGGCGGCCACCGTCACCCGGCGCGACGGCGCGCTGCGCGTGTTCAACACCCACCTCGCCAGCCACGATGCGGACGAACGGATCGCCCAGGCCAAGCGTGTGGCCGACCGGCTGCGCGCCGACCCTGCCCGGCTGAAGATCGTCACCGGCGATCTGAATACGACAGGCGACAGCGACGCCGAGGTGTTGCGCGAGTTCCGCGCCGTGGGGCTGAACGACCCAGGTGGCACCGACACCGAGCCGGCGAATGCACCGCATCAACGGCTGGACTACGTGCTCGTGCCCGAGGGAGCCCAGGTGCACACGGTGGACGTGCCCGAGGGCGGCGAGGAGTGGCGCGCGCTCAGCGACCATCTCCCCGTGCTCGTCGTGTTCGAGCTGCCCTGACAGCCGCCCCACCCCTCGAGCGCGTGCCCGCAGCCACGCCCCCAACATCCGAGTGAGCGGGCCGAGATCCGAGTGACGACCCCGACACCCGAGTGTGCGGAGGCAATCGAGTGTGAACTCGCATCCGGGATGGGAGTACACACTCCGTTGCCGCCACCCACTCGCACCACGGCCAACCTGCCCGCGCGGAACGAGCCTTCGTCACCAGAACGGCGATCCCCCGGCGGGTCGTGTACCGAAGCCGATGCCCAGATGAGGGCGCAGCTCGCGGGCAACCTTCGCTGGAGGCCTCGCAGGATTCGGATCGTGTCGGCGTCGTCGATGCCGACCGTGTAGCGCCAGTCCCCGCCCGAGCCGACCACTCCGCTGGCGAACACGATCTCGGTGGCAAGGACGAGCCGACACCAGTCCGTTCTGCTCATCGGCTGCTCGGCGTGAACCGCATCCCTGAGCCGCCTCGAGTTGGCCCACAGATCCTGCACGCTTTCGAAGCCCATCGCGACTGCGAGTTCCTCGGTGCATCGAGCAGGCCCTGCCCACTCGCTGATTCCCTTTCGAAGGACGAAGCGTTCCTCGTCGGTGAGATCGAAGTTGATCCGCTCGTCGTCAACCCCGGCCCCTTCCACGTAGCACAGTCTCCTTGGGTCCGTCGGCCGCCGCAAGAGGCACCAGGGCAGTCAGAGCATCTAGATGCGCTCCCAGTAGCGGCGCAGTTCCCAGTCGGTGACGGTCTGATTGAAGGCCATCCACTCGGCCTTGGCCATCGTGAGGATGTGGTGGTGCGCTTCCTCGCCGAAGCACTCCCGCGCCACCTCGCTGCGCTCCCACAGATCGATCGCCTCGACGATGCTCCAGGGGATGCGCGGGATGTCCGGCGCCTCGTAGCCGTTGCCGACGAACGGCTCACCGAGCTCCATCTTGTTGCGGATGCCGTGCAGACCGCCGGCAATGGCCCCGGCGAACGCGAAGTAGCTGTTGGCGTCGCTGCCGGGGATGCGGCACTCCACCCGCGTGCCCTTGCCGTGGCCCACCTTGCGGAAGCCGAGGGTGCGGTTGTCGATGCCCCAGCCGACGCCCGTGGGGGCCCACGAGCCGAGCTGGAACCGCTTGTAGCTGTTGATCGTGGGCGCCCACAGCAGGCTGAACTCGCGGGCGGTTGCGATCTGCCCGGCGAGGTAGTGCTGGAACGTGTCGCTCATGCCGTGCGGGGCGTGGTGGCCGCCGTCGAACACGGCGGTCTGCCCGTCCAGCGTCCAGAGCGACGAGTGGATGTGGCACGACGAACCGGTGTCGCTGAAGTCGTACTTGGCCATGAAGCTCACCGAACGCCCCTGGAAGTGGGCGATCTCCTTGGCCGCCAGTTTGTACACGCTGTTGCGGTCGGCCATCTCGACGGCGGTGGTGTAGTCGAGGTTGATCTCGTGCTGGCCTTTGCCGGCCTCGCCCTTGCTGAACTCCACCGGCACGCCCGCGGCCTCCAGGCCGCGGCGGATCGCGCCGAGGATGTACTCGTCCTTGGTGGTCTGCAGGATGTGGTAGTCCTCGAGCCAGGGTGAGTGCGGCTTCAACCCGCGGTATCCCTTGTCGTGGGCCTGGTCGTAGGTGTCCTGGAACAGGTAGAACTCGATCTCGCTGGCCACCATCGGCAGGAAGCCCATCGCCGCCGCGGCATCGACCTGGTGCTGCAGGATGCTGCGCGGCGCCACCGGGATCAGCTCATGGCTGTCCACGTCCAGCAGGTCGCACATGATCATCGCCGTCTTCTCCACCCACGGGATGCGGCGCACCGTGTTCCAGTCCGCCTTCGCCAGCATGTCGCCGTAGCCCTGCTCGTAGCTCGTGAACCGGTACCCGGGCACCGGGTTGTTGTCCATGTCGCAGGCGATCAGGTAGTCGCAGTTCTCGGTGCCGGCGTCGGCCACGCTCTGCAGGAAGAAGCGACCGGTGGTAGATCGGAAGAGCACACGTCTGAACTCCAGTCACCTTACAGCATCTCG
>JBPOIX010000054.1:0-23020 GCA_052034175.1 Actinomycetota bacterium
CGGCGTGCCGAGCAGCCGGCCGGGCAGGGACAGCAGGAGGTACCCGCCGTAGTAGTAGTTCGATGCCCCGCCGGCGAACCAGGCGTCGTACGGCGGCAGGGTCCGGGTGCGCATCACCGACGTCAGCAACATCGTCTCGAACGGCTTCTCGCCGGAGCGGTAGGGGTGCCACAGGTCCGGGTTCGCGGCGCGCAGGGCCACCAGCACGACGAACGCCACCGCCGACACGGCGCACACGGAGGCGAGAATGCGCTTCCTGCTGTGCCACAGCTCGGCCAGTTCGACGCGTCGACGATGGGCACACCACGCGCCCAGGGCGGTCCACGCCGTCAGCACCACCGCCACCAGGCTCCGCGTGAAGGCCATGTCCAGGGCGGCGACCGCGACGAACACGGCCGCCGCGGGGAGCACCAGCCCCATGGCCAGCGAGATCCCGAGCCCGGCGTCCGGCAGCCGCCGCAACAGCGGCAGGAGCACCACGAACGCGACGGCGCCCATCAGGTGGAGCAGCACGAACCACGCCGCCACATGCCACCACGGGTTGGCGTCCACGTCGAACTCGTCGGCGTACGTTCCCGCAGCCTCGTTGGCGGCCACTTCTTCCGGCAGCAACATCGTCCCGTTGGCCGCTGCCGCCTGAGGTGGCACGGCCACCGCGGTCGCGGCACGCCACGGCTGCAGCACGGCCCGCACCTCGGCCAGGGTCAGCACGTCGCGGCGCTGCCAGATCCTCACCTCGGGGTGGTCGTAGACGGAGAACGCCTCCTCCGCCCAGTCGTCGTCCAGCCGCATCGCCTCCCAGCCGAACAGGCTCAGCCGTGGCGGGCTGTCGAACCGCGCCACCTCGTCGAAGCCGAGCGCTCCGCTCTCCAAGCCCTCGACGAACAGGATGGTCGAGGGGTAGCGAGCGGGGATCCGCGGCACCGCAGCCAACAGCCGCGGCGAGGACTCCACCACGTAGTCGACCTCCGTCAGGGTCTGCGCCAGCGCATCGATCTTGGCGACATCGTCGGGCGCGAACAGGTCGAGCTGTTCTCGCGGCCAACTCGAGGCATCGATGCCGTCCAGCCCGAGCGGGAGCCCGTCGTCCCACACCTGCGACGTGAGGACCGCGCCGCTGTCGACATTCGCCGCGATCCACCGTGACGCGGCGATGCGCGTGTGGGCGTGGCCGTACACGCCCTGCACGAACGCAGCGCCCCAGAGCACGGCCACCAGCGCCAACACCGCTCCGGCGGCGCGGCCGAGGCGCCGAACTGCTCCGCCGACCGGCGCCACCGGCTCCACCGGCGCGACCCGAGCCACACGTGCCGCACCCGACAACCCCGCCAACCCGAGCCCGGCGACCACGTGCAGGGCCGGCATGGCCGGTACGAAGTAGCGCCCCGTCGGGTTGAAGCTGCGCATCGCCACGGCCATCGGCACCAGCACCGCCGCACCGAGGACTGCCGCCTGCAGTCGCGCGCCGTGGCGGCGCCCCCACAGCAACCACGCGCCGTAGATCGCCAGGAGTGAGGTACCCGGGCCGACCGTGAACACGAACAGCCATCGCAGCGGCTCCAGCACCGGCACCCGTCGCGCCCACTGGACCGCAGGCGGGAAGTCCAACTGGTCGATCCGCCATGACGCGGCGATGTCGTCCACGAACGCCGGCCGCAGCCGGAAACCCAGCCCCTCGAACGCGCCCGGATGCAGCACGCGGAAGGCCACCACCGCCCCGACCGTCATCGCCACGAGACGCACCACATCAGCGCGGCCGCGACCGCGGATCAGCAGCCAGCCCGCCACCGCGAAGGGCACCGCGGCCACGCCCGCACCGGACAGCTTGACCGCCAGGGTGGCCCCCGCGGCCACGCCCGCGGCCGCCCCGAGAAGCACCACACGGCGAGCGCTGCCGCCGCCGAGATGGAGCGCCGCCAGGACGGTGCATGCGCTGGCCAGGCCGAGCAGCGGTTCGGCGGCGAAGAAGTGGGCGTGCTGGATTGCCATCACCGATGCCGCATACAGCCCCGCCGCAAGCAGCCCGGCGCGCCGCCCACCCACCCGGCGCCCGATCAACGCCACCACGAGGATGGTCAGCGTGTCGTACACGGCACCGAGCAGGCGACCGATCAGGTCGACCTGGTAGCCGTCGTCGAAGCGTGGCGCGCCGGTGGCGTCGAGCAGGGGCAGGCCGAACCAGTCGAGCGTGTGGACCACCGCGGCCGCCGGCTGGTCGCCGGTCGTGGCACCTTCGGCCAGCCACCCGGCGACGGCGCGGGTCGCCGCCAGGTGAGCGGGCCCGTAGACGAAGCTCTCGGTGACCCGGTACGGGTTCGCCGCGGAGCGATCACCGTCCAGCCAGTCCAGTACCGGCCCGGCCAACGTGCCATGTGCCGGCGGACCCGCGTCCGCAGCCAACTCGGCGGACGTGAGCGACCAGTGGCGCTCGTCGGGGTGCAGGTGTTGGCGCTGGTCGAAGTCGAGGTTCCACACGCGGGCGATGAACCCGAGCAGCATCACCAGCGCCAGCGCCAGCGCCCACCGATGCCGCCGCCACCATGCCACGGCTGCAGCGGCCGTCACGGTGCCACCACCTCGCCCGGTACCCGCAACCGCGCCACGAGGCTGACGTGGCGGCGGCGAGGGCCGCGGCTCGGCCGGTCGTTGCGCCGGTCGACCGCACGCAACACCGCGCGGGCCGCGCCCATCGTTCGCGCCGCGCTGCTGCCCTCGGCCGCACTGCCGAAGCGATCGGCCGCGGCACGCCACGCGGGAGGCAGCAGCCCGCGCTCGATCAGCGGCTTCCCCACGCCGTACACCACCAGGTGGTTGAACGGGAAGGTGCGGCTGGTGAGCTCCTCCACCACCTCCACCTCCAACCCGGCGCGGGTGGCGGCCTCCACCAGCTCGGCGGGCAGGTAGAGGCGCCGGTGGTTGCTCCACTGGCCGGTGATCGGCCCGGCGCTGGTGAGCGGCGCGAGCCCGAGCGTCTCCCGCGTGCGGTTGATCGGGTCCCACCAGAACGGGTAGTTGGCGTGGGGGACGCTGACGGCCACGGCCCCGCCCGGGCGCACCACGCGGCGGGCTTCGCGGAGCACGGCGGCGTCGTCGTCCACATGCTCCAACACCTCCGACAGCAGCGCCGCGTCGAAGGAGTCGGCCGCGAAGGGCAGCATCCCGAGGTCGCCCTGCACCAGGGTGGCGCCGGGGACCTCGCGCTGCGCCCAGCGCAACCGGTCCATGTCGCCATCGAGCCCCACCGCGGCGCCGAGGTTGCGCAGGCCGGAGGCGACCATCAGCAGGTAGCCCATGCCACACCCGGCGTCGAGCAGGCGGTCGCCGTCGCGCAGGCCGAGGTGCCCGAGCAGTGTCGGGATGCGGCGGCGGTAGGCCATGTCCGCCTCGTTGCGCGTCAGCCGCTCCACGAGTGCCACATCAGCGGCGGTGAGCCCAGCCGGCGCGGACCCAGCCGGCGCGGGCCCAGCGGGCCGCGCCGCGGGGGCCTCGTGGCGCGTGCGTCCGCTGCGCCCTGCCGCCACCTGGGCCAGCAGGGCCGCGTGGGCGTCGCGGCTGGCTTCCGGGTCGAAGCTCGCCTCCACCGCCGCTCGTTCAGGTCGGGGGAGCGGCCACCGCACCGCGTCGATGATCGCTGCGGCCAGTGCCTCCGGGTCGTCGGGCGGGACCAGCCGCCCCATTCCTGTGCGCTGCACGACCTCGCGGGCGCCGGCGATGTCGGCAGCCACCAGTGGGGTTCCACTGAGCAACGCCTCCACCTGGACGGCGCCGAAGCAGTCGCTGCGGGACGGCAGCACGAACAGGTCGCAGAGCGCATAGAAGTCCGCCATCTGCTGGCGTTCCGCGAGGAGGCCGACGTTCTGCAACGCGGCGCCGTGGCGGCGGAACTCCTCCGCCCACCGTTCGTAGAAGCGTTCGTAGACCACCCGCGTCTCGCCGGCGAACAGGAAGCGCACCGTCGGCTCGGCCGCCAACACTGCCGGCACCGCACGCAGCAGGATGTCGAAGCCCTTCTCCTCCACGAAGCGGCCGGCGAAACCGACCACCGGCGCGTCGCCGAGGCCGAGCTCGGTGCGCCACTCCGCAACCCGCGTCGGGTCGGGCAGTGGGAGGGTGGTCGGTGGGTGCAGGGCGGTCACCTTGTGGGCGACCGGGGCAAGAAACCGCGAGCGCCGGGCGTAGTCCTCCGAGAGGGTGGTGACGGCATCCGCCAGGCGGAGCGCGGCGCCCATCGTGATGGTCATCGCAGCCTGCACCACCCGGTTCGCCGCACCCTTGGGCATCACCACGTCGCCCTGGTGGGTGACGACCGTCGGCACCCCGCGCAGGCGAGCCAACACCGTGGCCAGGAGCGCCTCCGGCATGGGTGTGTGCACGTGGAGCACATCGTGCCGGCCGAGCTGGCGCCACAACTCCAGCGGGTAGCGGGGCATCACCATCGTCCGGCTCACCCGAGCCGCCACCGGGAGGCGCACGATGTCCACACCGGCCGCTCGTTCCGTCCGGTGGAGGGTGGGGTCGTGACGGCTGGTGAGCACGGTGACGTCGTGCCCCCGGGCGACCAGGCCCTCGGCAATGCCCTGGGCGTAGCGGGTGAGGCCGGTCCAGTGAGGGCGGTAGTAGCTCAGCGTGGTGAGCACCCTCACTCCGCACCCCCGGACGGCCGACGGCGAGCCGCGTAGCGCATCGTCTGCCCAGCGGCCAGCGCGCACGCACGCAGCAGGCGCACGAGCCGCAGGCTGGACGCGCCGTGCTCCCGGGCGCGGTGCGCCACATCGATCTGCGTCAGGCGGGCTCCGCGGCGCGCCGCCCCCAACGCCACCAGCAGCGACGGGGCGAAGGTCGTCGGTGCCACCCCAGCGAGGAGTTCGCGCAGCACCTCCGCGCGCACCAGCTTGCACGGGGCATTCGGGTCCCGTAGCCGGCGCCTGGCCAGCAGCGACACGGCGAGGGCCTCCACCGCCGTCAGCGCCAGCCGGTGGCGAGGGTCGGCCCGCCCGACACGGCAGCCGAGCAGCACGTCGAACGGCTCGCGCGCGCTCCACAGGCGGGCCGCCTCGGCGACAGGAACCTGGGCATCCTAATCCAACTGCAGCACCCACTCGCCCCGTGCGGCGGCGAACCCGCGGAGGATGCTCGGGCCGTGCCCGCGGTTCACCTCGTTGGTCAGCACCCGAATGCGCTCATCCGCGACGGCCACCCGCGCCAGCACGTCAGCGCTGCCATCGGTGGACGCGTCGTCCACCACGACCAGCTCGCTGCCGGGCACATGGTCCAGCAGGTCGCGCTGCAGTTCGGCAAGCGCTCCGGCCAGGCCCGCGGCCTCGTTGTGGACGGGCATCACCACACTCAGGGTGCAGGTCACGCCCACGCCGCTTCCGCCGTGCCGTTCACCAGCAGGTGGGCCACGTCGGCCCCCATCTTCACCGCGTGATCCATGTTCCCCAACTCGTAACGCCAGGCGCCGAAGCGCCCGCGGGAGTAGATGCCGTGGGCCATCAACCACGGCTGGATCACCGCCAGCGCGGCGTCGCGCCCCAACGTCGGCACGGGGTAGGCGCGCGGCAGGTGCTGCACGTGCACGGACGCGACCCGCGCGAAGGGCGGCACCACGCCCACCCGTTTCAACGCCGCGTCGACCGCGGCCGGCAGGTCCGCGGCGGTGGGCAACCCGTGAGTGCCGAGCGGCCGCTGCGCGGAATGCGCAGTCTCGGTCATCCACGACGAGTAGAGGTCCGTGCGGCCGCCGGGCACATGAGCCGGCGAGTACTTGGCGAAGTTCGTGGCGCGGTAGAACGGCACGTCGGCTTCCGGGAAGTACAGCCATGACCGCTCGTCGCGCAGCGGCTCCTCGTAGCCGATGCCCACCACCGTCACCTCGTTCGCCACCAGCTGCCCCGCTGCGGCGCGCACGTCGTCCGGGGCGTGGTCCAGCAGGCCGATCAGCGCGTCGAGCGCGCCGGTCCACACCAGCCGGTCGTACGGGTAGGCCTGCCCGCCGGCGGTGACCACCCTGTCGGCGACGGCCACATGTTCCACCGGGGCATCGAAGCGAACGGCGTCGCCAAGGCCGCGGGCGGCGCGGCGGTAGATCTCGCCGGTGCCACCCTGCGCCGGAAAGGCGAACGAGTGATTCGGCCCCCACACCTGGTCGCGGCGGTGCACGTAGGCGGCCAATGCCTGCCGCCAGGGCACCTCGGCCACGCGCTCGGCGATCCAGCCGGCGGCCATCGATTCGGGCGGGTGGGCCCACACCTTCTCGTTGTACGGGCGCATGAACTGGCGGGTGATCCCCGGGCCGAAGGCGCGCAGCATCCACGCCGCGAAGTCCTGCCCGGGCACTGCGGCGGCCGGGGTCGCGGCCGCGCCGACCAGGCCCACCAACGCCTCCTCCGCCTCCTCCGGCGGGAGGTGGTGCAGGTGCAACTGGTACGGGTAGGGCACCCACGCGCCTACCACTTCGTCACCGCCACCGGCGCCGTGGCCGACCTGGGCGACGTGGCCGACCTGGGCGACCTGGGCGACGTGGACGAACGACGAGCGGTCGTGATGTAGCAGTTCGTCACCCATTGCATCCACCAGCAGGCGGTCGAACTCGCCATAGTGGGAGAACACCACATGCCCGCCGTGGTCCCACGTGAAGCCCTGGGCATCGACGACCGACCCGGCCAGGCCGCCGGCCACCGGCGCCGCTTCCAACACCGTGAAGGCCTGATGGCCGAGGGCGCGCAGGGTGCGAGCGCAGGCCAAGCCGCACGGGCCCGCACCCACCACCACGATCGAGCGCGCTGCCATTCGCCGAAGGGTAGCCGGGCACGCCGTCGCGCCCCGGAGCGCCGATCAGGGCGACGAGCCGGCGGCCCCACGCCCGGCCCCACGCCCGGCGTGGCGGCCGGCGCGGCGCGCCTCGAACACCATGCGCAGCCCGTCGCGCACGACGCGCACCTTCCCGTCGCCGCGATCGGTCCAGCGAACCGGCTGCTCCACGACGTGCGCGCCCTGGCGCGCCAGGCGCGCCAACACCTCCACCTCGAACGCGTACCCGTCCGTCCGCACGTCGGCCATCAGCGGCTGGATGGTGGTGCGGCGGTACAACTTCATCCCGCACTGCGGGTCGGACACCCGCACCGGCGTGAGGGCCCGCACGACGGCCCGGAAGGCCGCTGCCGCCACCCGCCGCCGCAAGGGGCGCGCCGGTTCGATCACCGAGCCAGGGAGCTGGCGTGTCCCCAGCACGGCCTCCGCCCCCATGGCCACGGCCGCCAACATCGCCGGGAGCGCCGCGAGGTCGCCGGCGAGGTCGGCGTCCACCACCAGCACGGCATCGCCGGTGGCGGCCGCCACACCGGCTCGCACCGCAGCACCCTTGCCACGCGCGCCGCCGTTCGCCACGACGCGCACCTGAACCTCGCTGTCGGCGGCAACGGCCGCGTGCACCACGGCCACCGTCGCGTCGCGGCAGTGATCGTCGACGACCACCACCTCGCACGCGCCATCCACCAGGTCCGGCAGGTCGGCCAGCAGGCGAGCCACGGTCGGGCCGATGCGCCGCTCCTCGTCGAAGCACGGCACGACCACGGAAAGGCTCGGTGCGGGCGGCATCACTGGCGGGTGACTGTACCCGTCGCCACTCGTGGCTCTTGCGAGACCTGGTTGCCACGACTAGGTTCGCTCATTGAACCCACCACGAGCGGAGGCACCCATGAGCGACGACCAGACCTGGCACCCGACGGCGTGCATCCTGTGCAACATCAACTGCGGGTTGGAGGTGCGCACGGAGGGGCGGGCCATCACCCGCGTGCGCGGCGACAAGGCGCACCCGGCGTCGCGGGGGTACACCTGCGAGAAGGGCCTGCGCGTCGGGCACTACCAGAGCGACCCGCACCGGCTGTCGTCACCGCTGCGGCGCAGGGCTGACGGCACGTTCGAGGAGATCTCGTGGGACGTCGCCATCGCCGAAGTCGCGGCGCGCTTCCAGGACGTCATTGCCGAGCACGGCGGGGAGAAGATCCTCTTCTACGGCGGCGGAGGGCAGGGCAACCATCTCGGCGGCGGCTACGGCGGCGCCTTCCGCGCGACGCTCGGCATCCAGTTCTCCTCCAACGCGCTGGCGCAGGAGAAGACGGGCGAGTTCTGGGTCGACGGCCAGCTGTTCGGCCGGTCGAGCTGTCACACCGCCGGCGACTACGAGCGCGCCGAGGTGGCCGTGTTCTGGGGCAAGAACCCGTGGCAGTCGCACGGCTTCCCGCAGGCGCGGCGCATCCTCAAGGAGATCGCCAACGACCCCACCCGCGTGTTGATGGTGGTGGACCCGCGGCGCTCCGAGACGGTCGACCTGGCGCTGGCCAGCGAGCGCGGCATCTGGCTGCGCCCGCGGCCCGGCGGCGACGCCCACCTGCTGGCAGCGATGCTGGCGACACTGGCCGAGGAAGGCCTGCTGGCCACGGAGTGGTTGGCGGCACACGCCACCGGGCTGGACGACGTGCTCGCCCACCTCCGCCGGGTGGACGTGGCGGAGTACTCGCGCCGCGCCGGCGTGCCGGAGGCCGACGTACGCCACGCGGCACGGGTGCTCGCCGCGGCACGGGGCGGGGTCTCGATCTTCGAGGACCTCGGCATCCAGATGGCGCCGCACTCCACGCTCAACAGCTGGCTGGAGAAGCTGCTGGTGCTGCTGACGGGGAACTTCGGCGTGCCGGGCGGGATGAACCTGCACACCCGCTTCGCCTCCCTCGGCGGTGGAGGCGGCGACGGCGCCGGCGGGCCACGGGCGGAGCGTGTCACCCCAGTCACCGGCCATCGGCTGGTCACCGGGTTGGTGCCGTGCAACATCATCCCGGACGAGATCCTCGGCGATCACCCCAACCGCTTCCGGGCCATGCTCGTCGACAGCGGCAACCCCGTCCACAGCCTGGCCGACAGCCCGCGCATGCGAGCCGCGATGCAAGCGCTCGACCTGCTGGTCGTGATCGACGTGGCCCTCACCGAGACAGCGCGCGAGGCGCACTATGTGCTGCCCGCGGCGTCGCAGTTCGAGAAGTGGGAGTGCACGTTCTTCAACCTCGAGTTCCCGCACAACTTCTTCCATCTGCGCCGCCCTCTGTTCGACCCGCTGCCCGGCACCCTGCCGGAGGCGGAGATCAACGCCCGGCTGTGCCGGGCCATGGGCGCCTACGACGACGCGGACATCACGCCGCTGCGGAATGCGGCGGCGGCGGGGAGGGCCGAGTTCGCCGGCGCCTTCTTCGGGCTGCTCGGCGCCAAGCCGCAGTTGGGCAAGCTGGCCTCGGTGCTGCTGTACGAGGGGCTGGGGCCGTCGCTGCGCACTGCGGACGGGCTGCAGGCAGCCGGGGCCGCCGCGGTGTGGGGGCTGGCCCACCGCTGCGCCGGCGCCTACGCGGACTCCGTGCGTCGGGCCGGGATCACCGGAGAAGGGTTGGAGCTCGGCGAGGCACTGTTCGACGCGGTGCTCAACGGGCACAGCGGCGTCATGTTCTCGGTGGACGACTACGACGAGACATGGCGTCGCCTGCACACCGCGGACGGCCGCGTCCGCCTCGGGGTCGACCTGCTGTGGCCCGAGTTCGACGGCCTGGCCGACGAGGGGGCGGCCACCGCGGCCACGGAGGAGTTCCCGCTCGTGCTGTCCGCCGGCGAGCGGCGCTCGTCCACCGCGAACACGATCCAGCGCGACCCGGCGTGGCGCAAGAAGGACGAACACGGCGCGCTGCGCATCTCCCCCGCCGACGCTGCCCGCTTCGGGGTCGCCGACGGCGGCCGGGCCCGTGTCACGACTCGGCGCGGTTCGGCGGTGGCGGTGGTGGAGGTGACCGACACGATGCGCGACGGCCACATCAGCCTGCCCAACGGCTTCGGCCTCGGGCCGAGCGGCTCGTCCGATGCGCCCGGCGTGGCACCGAACGAGTTGACGTCGTCCGAGGATCGGGACTGGTTCGCCGGGACCCCGTTCCACAAGCATGTGCCGGCGCGGCTGGAACCCGTGCCGGCGGCAGGCGCCTGACGTGCGCCGCACCCGCTTCGACGACTGGCCGTGCCCCATCGCCCGCGCCACCGACCTGATCGGCGACTGGTGGACGCCGCTGGTGATGCGCGAGTTCTTCTACGGCCGGCGGCGCTTCGACGAGATCGCCGAGTCGCTGCAGGTGCCGCGGGCGGTGCTGACGGCGCGCCTCGGGCGGCTGGTGGAGGAAGGCATGCTGACCCGGGTGGCCTACCAGGAGCGCCCGGTGCGCTACGAGTACCGGCTCACCGAGAAGGGCCATGCCTTCGGCGACGTGCTGCTGGCGATGTGGCGCTGGGCGGCGGACTGGCAATGGCCGGACGGCGAGGGGCCCGAGGTGGCATTGAAGGACCGCGAGAGCGGCGAGTACGGCCAGCCGGTGGTGGTGGACGAACACACGGGCCGCAAGGTCACCATGCGCACCGTTCGCATGGCCCGCGCCCGCCCCCGCCCGGCCTGAAAACGGGGCAGGCCCGGGGCCGAAGCCCCGGGCCTACACACCGTGCGTTGTGTTGAAGTGGTGCGGCGAGCGCCGCACGACATCACTTGACTTCGACGGCAGCGCCGGCCTCGGCCAGCTTGGCCTTGGCAGCCTCGGCGGCGTCCTTGTTGACCTTCTCGAGGACGGGCTTGGGAGCGGCGTCCACGAGGTCCTTGGCCTCCTTCAGGCCCAGGCTGGTGAGCTCGCGCACGACCTTGATGACCTGGATCTTCTGGGCGCCGGCGTCGGTGAGGATGACGTCGAACTCGTCCTTCTCCTCTTCGGCGGGGGCGGCAGCGGCGGCCGGGCCGGCGGCGGCCATGGCCACCGGGGCGGCGGCGGTGACGCCGAACTTCTCCTCAAACGCGTCGAGGAGCTCCTTGAGCTCGATGACGGTGAGGGCGCTGATGGAATCGAGGATGCTCTCGATCGACATGATGGTGTACTCCTGTATTCGAATGTTGTGAACGTGGTTGTGGTGGGAAGGAGCGGCTCAGGCCGCTTCCTTCTGATCGATAAGGGCCTTGAGGCCGTAGGCGAGATTGCGGGGCAGCGCCTGCAGCAGGCCGGCGGTCTTCACCAGCGGCGCCTGCAGGGCACCCGCAAACATCGCCAGCAACACCTCACGGCTGGGCAGGTCGGCGAGGGCCTCGACGTCCTTGGCAGTCAGGACCTTGCCACCCATGTGGCCGCCCTTGAGCACCAGCAGCGGGTTGGCCTTGGCGGCGTCGCGCAGGGCCTTGGCCACTGCGGCCACGTCGCCCGACGCGAACGTGATGCCGGACGGGCCGATCAGCAGTTCGTCGAGCCCGTCCAGGCCGGCGTTGTTCGCGCCGAGGCGGGCCAGGGTGTTCTTGTACACCTTGTACTCGCCGCCAGCGGTACGCAACTGCCGGCGCAAGCCGGCGAGCTGACCGACCTTCATGCCGCGGTACTCGGTGATGAACACCGCGCTCGCTGCACTGAGCTTGCCGGTGACTTCCTCGACCACCGCCACCTTTTCGGCTCGGGGGTTCTCTGTCGTCATTGTTACACCTCCTCTCGTTTCGACTCGGGGTGCTCGCTGATGCAGCGAACACCGCGAGGAAACGAGAGCAGCCCCACCGAAGGGGAACGACTGCGATCGATTCCGGCGTGTATTCACCTCGGCTGGTGGAGCGAACTCCCTTATGCCCTTGCGGGGCCAGCGGTCTGTGGCGAGCGACCGGTTGGTTGTCGGGCGCGAAGGCTACCTGGGAGCGGCGGCGATGGCTACGCCGACGCCGCGGCGTGGTCGTCCAGCACGCGCTGGACTTCCGCCACCAACTGCTCGGCGGTGGACCCGGGGGTGAGCACGGCAGCCACGCCTTCGGCCTTCAGGCGAGGGATGTGGTTCTCCGGGATGATCCCGCCCACCACCACCGGCGCGTTGGAGCCGCGCTCGCGCAGCTCCTTCACCACCAGCGGCGCCAGCGTCATGTGCGCACCGGACAGCATGGACAGGCCCACCATGTCCACGTCCTCGTCGAGGGCGGCGGCCGCGATCGTGGCAGGGGTTTGGAACAGGCCGGTGTAGATGACCTCGAAGCCGGCGTCGCGCAGGATGCGGGCCACCACCTTCACGCCGCGGTCGTGGCCGTCCAGGCCGACCTTGCCGATGAGAATGCGAGCAGACATGGGACCTCGACCTCAGATGGTGGGGACTTCGACGTGACGGCCGAACACGCCGGCCATCGTGGACATCATCTCGCCCAGCGAGGCGTAGGCGTTGGCGGCCTCGACCAGGGTGGGCATCAGGTTGACCTCGGGGTCCGCGGCCTCGGCTGCCAGGCGGGCCAACGCTTCGTCCACCGCGGCCTGGTTGCGCTGATGGCGCACGATGTCCAGCCGCTTCAGCTGCCGGGCTTCGTCCTCGTTCGTGATCTCGAGGAGCTCCATCTGGTCCTCGTCGTTGCCCTCGGTGAAGCGGTTCACGCCGACGACGATCTTGTCGCCGGTGTTCAGCTTGCGCTCCAGGTCGTACGCCGAGTCCGCGATGCAGCCCTGGAACCAGTTCTCCTCGATGCCCTTGATGCAGCCCTCGAGGATGCTCCCGTCGCCGAGCTCGTCCAGGTGGGCGAAGATCACCTCCGCCTGGCGCTCCATCTCGTCCGTCAGCGCCTCGACGTAATACGAGCCGCCCAGCGGGTCGGCCACGTGGGCGACGTTCGTCTCGTAGCCGATGACCTGCTGGGTACGCAGCGCGATGCGGGCGCTCTTCTCCGTCGGCAGGGCCATCGCTTCGTCCATCGAGTTGGTGTGCAGGCTCTGGGTGCCACCGAGCACACCGGCCAACGCCTCGATGGCCGTGCGGACGATGTTGACCTCCGGCTGCTGTGCGGTCAGCGACACACCGGCGGTCTGGGTGTGGAAGCGCAACTGCAGGCTGCGGTCGAGCTGGGCGCCGTAGCGCTCCTTCAGCCAGCGGGCCCAGATGCGGCGTGCGGCGCGGTACTTGGCGATTTCCTCGAAGAAGTCGATGTGCGCGTTGAAGAAGAAGCTGAGCCGCGGGGCGAAGGAGTCGATCGGCAGGCCGGCCTGCAGCGCCAACTCGACGTAGGCGAAGCCGTTGGCGAGGGTGAATGCCAGCTCTTCGGCGGCGGTGCTGCCGGCTTCACGGATGTGGTAGCCGGAGATCGAGATGCTGTGCCACTTCGGCATCTCGGCGGCGGTGAACGCAATGGTGTCGCGCACCAGGCGCATGCTCTGGCGTGGCGGGAAGACGAACTCCTTCTGCGCCTGGTACTCCTTGAGGATGTCGTTCTGCAGGGTGCCACCGAGGCGGGCGCGGTGCACGCCGGCCTTCTCCGCCTGGGCGATGAACATCGCGAAGATCGGCGCGGCCGGCGAGTTGATCGTCATGCTCGTGGTGATGGAACCGAGATCGATGCCCGCGTAGAGGTCCTCCATGTCGGCCAGGGTGTCCACCGCCACGCCACAGCGGCCGACCTCGCCGAGCGACATCGGGTCGTCGCTGTCCAGCCCGAGCAGGGTGGGCATGTCGAACGCCGTGCTCAGGCCGTCGCCGCCGGACTTGATGATCTCCTTGAAGCGCCAGTTGGTGTCCTCCGCGGTGCCGAAGCCGGCGAACATCCGCATCGTCCACAGCTTGCTGCGGTACATCGAGGCGTACGGCCCGCGGGTGTAGGGGTACTGGCCGGGATACAGGCCGGAGCCATCCGCCGGGCCGTACACCGGCGCCAACGGGATGCCACTCATCGTCGAGTAGTCGGCCTCGCGGAGCTTCGAAGCATCGAACGCCTGCTGCCAGAGTTCACGGGGAGTCGTCACGGCCCAAGTTTCCCACATCGAGGCCCGATTCACACCCTCGATGACGGAGATACTTGCCGCAGAGTCCAGTAACAACGGCCCTTTCGATAGCTGCCATCATTGGTGGATCGCTACCAAGCAGCCTGCCCATCGCCCATCGCGCCGCGACGACATCCTCGAAGCGGCCATCAAGGTGTTCGCCCGCAAGGGTTACATCGACGCGGCCATCAGCGATGTCGCGGACGAAGCCGACGTCGCGGTCACCGCCGTCTACTACCACTTCTCGGGCAAGGACGACCTGTTCGCCGCCGCGATGCGTCGTGTGTTGAACGCCATTTCACGAGTCGTGGAGTCCGTCCGGCCGGGGGGCACCAGCAGTGCGGAAGGCCTGCGCGACGTGATCGACGCAGTGTGGGACTGGATCGACGAACACCAGCATTCAGCCACTCTGGCGCACTCCCACCTGCCCGGCGCCACCCGCCAGATGACCCAGATCCGCCAGGACTTCACGGAGCGCCATGTCCAGCGCGCGTTCGACTACCTCGGCCCGGGTGCCACCCGCCAGCGCAACACCGCGGCCCGTGCCGGCGCGGCCAACCTGGCCATGCACACCCTGGTGGACACGCTCATCTCCGTGCATGCCATGCGCCTCGAGGGCGGGCCGTTGCACGGGCTGCCGTCGGAGGCCGTGCGGCGCGAGGTGCACCGCATCGCCGAGGCCCTGGTCATCCCGGCCTGAGCCTGCCGCAACGGCGGGTTCGCCTCGTGGTTGCCGCCCCGCGTGGCACTGGTTACTGTACGCGTTGTCCAGTTTCAACGGGGAGGGTGGCATGGGTCCAGCAGGACGGGTGAATGCGGTGCTCGTGTGCGGCGGCCGCTGGCACGACTTCGACTACGCCAGGCTGCAGTTGCTGCAGGCCCTGGGCGAGCACCCGGCGGTGAAGACGCGTGTCTACGAGAACTACGCCTGCCTGCCCGCACTGGCCACGGCCGACCTGTTGGTGACGTACACCTGCGACGTGCGCCCGAACGCCGAACAGCAGGCGGCCCTGGTGGCGTTCGTGGCGAGCGGTGGGCGTTGGTTGGCGCTCCACGCCAGCAACTCGGCCATCGAGGCACCCGCGCCGGGCGGCGAGCGCATCTTCTCCACCCCACGCGAACTCGGCCCGGTGGCCGAGGTGCTGGGCTCGCAGTTCCTCGCGCACCCGCCGATCACGCCGTACGAGGTGTTGATCACCCGGCCGGAGCACCCGCTGGTGGCAGGCATCGAACCGTTCACGGTGAGCGATGAGCTCTACATCAGCGAGCTGCACCCCCCGCTCGACGTGCTGCTGCATACCCACTTCGGCGGCCCGTGCAAGGGCTTCGTGGAGGGGCAGACGGCCGACGGCGACACCACTGCACGCCCGGTGCTGTACACCCGCCCGCACGGTGAGGGGATGGTCACGTACTTCACGCTCGGCCACTGCCGCGGGCGCTTCGACATGCAGGACATGGGGGTGGACGACCTGGGCAAGGTGGACCTCGGTAGCTGGGGGGTGCCCGAGTTCCGCACCATCCTCGGCCGCTGCATCCGCTGGGGTGTGGAGGGCGAGCTGTGAGCGCGGCCGGCGCCACGGTCACCGGAGTCGGCCTCACACTCCCCCAGCTCGGCCCGCACGTCACCCGCGACGCGGTGCGCGGGTTCTGCGAGTCCGCCGAGGAACTGGGCTTCACCAGCCTGTGGGTGCAGGAGCACCTGTTCTTCGCGCTCCACCCCTCGGCCCCCTATGCCGCCAGGCCGGGCATGCCCGTGCCCGAGGCCTACAAGATCACGCTGGCCGCCACCGAACTGCTCACCGCGGCCGCAGCCTGGACGACCACGCCACTGCTCGGCACCGGCATCCTCGTCG
This sequence comes from Actinomycetota bacterium, assembly GCA_052034175.1. GTDB lineage: Bacteria > Actinomycetota > Acidimicrobiia > Acidimicrobiales > Ilumatobacteraceae > UBA668. Next base: position 15,680 of record JBPOIX010000054.1, read on the forward strand.
GCGGCTACCACCGGCCGGTCGAGTTGGCGCAGCGACTGGCGGCGATCGACATCCTCTCCAACGGCAGGCTGATCGCCGGGCTGAGTGTCGGCTGGTCGAAGGACGAGCACGACCAGATGGACGTCGAGTTCACCACCCGCGGCCGGCGCATGGACGAACTGGTGCGCGCGCTGAAGGCCTGCTGGGGGCCTGACCCGGTGAACTTCGAGGGCGAGTTCTTCTCCATCCGCGACGCGCTCGTGGCGCCGAAGCCGCTGCAGCAGCCGCACCCACCGCTGCTGTCGGGCATGCGCAGCGAGGCCGGCCTTCGGCGCACCGCAGCGCTGTTCGACATCTGGAACCCGGCCTCGGGCACGACCGAGCAGATCCTCGCCGCAGTCGACGCGATCAACGGGCAGCGCGCCGACGGCGCCGCACCCATCGACGTGATCCAGCGGGTGTTCACCGAGCCGCCGTTCGTGGTGCCCGGCCTGGCGCCGCTGAGCATCGACGCGATGCAGGCCACGGTCGCGACGGCGAAGGCCAACGGCTTCCGCGAGGTTGTCATCGACACCGCGTTCACCACCGAGGTGCACTCCCCGGAGGACTGGGTGGCGTTCCCCGCCCGCCTGGCCCCCGTCCTCGACGCCCTCCGCTGAAGCGCCCCCCTCCCCGTCCCGACAGCCTTTACGTAATGGCTGTCGGCCGGCTACCAGGCCTTCCGGCTCGGGTTTCTTGTCACAAACGCGCCGGGCCCGGCCGGGCCTGCGGTTTGTGTCAAGAATCTGGCGGCCCAGGCCCAGGTCACAGCCCGACAGCCTTTACGTAAAGCGGGGGTGGGTCAGTGGCCGGCGAGGCGGGCGACGACGGGGGCGAACTCCTCCAGGTGGCGCTGAGCGATGCAGAAGTTGGAGAAGCCGAAGCGCTCGCGGCGCTCGATGAGTGTGGCGCAGATCTGGTCGACCGAGCCGATGTAGGCGTGGGGGTGGGAGAGGATGGCCGCGGCGTCGACGCCGAAGCGGCCGCCGATCGCGCCGGCCGCGGTGGCCTGGTCGTCGGTGACGGCGATGAAGTAGGCGCCGATCTCCAACTCCAGCTCGGCGAAGCGGTCGCCGGCGGCCTCGCGCACCCAGGCCAGCTTCTGCATCGTCTGCTCCTCGGTGGACGTGGCCACCGAGCCGGCGCCGAGCGTGCCGGCCGCGTTGTTGAAGTTGAACGACACGATGTCCGCCTGCTGGCCGGCGAGGGTGAGGATCTTCTCCGCACCGCCACCGATCATCAGCGGGATGCGCGACTGGGCGGGCAACGGCCGGCCCTCGAACCCGCCGACCCGCACATGCTTGCCGTGCACGTCGATCGGCTGCCCGCTCCAATGGGCGCGCAGCACGTCGATCACCTCTGCCAGACGTTCGATGCGCACGCTCGGGCGGTCCTGCACGATGCCCATGCCGTCGTACTCGGCCTTCACCCAGCCGGCGCCGATGGCAGCCACCAGTCGCCCGCCGGAAAGGAAGTCCACCGTGGCGAGCTCCTTCGCCAGCACCACCGGCTGGTGGTAGTCCACCCCGAACACGCGGCAGCCGACCCGGATGGTGGAGGTGACCGCGGCGGCCATGGTCATGGCGGCGATCGGGGCAACATCCACAGGGCGGTGGCCGCTGGCGGCGACGATCTCGCCCGGACCGAAGTAGTGGTCCGTGGTGAACAGGGTGTCGTAGCCGAGCGCCTCGGCGCGCTGACATGTGGCCACCCAGCCCGCCGCTGACGACGCCTCGAACGCCTGCAGCGAGAAGCGGAACGGGTGGGCCGGGGTGGTCATCGCGGGGCGTCCTTGAACGCCACGTCGCGATCCGTGCGCGGTTCGCCGGGCAGGCCGAGCACGCGCTCACCGATGATGTTGCGCTGGATCTCGTCGCTGCCCCCTGCGATGCGGTAACCGGGGGCGCCGAGCACATGATCGTTCCACCCGAACGTGCCCCACTCCCCCGTGTCCGCGGTGAGGGCGGGCCCGAGCATGGACGACGCGACCGCGCTGATCTCCTGCATCGCGTTGGTCCAGAGCAGCTTGCCGATGCTGCCTTCGGGGCCGGCGGTGCCGCCGACGCGCACCGACGCTGCGGCACGGAAGCGGGCCCACTCGCGCACGCGGGACTTGCTGTACACGCTGGCCAGACCTTGGCGGACGATGGGGTCCGACGTGCGGCCGAGCGCCACCGCAAGGCCGAGGAGGTCGTTGAAGTCGCCGCCGCGGCGGCCGGACCCACCGGAGGAGTTGCGCTCGAAGCCGAGCACGGTGAGCGCCACCTTCCAGCCCTCACCGACGGCACCGACGCGGTAGGCGTCGGGGATGACGGCGTCGCTGAAGAACACCTCGTTGAACGACGCACCACCGTTCATCTGCTGGATGCCGCGCACGTCCACTCCGGGGTGCTGCAGCGGGACGAGGAAGGCGGTCATGCCGGCGTGCTTGGGGACGTCCACGTCGGTGCGGCAGATGGCGAAGCCCCACGGTGCGATGTGGGCGTTGGAGCTCCACACCTTCTGGCCGTTGAGCACCCAGTTGTCGCCGTCCTGCACGGCCTTGCAGCTGAGGTTGGCCAGGTCGCTGCCCGCGCCCGGCTCGCTGAACAGCTGGCAGCAGAACATCTCGGCGCGCATGAACGGCCGGCCGTACTGCTGCACCTGCTCCGGAGTGCCGTACTTCTCGATGGTGGGGGCGATGAGCTTGGTGGTGACGGAGATCAGCTCGTGGTCGTTCGGCACCTCGAACTGGGCTTCGATCTCCTTGAAGGCCCGCTCGTGCGCTGCGCTGAGGCCGGCCCCGCCGGACTCCTTCGACCAGGTGATCGACCCGAAGCCGTTGGCCAGCTTCTCGTGGTGCCACTCCACATAGTCGGCGAGGTAGCGGCGCTCCTCTTCCTCCGTGCGGTCGTGGAAGACGGTGACGTCGAACTCCCCCTCACCCCACACGCGGGCCTTGGTGGCCTTGCGCTGCTTGGTGGCCGACAGCCAGGCCTCCGCCCGTGCCCGGAACGACTCGATCGATTCGATGGCCTCTGCCACGGGGAACCCCTCACTCAAGCGACTTACTGGTGACGCTCTAGCGTAACGCGCCCACCGTCTCGCTGCCCAAGGAGGCACACCACCCCACGGCGCGCGCTACAGGCCGGCGATCGCCGCCAACACGTCGGCTTCGCCGGTCACGTGCACCGCCTGCCATCCGGCGGCCCGCGCACCCTCCACATTGGCCATGAAGTCGTCGAGGTACAGGATCTCCTCGGCCGGGCAGCCCATGCGCTCGGTGGTGAGGCGATAGATCTCCGGCTCCGGCTTGCGGCAGGCCACCTCGGAGGAATCGATCACCTCGTCGAACAGGCCGAAATCGATGTGCTGCTCCAGGTGGTCGCGGAACTCGCGGAAGCTGTTCGTCAGCAATGCCGTGCGAAACCCTGCGGCGCGCAGGGCGCCGATGCGGTCCAGCACGGTGTGGCGCACGGCGAACACCCCGTCGAGGATGATCTCGAACTCGTCGCCCTGCAGCGTGATGCCCACCTCGTCGGCCCACGGCTGCACCAGCTGTTGGAACCCGGCCGTGGGGATCTCGCCGCGCTCCGCCCGGTGCCACGGATGGTCGGCGGTGCTGACCTCACGGGGCCCCATGAGCACGTAGAGCAGCTGCTCCATGCTCACCCCATGACGCGCGGCGACCTCCGTGATGCGGTCGGTGATGGGGGTGATCAGGACTCCGCCGAAGTCGAAGACGACAGCGGAGATGGTCGGGTGGGGCACAGCGAACTCCATCGGGGGAAGCGACTTAGTGCACACTGTCTACAGGAAGGGAGGCCATGTGGGGACGCCTGAGCGGGACATGGACGTGGTGGTCGTGGGGTCCGGGGCCGCCGGGTTGAGCGCCGCGCTCGCCGCCGCACAGGCCGGCGCACCGCGGGTGCTGGTGGCCGAAGCGGAGGGCATCATCGGCGGTTCGTCGCGCCTCTCGGGTGGCCTGATGATGGGCGCGGGCACGCGCTACCAACGCGAGTTGGGCATCGAGGACGACGGGGAGCGCCTGTTCCGCGACTACATGACCCTCAACCGCTGGAACATCGAAGCGGCGGCGGCGCGGCGGCTGGCCCTCGAGGCGGGCGCCGCCATCGAGTGGCTCGGCGACATGGGCCAGGAGTTCTACCCCGGGCTGGTGTTTGGCGGCGACGAGCCCGTGCCCCGCGTGCACGTGCCGATCGGCCGCGGCCAGGGCGTGGTCGACCTGCTGACCACGAAGTGCCGCGAGGCGGGTATCGACATCGCGCTCGGTCGCCGGGTGGATCGGTTGCTGACGACGGACGGCGGCAACGTGTGCGGCGTGGCCGTGGGCGCGGACGAGATCACCGCCCACGCCGTGGTGGTTGCCAGCGGCGGCTTCGGCAACGCGCCGGACCTGCTGGCCGAGCACTTCCCGGCGGCGGCCGACACGGGCTGGGCCTGGTACATCGGCGCCGACGGTGCCCGCGGCGATCACCTCGCACTCGCGGCCCAGGTGGACGCCCAGCTCCTGGGCCACGACCGCGGACTGCGCCTCCTGCACGCCAACTTCGACCGCATGTACGAGGCCTACCTGCCGGGCTGGATCGTCCTCGTCAACTCCGAGGGCCGTCGCTTCGGCGACGAGACCGCGCCGTACGGGATCATGAACTTCCTCAGCCGCGAGCAGGGCGACCGGGTGTTCGCCATCTTCGACCACGAGATCCTCACCACCGCCAGCGCGGAGGGCGTGGCCCGCTACAAGCAGACGATCCCGGGCAGCACGAAGCGCCAGAGCCCGCACTGGAATTCGGACATCGTCGGCCAGATGGTGAAGGAGGGCCGCATGCACGCCGCGCCGACCGTGGAGGCACTGGCCGCCGCCCTGGGCCTGCCCGCCGCGAACCTGCAGGGCGCCGTCGCCGGCTACAACCGCAGCGTGGACGCTCACGAGGACCTGGAGTACGGCAAGGCGGCCGAGTTCCTCGAGCCGATCGCCACGGCACCGTTCTACGGCGCCGAGTTGCGCCCCGCCACGGTGTGCTTCACCGCCTACGGCTTGCGCATCGACCGCGACGCCCAGGTGTTGGGCAACAACGGCACCCCCATCGCCGGCCTGTTCGCTGCCGGCGAGTGCACGGGCGGCATCGTCGGCGCCCAGTACGTCGGCAGCGGGAACTCCTACGCCAACTGCGTCACGTTCGGCCGCATCGCCGGCCGGTCGGCTGCCGCGCTCGCCACCGGCGGCGCCTCGTGAGCGCCGCGCTCCCCCACGTCTTCTCGCCGGTCACTGTCGGGCAGTTCACGCTCGACCATCGCCTCGTGGTGCCCACCCACGGAGGCGGCGCCAACAACCTGGTCGGCAGCGACGCCGAGTTCGAGACCCTGCTCGGCATGTGGTTGCCCAAGGCCACCGGCGGGTTCCGATGGATCGGCGGCACGCCGAGCCATGTGCGCAACCCCCTGCCACCCGGCTTCGAGCCGTCCGGCGTGGGCGCGCACGGGCCGGGGCACTTCCGCCACCCCCGCTACGCCGAACGCATCGGGCAGTTCACCGGGCGATTGAAGGCCGCGGGTGCCACCGCGGTCAGCGTGCAGATGGTGCAGCAGGGCGGCAAGCCGATCGGCCCGTCGAGCACGTTCAGCAGCTACGACGACCATCGCATCGCCCACGCGCTGGACACCGACGAGATCGCCTGGCTGGTGCGCGAGTACGGAGAGTCCGCGGCGCTGGCCATCGACGCCGGCGTGGACGTGATCGAGATCCACGCCAACCACGACGACGTCGTGCAGTGGTTCCTCTCCCCGCTCACCAACCTGCGCACGGATCGCTACGGCGGCAGCTTCGACAACCGATTGCGCTACCTGCGCGAGATCACCGAATCGATCCGCACGCTCGCCCCGCGGCCGTTCACCTACGGCCTGCGCCTGTGCATCGACGAGTTGATCGAGGGCGGCTACGCGCTCGACGAGTGCCAGCGCATCGTGGAAGCGTTCACCGCCGACGGGACGGTGGACTACTTCAGCCTCGACGTGGGCAACAACTTCGGCTCGCCCTCGTACGTGCCGAGCGGCTGGCACGACGACATCGAGTGGGCCGCGCTGTGCGGCCAGGTGAAGCAGGCCACGAACCTGCCGGTCGTCTATACCGGGCGGGTCACGTCCCCCGAGCAGGCGGAAGAGGTGCTGGCCGCCGGCCACGCCGACCTGGTGGCGATGGCCCGGGCCACGTTCGCCGACTTCGACATCGTCAACAAGGCGCGGGGCGTGAACCCCGAGCCGATCCGCCCGTGCATCGGGTTGAACGAATGCATCAACCGCAAGCAGGTGGAGGGCCTGGGCTACGCGTGCGGCGTGAACCCGCAGTGGGCGCACGAGTACGAGCTGCGGGACGCGCCGGCGCGCACGTCCCGGCCGCAGCGGGTGCTGGTGGTCGGCGGCGGCCCGGCCGGCATGGAATTGGCCGGGTTGTGCGCCGAGCAGGGGCACTCGGTCTCGCTGTGGGAGAAGGGGGCGGCGCTCGGCGGCCTGCTCGCGGTGGCCGCGCTGGTACGGGCCAACGCCAAGTACCAACGATGGATCGACTGGCAGGTGGATCGGCTGGCCCGCGGCGGCGCGGACGTGCAGTTGGGCCGCGAGGCGACCGTGGACGACGTGCTTGCGGGTGGGTTCGACGTGGTGGCCGTGGCCACGGGCGCGACACCGCGGATGCCTGAGGTTCCCGGCATCGACCAACCGCACGTGGTTCCCGCGGGCGCGGTCCTGAAGGGCCTCGTCACGCCCGGCCGCCGGGTGGCGCTGCTGGCCGAGGACGACGGGCCGGCACCGCTGTCCGTCGCCGATCACCTCGCCGCGCTCGGGCACGAGGTGACCTTGATCGTGCAGACCAATGGCGTCGCGCCGCTCGTCGGCAAGTACTCGATCGGCACGATGCTGGCCCGCCTGGTAGATGGCGGGGTGCGGGTGGTACCAATTGCCCGGGCGACGGCCATCGACGGCCCGACCATCCATCTCGCCAGCACCTACGGCACCCGCTGGTGGTCGGAGGGTCCGTTCGACAACGTGGTCGTTGTGGCCGGGGCCATCCCCAACGACGCCCTCTGGCGGTCCTTGAAGGGCCGCCACCCGAACGTGCACGTCCTCGGCGACGCCTACGCCCCGCGGCGCGTGGTGTTCGCCACCCGCCAGGCCCACGAACTCGCCCGCACCCTGCTGTGACGACACTCGAGTGAGCGTCCACCCATCCGAGTGAGCCGCCACCCATCCGAGTGAGAGGCCGCACACCCGAGTGAGAGGCCGCACACCCGAGTGAGCAGCCACCCATCCGAGTGAGCAGCCACCCAT
>JBPOIX010000015.1:0-6526 GCA_052034175.1 Actinomycetota bacterium
GTCGTTGGGCCTCGCTCTGCTGATGCTGGTGCTTGGGTTCTTCGTCGTGGCCGCCGCTCGCCGCAGGCGACGGGTGTGAACGTCGACGTGGAGGCGTGTGTGTGGTGCCTCCCGGCACCTGCCATGATCTGGATTCGTGGCATCGAAGAAGGAGTCCAACCCGTCGCGGCAGGCGATCCTCGAGGCCGCGGTGTCATTGCTCGAGACCAGAGGTCCGGACGGCTTCACGATCGATGATGTCCTGATCGAGTCGGAAACGTCGTCGAGTTCGCTGTACCACCACTTCGGGAGCCGCGATCTCCTGCTCGCCGCGGCCCACCACGAGAGCTACCGGCGCACCAACCGCGCCGAGGATCGGCGCAACCTGGACGGTGGCTTTGCCGCGACGGCGATCGAGGACCTGTGGGAGTACGTGGCGGGGCAAATACGCCGCATCGTCACCGACCCGGACGTTCGCACGGTCCGGAGAGGCCGCCTCGCGACCGCGGGGCGAGCCATGGCCTCCCCAGAGCTTGCCGCCAAGGTGCGGTCCACCCAGGAGAAGATGGTCGACGCCATCGCCGAGATGTTCACCAACGCCCAGGCCCGCGGGATCCTGGACCCAGCTCTCGACACCAGGGCCTACGCCGCGTGGTTCCACGGGATGACGTTGAGCCGCACCATCACCGAAGGCGGTTCGGTCGCCACCGAGTCGTGGCTGACGATCGCGATCCCCGCTGCGCTGGCGCCGCTCCGACCACCTCCGAACCCCGCAGCCTCGGGCTAACCTCGCCCGCCATGGCTGCGAGCGTGAGCACTGGAGCGATCCTGTTCACGGACATGGTGGATTCCACCGCGTTGCGTTCGCGTCTGGGCGAAGCGCGTGCAGATGTGCTGCGCCGGCACCACGACGAGTTGCTCACCGCCGCCATCGACGCACACGGCGGTGAGGTGGCGCGCTGGACCGGTGACGGGGTGAAGGCCGTGTTCCCGACCGCCTCGGATGCCATCGGCGCTGCGGTGGCCATCCAGCGGGCCGTGGTGGAGTACGGCCAGCAGGCCGACTCGGTGGCCCCGTTCCAGGTGCGCATCGGGCTGTCGATCGGGGAGGTCTCCACCGACGAGACCGGCGACCGCCGTGGTGTGGCGGTGGTGGAGGCGGCCCGCCTGGAAGCGCTCGCCCGGCCGGGCGAGATCCTGGCCACCGACATGGTGCGCCTCCTCGGCCACCGCCGCGCCCATGTGGCGTTCGAGGACGCCGGCGAACGGACGCTGAAGGGCATCGACCTGCCGGTCACCGTGGTGCGCGTGGTGGACACGGAGGCTGGCGCGGCGGTGCCGTTGCCGCGCTTTCTCGCCACCGACACCCGGCTGCCGCTGGTGGGCCGCGACCATCTGCTGCAGACCTTCGACGCGCGCTGGGCCGACGCCAGGGCAGGCCGTTCCGGTGTGGTGTTGGTCCGCGGTCAGGCCGGGATCGGCAAGACGCGGCTGGTCTCGCAGTGTGCGGCGACCGCTCACGCTGCGGGCGGGCTGGTGCTCGGCGGCTGGTGCAGTAGCGACGTCGACGTGCCGTACGAGCCGGTGGCCATGGCCTTCCGCGCGGCTGCGGGGCTCGACGCGGCGCTCGACGCGGCGCTCACGGCACACGCCGGCCCGCTGGCCCGCCTCTTCCCCGCCGGCCCTGTGGGCACCGCCAGCGCCGCCGGTGTCGCCGGTGTCGCCGGTGTCGCCGGTGCAGGGACCAACGTGGCCGACGAGCCGCAGCTGTACCTGCCGCGCCAGGAGCTGTTCGACGCCGTCGGCGACCTCGTGCGCCGCCTTGCCAGCCGGCAACCGCTGCTGCTCGTGGTCGATGACCTGCACTGGGCCACTGCGCCCACGGTGCTGCTCCTGCGCCATCTGCTCACCCAGCTCGGCGACGATCGGCTGCTGGTGGTTGGCACGTTCCGCGATGGCGACGTCGACCCCGCGCACCCGCTGCGCGACCTGCTGGCCGAGGTTCGGCCGCTGCGCACCACCACCGTCCTCGAACCCGACGTGCTCACCGAGGTCGACGTGGCAAGGCTGGTCAGCACGGTGGCCCCGGCGGCATCCATCAGCCGTGCCGCCCTGGTGGCCGAGGCGGTGTGCCGGGAGACCGCGGGCAACCCGTTCTTCGCCGCCGAGTTGCTGCGGCATCTCAGCGACACCGGCCAGATCGAGCAGGATCTCACCTCCGTCGTGCCCGTGCCGGTCGCCGATGTGGTCACCCAGCGGCTGGCCCAGCTGGTACCCGGCGCAGTCGACCTGCTGCGCTTCGCCGCCGTCCTCGGGGCCTCCTTCTCCGTCGATCTGCTCGCCGCGGTCGCCGGCGGGCGTGCCGACGATGCGCTCGATGTGCTCGATGTGCTCGAAGGTGTGGCCCGGGCCGGGCTCGTGCGGGAACTGGGGGTGGACCAATTCGAGTTCGTCCACGCCATCGTGCGCACGGCGCTCCTCGATGGGATGACCGCCAGCCGGAAAGCCCGCGCCCACCGCAGCGCCGCCGAAGCACTGGAGGCACGCGGCGCGGACCAGTTCGACGAGCTCGCCCACCACTGGCAGATGGCCGGCGCGGACGACCACGCGATCGAGTACCTGCTCCGCGCGGCCGACCGCGACATGGGCGCGCTCGCCTTCGAGTCGGCCAAGGCGCGCTACGACCGCGTGATCGAGTTGCTCAACCACAACGTTCGGGCGGAGACGCACACTCGCGCCAAGGCGTGGCTCGGTCTGGCGGCGGCCAGACGCTCACTGTTCGACCCGGCCTTCAAGGACGCGGCGGTGCGCGCGGCCCGCCTGGCGCGCACCGCACGCGACCCGCTGTTGATGGCCGAGGCAGCCACGCTCGGCACCTGGCTGGGGACCAATTCGTTCTGGGTGGCGGAGGCGCCCGATACCGAGATGATCGAGCTGTGCGAGGACACACTGGGGTTGCTGCCCGAGCGCTCGCCGTTGAGGGTGCGCCTGCTGGCAGCCTTGGCCTCGCACCACACGTTCTCGCCAAGCCGTGAGCGTCGTGTGGCCCTCATCGCTGAGGCCAATCGTCTGGCTGCCGAGCTCGGCGACACCCAGATGCTGGTCGACGTGCTCCACGCCGAGTTCGTCTGCCTGTGGGAACCGGCCACGCTCGATCGACGGGAACAGATCGCTCGCGATCTGGGGCGGCTGGCGCGGGCCACCGGCGATGCACGTCTGTCGTTCCTCGCGGGGTTCTTTGCCGCCGAATGCCTGCTCGAGCGCGGCGACCTCGACGGATGCGAAGCGCGGCTGGAACAACTGGAACCCACGGTCCGGGCCATGCATGACGAGCAGAACGAGTTCCTCGTGCAGCGCCTGCGCCTCACCATTGACATTCTGCGGTCGGAGCCGGGCGCGCAGCAGCGGGTGGACGAGCTCTTCCAACGGTTCGGTGCCCTGCTCGTGGACGCCGAGGGCACCTGGATGATCCAGACCGCGTTGCTCGCCTACCAGGCGGGCGTGTTGGGCGACCTCGTCGGCTCGTTGCAGTCGATGACCACCGGCCCGCAGGCGCGCATGTGGGCGGCCGGCCTGGCCGTCGCCCTCTGGTGGTCGGGCGATCACGCCGGCGCCGAAGAGGTGCTCGACCGGCCCGACGACCTGCCGCGCAACTACTTCTGGCTGGCGGTGCAGCAGGCCCTGGCCGAGGTGGCGGTCGGGCTGGGCCGGCACGACCACTGCCGCTCCCTGTTCGACCAGTTGTGGGAGTTTCGCGGCCGCATCAGCGTCACGGGCGGCGGCTCGTCGTCCTTCGGTCTGCTGTCGCGCACGCTGGGTCTGCTGGCGCTGGAGCTGGGCAACATGGACACAGCGATCGAGCTGCTCACCGAGGCGAAGGAGCAGGCCGACCGGCTCGGGGCCCGGTTGGACGGGGTATCGGCCCGGCGCTCATTGGCGACGGCGCTTCGCGCAGCCGGGCGCGCCGACGGCGCCGGCGATCTCCTTGCCGAGGCAGCCGCTGTGGCAGAGTCTCAGGGCTTCGGTCGCGAGGCGATGCTGATCGGGGAGATCCAAGCTCAATGCAGATGACGAACGCGCGCCTGCATCGCTTCGTGCTGGCACACCTGGTCACCGTGGTGGGGGAGTGGATCGCGCTCATCGGCGTTGCCGTGTACGCCTATCAGTGGGGCGGGGCGCCGGCGGTCGGCTACCTGTCGCTGGTCGTGCACGGCCCACCCCAGATCGGTGCTCCACTCGCGGCTCACCTCACCGCGCGATACGCCGCGCACTCGGTCCGCATGTGGGGCTTCGCGGCCCAGGCAGTCACGTTGGCAGCCGCCGCCGGCGCGGCAGCTGCCCGCCTTCCTGCTCCGGTGGTGACGACGTTGGTGTCGATGTCGCTGACCGCCATTCACACACTGCGCCCCACCGGCGCGGTGCTCCTTCCCGCCATCTCCACGTCCACGCAGGACCTGGTGCGCAGCAACCTGAGGGTCTCGTACTGCGACAGCGTCTGCGGGCTGGTGGGGCCGCTGTGCGCGGCCGCACTCGCCGGCCTCGGTGAGATCGCCGCCGTGTTCGCGGTCAGCGCGGCTGGCTCGGCCATCGCGTTCGCGGCCACCGCGTGGCGCCCTGGCGGTGCGGGGCGGGTTCGGCCCTCGGGGCAGGACGTCGCGCAGAGGCGGGTGATGCGCGAGGTTGCCGCAGAGCTCCGTGAGCGAACGTGGGCAGTCGGTGTGCTCGGCATCTCTGCCGCACGCAATCTGGTGATCGGCGCGTTCGACGTGCTGCTGGTGATCGTCGCCATCCAGGCGTTGAGCCTCGGTGCGGGCGGCCCGGGCCTGCTGTCCGGCCTGCTCGGGGGTGGCGCGGCGCTGAGCGTTTTCCTCATCACGGTGGCGGTGCGGCGCTCCCAACTGCGCCGCGTGCTCTCCGGCGGGATCGTTGCGTCGGCGCTGCTGCTGGTCGTGCTGGGCGTCGTCACGGAGCGCCCCGTGGTGTTCGTGGCGCTGCCCTTGCTGGGCATGTGCCTGTCGGCGATGGAGAACCTCAGCCGGATGCTGCTGCAGCGGTCCACCGACCCGCGCCGGCTCGGGCCGTTGTTCGCCGGGTTCGGCCTGGTCGGTGGTCTGTCGCAGTTGGTGGGTGCCGGGCTGGGGCAGGTGCTCACCGCCTCCGTCGGGGCGGAGACGGGCCTGGTGGTGGTGGGAGGGGTGCTGGCGGTACTGGCGCTCCTCACCAGCCGCGCCCTCGGCGACGCGGATGCGCACGCCAGCGTGCCTGTGGTGGAGATGGCGCTGCTGGCCAACCTGCCGATGTTCGCGCCGCTCCCGGCGGCGTCGTTGGAGGCGGTGGCTCGCGCCGGCGAGCGGCAGAAGGTCGCCAAGGGCGACGTCATCATCCGTCAGGGCGAGGTCGGCGACGTGTTCTACGCGGTCGCGGTGGGCGAGTTCGACATCGACATGAACGGGGTGTTCATCCGCACCGCGCCCCAGGGCGACTTCTTCGGTGAGGTGGCGCTGCTGCACGGCTCCCCGCGCACCGCCACCGTCACGGCGCGCACCGATGGCGCGCTACTCGCCATCCACCGCGAACCGTTCCTCGTGGCGATCACCGGGCACGAGTCGGCCCACGCCGCAGCAACCGCGTATGTGGTGGACATGGACCTGGAGGAGAAGATGCGGCGGACGAGCGGGGGCTCGGCGTCGGCCGCGTCGTAGCGTGGCGGCCATGACCCCGGACGAGTTCCGCCAGCACGGCCACGCGCTCATCGACTGGATCGCCGAGTACCTCGAAGGGGTGGAGCAGCACCCCGTGGGCTCGCGGGTGCAGCCGGGCGACATCCGCGCCTCGTTGCCCGAACACCCTCCGGCCGCCGTCGTGCGCGGTGAGGCCGAGTCGTTCGAGGACGTGCTCGCCGACCTCGACCGCATCGTCATGCCCGGCATCACTCACTGGCAGCATCCGAGCTTCTTCGCCTACTTCCCGGGCAACACGTCGTACCCGGCCATCCTCGGCGACCTGGCCGCCTCGGGCCTCGGCGTGCAGGGCATGAGCTGGGTCACCAGCCCCGCCTGCACCGAGGTGGAGACGCTGATGATGGACTGGATGCAGGAGCTGCTCGGCTTGCCCGAGAAGTTCCGCAGCACCAGCGCCCACGGCGGCGGTGTCATCCAGGGGTCGGCCAGCGAGGCCACGCTCACGTCCATCCTCGCCGCCCGCTGGCGCGCCACGGGTGGCGCAGTGAACCACGACGGCGATACGTCTCGCTTGGTGGCCTACAGCACTTCGCAATCGCATTCCTCCCTCGAGAAGGGCCTGCGCATCGCCGGGATTGGCGTGGATCGCATGCGGGTGGTGCCCCACGACCCCGCCACGTTTGCCATGGTGCCCGCCGAGTTGGCGCGCATGGTGGCCGCCGACCGGGCCGCGGGCCTGGTGCCGTTCTGGGTGTGCGCCAACCGCGGCACCACTTCGTCGTTGGCGTTCGACCCGATCCCCGAGATCGCCGAGGTGGCCGGCGCCAACGGGATGTGGCTGCACGTCGACGCCGCCATGAGCGGGA
>JBPOIX010000404.1:0-4169 GCA_052034175.1 Actinomycetota bacterium
TCATCATCGCCGGTGGCGGCAGTGTCGGCCGGTTCATCGCTGAGCAACTCACAGGTGGCGGCCATCAGGTCACCATCATCGACAGCGACGCCGACGTCGTCGGGCGGCATCGCGAGGGCGTGGAAGGGGTCACCTGGATGAAGGGCGACGCCTGCGACATCGACACGCTCAAGGAGGCCGGGCTGGAGCGCGCCGACGTGATGGCATCCGTCACCGGCGACGACGAGGACAACCTGGTCATCTCCCTGCTCGCCAAGCAGGAGTTCGCCGTGCCGCGCGTGGTGGCCCGCGTGAACAACCCGAAGAACGAGTGGATGTTCAACGAGACCTGGGGTGTGGACGTGTCGGTCAGCACCCCGCACCTGATCACCGGCCTGGTGCAGGAGGCGGTCACCGTCGGCTCGTTCGTGCGCCTGCTGGCCTTCGAGGGCGGCAAGGCGAAGCTGTGCGAAGTGACCCTCGCCGAGGCGTCGCCCGCAGCGGACAAGGAGATCGTCGAGCTCGGCTTCCCGCGCGATGCCACGGTGGTGGCCATCCTGCGCGACGAGCGGGTGGTGGTGCCTCGCGGCGACACCATCCTGCGTCAGGGCGACGAGGTGCTCGTGCTGGTCACCGCGGACAGCGAAGAAGCAGTCCGCGGCGTGCTCATCGGCTGAACGCTCGGGCCGCGGGCGTGAGCGGGGCAGCGCTCAGTTGGGCAGCAGGGTGTAGGCCGGGTTCAACATCACCAGCCGGCCGCGCTCGCTGCGCGCCACCCCTTCGATCACGACGGCCCGGTGGTGCTCCAGACCCGCCACATGGCGGCGCCCGGTGAAGACAGCCACTGCGGTCCCGGTGCCGTCGGAGATGCTGATCTCGAACGCCGGCACGCCCGAGCGTGGGGCGATACGCGTCCGGGTGACCTCGCCACCGACCCGAGCGGGCGTGCGCGCAGCCAGTTCACCGATGGATGTCAGCCCGAGGCCGGAGAACCGGTCCTGCATTCGTTCGTCGTCGATCTGGTCGACGGTGGCTCGGAGGCGCTTGGCGAGGTCCTTGAGGCCCATGCGGTGAGCGTAGCCAGCGCCGGCTCAGCCGACGGTGTCGCCCAGGATGTCGTCGAGCAGATCGCCGTCCACCGCACCGAACAGTTGCTGCACCGAGCCGTCCACGCCGATCACCACCAGCGCCGGCTGGGAGGGCACGCCGAAGCGGGCGAAGATCTCGCCGTTGTCGTCGCTGAGCTGAGGGAAGGTCAGGCCGTGGCGGTCGATGAAGTCCTGGAACGAGGCGTCGTCGCCGACCCAGGCGACACCGACGAACTGCACGGTGCCGGCCCAGCGGAGCGATGCCGCCTCGACCGAGGGGGCTTCACGGTTGCAGACGCTTCAAGTGGGTGCCCAGAACCACAAGGCCACGGTGGTGCCGGCGAACTGGCGCAGGTCGAGCGGCTCGCCGCCCACCTGCGCCGCGCTGAACTGCAGGGCCTCCGGGGCGGCGACCCCGGACATGGTGGTCGAGGTGGCGTCCCCGTCGGTGGCTTCGGAGCCTGGGCCTTCGATCGCTGCCGGCACCGTGGACGACGGCTCCCCGATGGTGGACCCCGCCGTGCCCGTGGCGGCACCGTCCGCACCGCATGCCGCGAGCAGACCTACGGCTGCGAGGACGGTGAGCGGGCGGCGCATGGTGTCGGACGATAGTCGCTCTAGCCTGTGCGGGGCATGCGCACCCGCACATTGCTTCTCCTTGCCGTCACCTGCGGCCTCGCCATCCTGTTGGCCGGCGGCATCCAGTTGTTGCGCATCTCCAATCAGCAGGAGAGCACCGCGCTGCACGTCGGCGACGAAGGCCGTGCGGGCGACGCGGTGGTCGTGGTGCTGGGTTTCGAGGAGTCCTCCGGGATGGCCCGGGTGCAGGTGCGCCTCTCGGGCATCGACGACCCCTCCGGGCTGGCCGCGTTCGAGCTGGTCGGCACGGGTGCGGTGAAGGCCACGGCGGACATCGACGCCTCCACATGCCTCGGTTTCACCCTGGCCGCGGTGGAGTGTGAGGTTGCGTTCCCTGCTGCGGCCCTGCCGAGTGGCGACCGTCAGCTGGTGCTGCGCCGTGCGGACCAGGTGGTGCGCTGGGTGCTGAGGTGACCCGGGGGTAACTTCCCCCGTTTCTCCCTCGTCCCTGGCGGGAGCGGGTACCGTAACCGCCGCACGGTTCACCCCCGACTCGAAACGGAGCCCGATTCGATGAGTGCAGAGTTCGACCTCGTGGTCATCGGCGGCGGCCCGGGCGGCTATGGCGCCGCCCTGTACGCCACGTCCGCAGGCCTCAACGTGGCGGTCGTGGAGAAGGGGTCGATGGGCGGCACCTGCCTCAACCGTGGCTGCATCCCGGCCAAGGCCTTCCTCGAAACTGCCGCCGTGCAGCGCCATGTGGCGCACGCCGCGGAGTTCGGCATCGAGTCGTCGGCGCCGGTCGTCAACTTCGCCGTGGCCCAGGCCCGCAAGCAGAGGATCGTCGACGGCATCGTCAAGAGCCTCACCGGGTTCATGAAGTCGAAGAAGATCACGATCATCGAAGGCGCCGGCTCACTCGGGCCGAACCGCACGGTCACGGTGGCCAAGGCGGACGGCACGACCGAGACCATCACCGGTACCAACGTGCTGCTCGCGGCCGGCTCCGTGCCACGCACCATCCCTGGCTTCGAGCCCGCGCCTGCCGGCCAGCAGAGCCCGATCATGACCAGCGACGAAGTGCTGATGCTCGACCGCGTGCCCCCGCGGGTGGCGGTCATCGGCGGCGGCGCCATCGGCTGCGAGTTCGCCAGCACGTTCGCCGACCTCGGCGCCCGCGTCACCATCCTCGAAGGCCTGCCGAAGATTCTCCCCGGGCTGGATGCGGACGTCGCCAACGTGGTCGTGCGCAGCTTCAAGAAGAAGAGCATCGACATCCGCACCGGCGTGAAGGTGCTCGGGCACACGCTCAACGGCAGTGGTGGCACCACCGTCCACTTCGGTGAGGGCGAAAGCATCGAGGTCGACGCAGTGGTCGTCAGCATCGGCCGCCGCCCGTACGCCGACCAGCTCGGCCTGCAGGGCACAGCGGTCAAGGTCAGCGACCGCGGCTTCGTCGAGGTGGACTCCTACTGCCGCACCGCGGAGCCGGGTGTGTACGCCATCGGCGACCTCATCAACACCCCGGCGCTGGCCCATGTGGGCTATGCCGAAGCCATCCTCGTCACCAAGCACATCCTCGGTGAAAGCCCCATGCCCGTGGCGTACGACCGTGTGCCGTGGGCCATCTACTGCCACCCCGAAGTGGCGTTCTGCGGCCCCAGCGTGGAAGCCGCCCGCGAGGCCGGCCACGACGTGGTGGTGGCCAAGCACCAGTTCCGTGCCAACAGCCGGGCGCAGATCCTCGGCGAGCTGGACGGCCTGGTGAAGATCATCGCCAAGCGCAACCCGGACGGCTCGGCCGGCCAGGTACTCGGCGTACACATGGTCGGCCCGTGGGTCACCGAGCAGCTCAGCGGCGGCTATCTGGCCGTCAACTGGGAAGCCACGGTGCCTGAAGTGGCCGAGTTCATCCAGCCCCACCCCAGCCTCACCGAGCTCTTCGGCGAGACGATGCTGTCGCTCACCGGCCGCAGCCTGAACGCCTGATTCACCCTTCCCCGGAGGAGTACCCACCATGGCCGACGTCACCCTGCCGCAATTGGGCGAGACCGTCACCGACGGCACCATCACCCGTTGGTTCAAGAAGGTCGGCGACACCGTCGCCGCCGACGAGCCCCTGTTCGAGGTCAGCACCGACAAGGTGGACACCGAGGTGCCGTCCCCCGTGGCCGGCGTGCTGCACGAGATCCGCGCCGCCGAGGGAGACACCGTGCCCGTCGGTGCGGTCATCGCCGTCGTCGGCGCCGGCGCTGCCGCCGAGGCGGCACCCGCCCCCGCTCCAGAGCCCGCCCCGGTCGTCGAGGTGGCCCCGGCTCCCGCCCCGACCCCGGCTCCCGCTCCGGTGGTGGACGTTGCACCGGCACCCGCGCCTGCGCCCGTGATGGAAGCCGCGGCCCCGCCCGCACCTCCTTCGGAGCCTGCACCCGCAGCCGCCGACGAACCCCACGCCGCGGACAACCGGCTGCTGTCGCCGGTGGTCCGACGGTTGGTGCACGAGCACCACATCAACCCCGACGACAT
>JBPOIX010000216.1:0-1558 GCA_052034175.1 Actinomycetota bacterium
GCCGGCCGCCTGGCCGAGTTGCTCGCCAGCTCCACGATCCTCGTGCGCAGCCCCGACCCCGCGGCCCTGGCCGCGGCGTTGCGGGCGGCCGGCATCGAGTACACCACCGGCCCGGGCGATGCGCTCACCGTGGACGTGTGTGGCGGCCGGGTGACCACCGAGGTGCTGGCGGGTGTGGCGCGGGACCACCACGTGCTGCTCACCGAGTTGCGCCAGTTGGAGACGCACGGCCTGGAGCAGTTGTTCTTCTCGCTCACGGCTGGCTCGGTCTCGGGCGCGGCCTCGGCCTCGTCGGCGGAGGTCGCGGCATGAGCACGTCACTTGCTGCCTCCACTGCGGCCGCCGGCGTGGCCTCGTCGGCGCCGGGCCCCATCCCGTTCTCCCGGCTCGTGCGGGTGGACTGGGCCAAGGCCACCGACACCCGCGCGGCACGCTGGCTGCTCGCGCTCGTCGCCCTGTCGACCGCCGGGATCACGCTGGTGCCGGTGCTCAAGCCTGCGAGCTTCGACCAGACGCACGCCACCTACCTCCGTGTTGCCGGCCTCGGGTTGTCGATCCTCCTGCCGGTGGTGGCGATCCTGATGTTCACCGGCGAGTGGAGCCAACGCAGCGTGATGACCACGTTCACCCAGGAGCCGCGCCGCATCCGAGTGGTGAACGCCAAGCTGACGGTGTCGCTGATGATGGGCGTTGGCGGTGCGCTGTTCGGTGGACTGGTCGCCGCTGCGGGCATCGGGGCGGCCGCAGCCTCTGGCCGCACCCTGGAGGCGGACATGAGCGCCGGCGCCATCGCCGGCTATCTGGTGTACGTGCTCCTCAACGTGCTCGCCGCCGTGGCGCTGGGGGTGCTGCTGCAGAACTCCGCCGCTGCCATCGCCGCCTCCTTCGCACTGCCTGCAGCGTTCGCGCTGCTCGGCCAGGCCTCGAAACTGGTGTCGGAGTGGGTCGACATGTCCACCACGTGGAACGCAGTCCTCGAGAACGAATGGTCCGGCTATGTCCCGCAGATCATGGTCTCGATCGTGTTCTGGGTGGTGCTGCCGCTGGCCGCGGGCGTGGTGCGGACAGTCAGGAGGGACGTCGGGTAGTCGGGCGGCGACCTGAATGCAAGGTCTCGCCGGGGGCGAAGCCGTAGCTCTAGCTAGCCAGATCCTGCGGGCGAACGTAGAACGGCTTACGCCAATGGGGGTACGTCTTCCCGTCCACCCAGAGCCTCCATTCGTAGCGTCGACCAGGCAGCAGAGGCAACGGGGGGATGTTCATCGCCAGCGGCAAGTCCAGCCAGGTCCCCTCCGGAAGACCTTCGACAACGGTGCCCTCGGCCTGGCCCATCAGTGGTTGCGGAAGCACAGACTGGCCGTCAGCATCGAGCAACTCGATCGTGAAGGCAATCGGCTGTCCGTGGCGGCTCGGGGGCACCCGCAGGTTAGCGGCGATTGCGGACGGGCCAACGTTGGGACCGGTCACGGACCAGGTCCCGACCACCGTGAGCTTGCCGCCCACGTTGGTGGCGTAGTCGGCCAGGAGGAACTCGCCTTCGATGGCGTCGAATGGCTCG